>VAYM01000109.1:0-77296 GCA_005884945.1 Actinomycetota bacterium | reverse complement strand
GCTGAGCTTCCGACGTCGCTATCACTTCGGACTGAAGTCGCAGCTCGCGTGGGCGAAGGAGCGGCGCGGGTGCACAGTCGTCCGGGTCGAACGCGCGGAGGGCACGTTCGTGGTCGCGAACCTGCATGCGACCGGCAACGTCGACCGGCGCCTCGCCGACGCCGAGCTTCTGCGCGCGGCGACGTTCGTCGACGGGTTCGCGGATCCGGACGAGCCGATCGTCCTCGGCGGCGACTTCAACCTCACCCTGCAGAACTCGCGTGTCCTGCCGGAGCTCGTTGGCCCGGTGTGGGGATTCGAAGGTGCGACGCCGGAGGGGATCGACCACATCCTCGTCCGCGGGCCGACGGCGACTGCGCCGATGCGCTGGCCGGAGGAGCGGCGACGCGTCGGCGGCCGACTCCTCTCGGATCACGCGCCCGTGGAGCGTGACGTGCAATGACGTACGAGGAAGCGCGGGCCCTCTTTCCCGTTCTGCGCCGGTTCGCGTATCTGAACGCGGGCACGTTCGGGCCGCTGTCGCAGCCGACGATCGCCGCGATGGAGGAGCGCAACCGCTTCGACCACGAGTTCGGACGCGGTGGCAAGCGGTGGTACGAGAGTGTGTTCGAGTTGCGGACGCGCGTGCGCGAGGCCGTTGCGGCGACGATCGGGGCGACTCCGGACCGCGTCGCGCTCACGAGCTCGACGACCGACGGCTGCAACATCGTCTTCGCCGGGTTCGGCTTGCGGCCGGGCGAGGAGGTCGTCACGACGGACTCGGAGCATCCCGGCCTGCTGCTGCCGCTGCACGCGTCGGGTGCGACGGTTCGCGTCGCCGAGGTGACGACGCGTCCGACGGGCGAGGCGCTCGAGACGATCCTCGCGCACGTGACGCCGAAGACGCGGTTGTTCGCGCTGTCGCACGTCCTCTGGACGACGGGACAGGTGATGCCGGTGCACGAGCTCCGGCACGAGACCGGTCTCCCGGTTCTCGTCGACGGCGCACAGTCCGTGGGCGCGATCCCGGTCGACGTCGGCGAGCTCGACTTCTACACGGTCTCGGGGCAGAAGTGGCTGTGCGGGCCCGAGCCGACGGGCGCCCTGTACGTGCGCGATCCCGGGCGGCTGCGCGTCGCGTTGCCGACGTACTTCTCGCAGCAGTCGCTCGAGCGCGACGGATCGTTCGTCCCGAAGGACGGAGCGTTGCGCTTCGACTCCGGTTGGATCGCGACGCCTGGCCTGGCAGGGCTCGAGGCCGCACTGACGGGCGCGCCCTCTTGGCGGTTCGAGCGCGCGCGAGAGATGGCGGCGCGGTGCCGCGCGGCCCTCGCGGCCGGCGGCTACGAGGTTGCCTCGGACGGCGAGGCGACGCTCGTCCCGTTCGTCGCGCCGGGCGACGCGGCCGAGGACGCGCTGCGTCTCTACGAGGCGGGCGTGATCGTCCGCGACCTTCCCGGAACAGACCGGCTGCGAGCGTCGTGCGGCTGGTGGACGAGCGACGACGACATCGCGCGGCTCGTTCGTGCCCTCGCGGGTTGAAATGTCACGAACTCGCCACGTCTCGTGACACACGGGTCACGGTTTCGGGCGTAGCCTGACGGCTGGCGGGCGGGGTCAGGGGCTCCCCGTTCGCGCGTGTACGGCTCGCCGCCCGGGCCCGAAGGGCTCGCGCGACGAGCGCTACTCCGGCAGCGGCGCGTACAGGTCGATCACTGTTCCGTCCGGATCGCGGAGCTGCGCGTATCGCATCCCCCAGAAGGCGTCCCACGGTTCCTTGTACCGCGTCGCGCCTGCCTCGACGAGCTCCGCGTACAAGCGGTCGACCTCCTGCGGCGACTCGCAATGGAAGGCGCCGCCGGTCAAGTGACCGTCCGACGGCCGTTTCCACTCCGAATCGAACGCGCGCATCGTCTCTTCCGTGTCCAGCGCGTACCGAATCCCGGCCCCGAGCTGTGCCTCCACGTGCGGCTCGTTCTCCGCGCCGTCGGGAAACTCCAGCCCGAGCCGCCGGTAGAACGCCACGGACCGCGCCATGTCGCTGACGACGATGCCGAAGACGTCGAGCTTCGGCGTCACGACGCCTCCGCCGTCTCGGCCGTGCGCAATCCGAGCTCGCCGGCGATCGGCTGCATCGCCTCGACGACGTTGCGGATGTGGTCGTCGAGCTCGATCCCGAGCCCCTCCGCGCCGGCGTAGACCTCGTCGCGGTGGACGCCCGCCGCGAACGAGGGCTGCTTCAGCTTCTTCTTGACGGACTTCGGCTCGAGCCCGTCGAGCCCCGTCGGCCGCACCAACCCGCACGCGTGGACGAACCCGGACAGCTCGTCGCAGGCGAAGAGCGTCCGCTTGAGCAACGTGTCGCGCGGCATCGCCAGGTGCTCCGCGTGCGAGAGGACCGCCTCGATGACCTCCTCGGGGTAGCCCTCCTCGCGAAGGATCGGCGCGCCCTGTTGCGGGTGCTGGTCGAGCGTCGGATGGATCTCGTAGTCGAAGTCGTGCAGCAAGGCCACGGTTCGCCAGAGCTCCTCGTCCTCGCCGAAATGCCGCGCGTACCAGCCCATCGACGCCTCGACCGCGAGCGCGTGACGCAGGAGCGCTTCGCTCTTTGTGTACGTCGTCAGCGTCTCCCAGGCACGTTCGCGAGTGACTTCCATACCCGGCGGTAGGCTACCGCGATGGCCACGGTTGCGAGCCGCGCCGCCGAGTCCTTCGTGATCGAGGGCGGGCGCGCTCTGAACGGCACGATCCGCGCTTCGGGCAACAAGAACGGCGCGCTGCCGATCCTGGCGGCGTGCGTGCTCACGGACGAGCCGGTGCGCCTCACGAACGTCCCGCACATCCGCGACGTCGAGACGATGATGGAGCTCATCGCCGACCTCGGCGCGGACGTCGAGTGGGCGGCGACCAACGAGGTGCGCGTCCACGCCGGGTCGCTTTCGTCCCACGAGCTCGACGCGGAGCTCGCCAGCAGGATCCGGGCGTCGTTCCTGCTCGCCGGGCCGCTGCTCGCACGGGCCGGCCGGGCGGTGGTCCCGCCGCCGGGGGGCGACGTGATCGGTCGCCGACGTCTCGACCCGCATATCCACGCGCTCACCGAGCTCGGTGCGCACATCGACCTCAACGGCCGCTACGAGATGCACACCGACGGGTTGCGCGGGACGCACATCTTCCTCGACGAGGCGAGCGTCATGGCGACCGAGAACGCCGTGATGGCGGCGTCGCTCACACGGGGACAGACCGTGATCGGCAACGCAGCATGCGAGCCGCACGTCCAGGACCTCTGTCGTTTCCTCGTCTCACTCGGCGCGCGGATCGAAGGGGTCGGCTCGAACGTCCTGCGCATCGAGGGCGTTCAACGTCTGCGCGGCGGCGAGTGGTCGATCGCGCCCGACCACATCGAGGTTTGCAGCTTCGTGGGCCTCGCGGCGGTGACCGGAGGCGCGGTGACGATCGAGGACGTCGTTCCGGAGGATCTCCGGCCGATCGCGCCGGCTCTCGCGCGGCTCGGCATTCACGTCGAGCTCCGCGATTCGGCACTTCACGTTCCTGCGGGTCAGGAGCTCGTCATCCAGGACGACCTCGGCGGCCAGATCCCGAAGCTCGAGGATGGTCCGTGGCCGGCGTTTCCCGCCGACCTCACCTCGATCGCGCTGGCAGTCGCAACCCAGGCGCGCGGGACGATCCTCATCTTCGAGAAGATGTTCGAGAACCGCCTGTTCTTCGTGGACAAGCTCGTGTCGATGGGCGCGCGGATCATCCTCTGCGACCCCCACCGGGCGGTCGTCACGGGTCCGGCGAGGCTCTTCGGACAGCAGATGGCGAGCCCGGACATCCGCGCGGGGATGGCGATGCTGATCGCGAGCCTCTGCGCCGAGGGGACGTCGACGATCGGGAACGTCGGCGAGATCGACCGCGGCTACGAGCGAATCGACGAGCGACTGCGCGCGCTCGGCGCGCAGATCGAGCGCACCGAAACTTAAGCCCTATACGAGAAGGGCGTCGTCGCGGTCACGGCGCCGTTCGCGTCGAGCGCGTCGACCGAGAACGAGTAGCGGTGCCGCTTCCTGACCTTGACCGTGACCGAGGTCGCGGTCGTGCCGTCGAGGAGCACGCGTGTCGCACCCTGGTCGACGCGGAGCGAGACGCGGTACTTCGGCGTCCCGGCGCTGAACCACTGGAATCGGAACGTCTTGCCCGAGCGGACGCCGTGGACGACGAGCCCGTTCGGCCCCTGCGCTCGCGCAACGGCTGCGGCTGCGTCGAGCACGCCGCCGCCCATCTCCGGGTTCCACGAGCCGCGGCCGGACGCGGTCTGCTTCAGGATCATCGCGACGTCCCTGGCGCGGAGGAAGGGGTTGGCGGCCATCACGAGCGCCGCCGCGCCGCCGACCTCCGGGGATGCGAACGACGTTCCGGACGAGTAACCGTAGAACCCGGCGGCCGAGCCGGCCAGCGTCGAGCGCGGATACTCCTCCGCCGACGAGAGCGACGAGATCGCGCCGAAGACGTCCATCCCCGGCGCGACGAGCGAGAGCTGCGTGCCGACGTTCGAGAAGAACGCGCGCGAGCCGTTGGAGGTCGACGCGCCGACTGAGAGCCCGACTCCGCCCTGCCCTCTCGAGCCGACGGGCTGGAGCAACGCCGCCGGGTACTCGACCGGATTCCCCATCGTGTACTCGTTGCCGACGGCTGCG
The DNA here is from genome assembly GCA_005884945.1 of Actinomycetota bacterium. Lineage (GTDB taxonomy): Bacteria > Actinomycetota > Thermoleophilia > Gaiellales > Gaiellaceae > 3-1-20CM-4-69-9. The sequence goes on along the minus strand of VAYM01000109.1, from coordinate 72,620 downwards.
ACGATCAGGACGTTGTGCTGCGCGGCGTAGGCAACGGCGCGCTGCTCCGTCGCCGACGTCGCCGGACCGCCGACGCTCAGGTTGATGACGCGCGCGCCGTGGTCAACGGCGTACATGATTCCGCCCGCCTCGTCGAGATCGGTCAGCGATCCGTCGTCGCGGACGGCCTTGATCACGAGCAGCTGGGCGTCCCCGCCGAAGCCGGCGACGCCGTCGTTGTTCTCGACCGAGCCGGCCGCGAGCGACGAGACGAACGTGCCGTGTCCGTTCACGTCGCGGACGTCCGCGCCGCCGGTCGAGAGGTTGTACGTCCACGGGGACTTGGCCGCGATGTCCGGCGCGCTCAGGTCCGCGCCCGTGTCGATCACGGCGATCTTGACGGCACCCGCGGCGTGAAGGACTGCGGACGGGACGGCGTCCTCGTGCGAGGCGGCGTACTGCCATTCGTAGGGCGCACCTGAGCTCGACGTCGGGAACAGCGCGGGCTCGCTCGCCACGTGGCGCATGACGACGCGCTCGACGTAGCGGACGCCGGCGAGGCTGTGCATGCTCTGCGCGAAGCCGGCGACGTTCGGGCGCACCTCGGCGACGTGGAGCGGCGGGATGACGCGCACGATCTGCGCGCGACCGCCGGCGACGATGCGCATCAGATCGGCTCCGCTTCCGTACGCGACCGCATACAGCGGCTGCGACGGCTGCTGCGTCGCGCCGGCCGCCGGAACGGCGAGCAACGTCAGCCCGAGGGCCGAAAAGCAGACGGCCGCGAGTCGCATCCGGATCACGATTCTCCATCGGCGTCCGGGCGCCTCTGCTTGAGCACGCACGTGCCTACGCTACGCTCCTCGCCATGGCGACGACAGGTCAGGGCCGGACGAGTGTCCGCGTGAACGTCGCCGGCACCGGAGAGGCGAACGTCGAGACCGGGATCTCGGTGCTCGACCACCTCCTTTCGCTCCTCGCGACGTACGCGTCGTTCGACATCTCCCTGGAGGTCGAGCCCGGCAACGCGGACGCGGAGATCGTCGGGGCGGCGCGCGCGCTCGGGGACTCCCTGGCGGCACCGCTCCGCGCGAAGGGCGCGCGCGGCCACGGGGCGGCGGCACTGCCGGCCGACGAGGCGCTCGCCAACGTCGTCTTGGAGAGGTCGGATCGCCCTGCCGTGTTCTCGAACGTCGACCTGTCGCAGGCGCGCGTCGGTGGGCTCGCCACGGACGTCGCGGCGCGGTTCCTCGACCAGCTGACGGAGAGCGCGGGACTGACGCTGCACGTCCGGCTGATCGAGGGCAGCGACACGCAGCACGTCCTCGAGGCGATCTTCAAGGCGCTCGGCGTCGCGCTTGCCGAGGCGTGTCGCCCGCGGAGTGCGACGTGAGCGAGAAGGAGGTCGTCCGCACCGAGGCCGCGCCGGCGCCGTTCCAGGGGGCGCCGTACTCGCAGGCGATCAAGGCCGGGGGTCTCGTGTTCGTGTCGGGACAGCTCGCCCTCGAGCCGGGCCACACCGAATTGCGCGGCGGCACGATTCAGGAGCAGACGGAGCAGGTGTTGGCGAACCTGCGCGCGATCCTCGAGGCGGCCGGCACCGGCCTCGACCGGCTGGTGAAGACGACCGTCTTCCTGCAGAACCTCGACGACTTCCAGGGGATGAACGAGGTGTATGCGCGGCATGTCGGCGATCGTCCGCCTGCGCGCTCGACGGTCGAGGTCGCACGTCTGCCGTCCGGTGCGCTGGTCGAGATCGAAGCGGTCGCGCTGATCTAGAGATGACCCTCGGACCGGCGGCCAACGTCGGGCGCGAGCTGGCCGGCCTGGAGCGGTTCGGTCAGGTGCTCGAAGCGCTTCCGGGCCCCGCGTACCTCGTCGGGGGGACAGTTCGCGACCTGATGTCGAGGCGGCCGCCGCGCTACGACTTCGATCTGGCGGTCGTCGGGGACGCGGAGCGATTCGCCGGGCACCTCGCGGCCCGGCTCGGTGGAACGCTCACGACCTACGGGCAGTTCGGCACGGCGAGGGTCGACTACGACGACCGCGCGCACGTCGACGTCGCTACCGCGCGGACGGAGACGTACACCGAGCCGGCTGCGCTTCCCGACGTGGCGCCGGCCGACTCGATCGAGGAAGACCTCGCTCGGCGCGACTTCACCATCAACGCGATGGCGATCTCGCTGCCCGATGCACGTCTGATCGATCGCTTCGACGGCATCGCGCATCTCCGCGACCGTCTCGTCCGCGTGCTCCACGAGGCGTCGTTCGTCGAGGATCCGACGCGGATCTTCCGCGCCGCGCGGTACGAGACGCGGCTCGACTTCAGGATGGATCCGAAGACGGAGACGCTCGCGATGCTGGCCGCGCCGGGCGTGGCGCAGCTGTCGGGGGCGCGAGTGCGAGAAGAGCTGTTCGCGATCTTCGAGGAGGACGAGCCCGAGCGAATACTCGCGCGCCTGCATGAGCTCGGCATCGACGCGCAGCTCGACGTCGAGTTTCCAGCCGCGCCCACGGATCTCCAGCAGCGGTTGCGCGGGCTCAACGAGGCGTATTCGCTCGGCCTGCCGCGCGCGCATCTCGGCCTGCTCTCGATCCGCGCGCCCGAGGGATGGCTCGACGACATCAAGGTGAACCGCCGGATCGCGGACGGAGTCGAGGCGGCGCGCCGCGAAGAGCCGTTCCTGCGCTCCGCGCTGACCGGCCGTGCCGACGCGCCGGCCGAGATCGTCGAGGCGGTCGAGCGCACCGGGCCCGACACGGCGTTGTACACGCTCGCTCGGCGCGAGGATTCCGCGTTGCGACGCTACTTCGAGCAGCTGCGCGGCGTCCGGCTCGAGGTCGACGGAGACGATCTGCGCGCGCTCGGCCTCGAGGAGTCGCCGCGCGTCGGCGAGGTCCTCGGCGAGCTCCGCCGGCGCAAGCTCAACGGCGAGCTCGCGGGTCGCGCGGAGGAGCTGGCCGCCGCACGGGAGCTGCTCGCCGAATGATCCGTTGGAACGCCGTACCGGGCTACGTCGTCGCCTTCACGACCAGGCGCGGCGGAGTCAGCGCCGGTCCGTTCGAGTCGTTGAACCTCGGCCTCCTGACCGACGACGAGCCGGCGAACGTCGAAGAGAACCGAAGACGTGCGTGCACGGAGGTCGGCGCCGACCCGGAGAAGGTCGCGATGAACCGCCAGGTGCACGGTGCGACGGTCAACCGCGCGGTCGCCGGTCAGCGAGGCACGCCCGGTGACGGTCTCGTGACCGAAGAGCCGCAGCTGCCGCTCCTCAAGCTCACGGCCGACTGTCTCCCGATCGCGCTCGTCCGGACGAACGGCGCGCCGGGCCTCGCGCTGCTGCACGCCGGCCGTCTCGGCCTGCTCGAAGGCGTCGTCGAGGCGGGGGTCGCGGCACTGGGCGGCGAGGCGAGCGCGGTGATCGGCCCGGGAATCGGGCCGTGCTGCTACGAGGTCGGCGACGGGATCCGCGAGTCGTACCGCGCGCGGTTCGGCGCAGACGTGATCCGCGGCCGCAACCTCGACCTGTGGACCGCGGCCGAGCAGGCGCTGCGCGAAGCGGGCGTGAAGTCCGTCGAGCGCATCGACGTCTGCACGGCCTGCAATGCGCGCGACTTCTTCTCGCATCGCCGCGACGGCGGCGTCACCGGTCGCCAGGGAGTGATCGCGTATATCGCCTGAACGCGTCCGTGAGAACTACGCGCGCATCCAGGACGAGGTCGGGCCGGATGTCACGATCGTCGCCGCCACGAAGTACGTGTCCGCTGCGGACATGCGAATCCTCGCCGATACCGGAATCGCCGTCGTGGGGGAGAACCGCGCTCAGGATCTCGAGGCGAAGCACGCGGAGTACGGCGACGCGTTCCGCTGGCACTTCATCGGCCGTCTGCAGTCGAACAAGGCGAAGATCGTGAACGGGATCTGCGAGCTCGTCCATTCGCTCGACTCGGAGTCGACGGCGCGCCGCCTCTCCGTGCCGGCGCTGGTCGAGGTGAACCTCTCCGGCGAACCGACGAAATCCGGCGTCGCACCCGAGGAGCTGCCGCGGTTTCTCTCGCTCTATGCCGACGCGCGCGGACTGATGACGATGCCGCCCGAGACGACCGACCCCGAGACGTCGCGCCCGTACTTCCGGCGCCTCGCGGAGCTCGCGCGTGAGCACGGGCTGCGAGAGCTGTCGATGGGAACGAGCCAGGACTACCGCGTCGCCGCAGAGGAAGGCGCGACGCTCGTCCGCGTCGGATCAGTCCTGTACGGAGAGTAACATTCCGCGCGAAATGGGCTTCGCGGACGTCTGGAACCGCACGCTCGTCTACTTCGGCATCGCCGAGGAGGACGACTGGGACGAAGAGACCTACGTCACCGACGAGGACGTCCGGCGTGCCTACTCGGAGCGTCCGAATGTGCGCCGGCTCGCGCCGCGGCGCCGCGAGCGCGAGTTCGACGACTGGACGGACCCGGAGCCCGACGGCGATCGCACGGCCGTCATGCGCACGCAGCCGCGTCCGCGCGTCGCCGCGCTCCCGAGCCCGGCCTCCGTCCGCGTCCATCTCGTCATCCCGCGCAGCTTCAACGACGCGCAGCAGATCGCGGACAAGTTCAAGGACTCGATCCCGGTGATCCTCAACCTCCAGAGCTCCGACCAGGATCTGTCGAAGCGACTGATCGACTTCGCGAGCGGTCTGACGTACGCGCTCGACGGGGGCATGCAGCGCGTCGCAGACAAGGTCTTCCTGCTCACGCCGCGAAACGTGGAAGTGTCGGCCGAGCAGCGCGCGCAGCTGCTCGAGCGCGGCGGGTTCTTCAACCAGGCCTAGAGGCCAGGAAACGTGCTGCTCGAGGCGAACTGACCCGTATGGGCGGGTTCGCCGTATTTGCGCTGCTCTTCGACGCGGTGTCGAAGACGAAGAGCTTCATCGACGTCTTCATCTTCGTCTACACGCTGATCATCTTCGCGTACATCCTCACGTCGTGGGTCCGGCTGCCGTATTCGCCGTGGCTCAGCAAGCTTCAGCGGTTCCTCTACGACGTGTGCGAGCCGTATCTTCGTCTCTTCCGGCGGATCCTCCCGACGCTCGGGCCGCTCGACCTCTCACCCGTGGTCGCGGTGGCCTTCCTCTACCTGATCCGGGCGGTCATCGACTCCGTCCTGGACCGGGTCCACTGAAAGGGAGCCATGGCACTCACACCTGTCGAGATCAGACATCTGAAGCCGCCAAAGGCGGTCGTCCGCGGCTATCGCCGCACGTCGGTCGACGCGCTCCTCGACGAGATCGTCGTCAGCTTCGAGGACGTCTGGCGCGAGCGCGCGGACTTCGCCGACAAGATCGAGCAGCTGGAAGGAGACCTCGTGCGCTACCGCGAGCTCGAGAGCCTGCTGCGCACGACGCTCGTCTCCGCCGAGAAAGCTGCGGTGACGCTGAAGGAGCAGGCGGGCAAGGAAGCCGACCTGATCGTCGAGGAAGCACGCGCCGAGGCGCGGTCGATCGCGCGTCACGCGCGTGCCGATCACGACCGGCTGCTCGGCGAGATCCGCCGCATGCGGTCGCTCCTGCGTGCGGCGCTCGCCGCGGTCGAGGACGACGTCCCGCCGGCTGAGGCCGAGGCGGCGTAAGGCTAGACTCAGGGCGTGAAAGCCGCACGGTTGCATCTCCGCGTGTCGCCCGGCGCGACGCGTTCCCGCATCGTCGGCAGGCACGGCGACGGCTGGAAGATCCGCGTCGCAGCGCCGCCCGAAGACGGGCGCGCGAACGCTGCCGTCGTGCGCCTCATCGCGAGCAGCGTCTCCGTGTCGCGCGACGCGGTCACGCTCGTGTCGGGGCACGGCAGCAGAGACAAGGTCGTCGAGCTGGCCGGTATCGACCTCGCGCGCGTCGAACGACGGCTCGGCGAAGCGGCGGCAAAGGAGCAGGCGTGAGCGTGACCGACACCGACCGCTTCCGCGACCTGCTGTTGCGGGAGCGCCAGCGCGTGCAGGCGGCGATCGACAACCTGCACGAGGAGAACCCGGGCTCCATCGGCGACGAGACCGGCGAGGATGCCGTGTACGACAACCACCTCGCTGACACCGCGACGGTGACGTACGACCGCGAGCTCGACTACACGCTCGAGGAGAACTCCGAGCACGTCCTGGCGGAGATCGACGCGGCGCTGAAGCGAATCGAGGACGGAACGTACGGGACGTGCACGAACTGCGGCAACCAGATTCCGCCGGAGCGGCTCGAGGCGCGGCCGTGGGCGACGCTCTGCATCGACTGCAAGCGCCAGCGCGAGGGGAGATGAGCACGCTACGCGTCCGAGTGTCGCCGTAGCGGCGCCACATGCTTCCAGCAGGTGACCCCGCGAAAGCTGCACGGGATCTCACATCGGATCCGACTGCGCGTCGTGCCGACGTCCGCGTCGGCTCGGCGACGGACGGTCTGACGCCGATTTCGGTCGCGGAGCGGCGACTCGGCGCGGGCTGGCCGCAGTGGCTGAGCCTCGCCGCCGTCGCGCTCGCAGCGGTCGGCGCGGACCAGCTCACGAAGGCGATCGTGTCGTCGCAGCTCCAGCTGAACGAGTCGGTGCACGTCGTCGGCCCGTTCTCGATTCGCCACGTTCAGAACTCGGGGATCGCGTTCGGCCTGTTCGCGAGCGCGACGTCGTTCGTCATCCTCCTCACCGCTGCCGCCGTCGCGTGGATGCTCTACTTCTTCGCGCGCTCGGGCTCGCGGCATCCGGTGCTCCCCGTCGCGCTCGGCCTCGTCATCGGCGGCAGCGTCTCGAACCTCGTCGACCGCGTCCGCCTCGGACACGTGACGGACTTCCTCGACTTCAAGTACTGGCCCGCGTTCAACCTCGCCGACTCGTTCATCGTCATCGGCGTCGCCATTCTGCTGCTGGCGCTCGTCTCCGACGACAGGAAGTCCGCGCGCCCGCCGCGCGTGCGTGAAGCAGCGCGTTCCTGACGCCGCCGCCGGCGAGCGGCTCGATCGTTACCTCGCAGGGCTCGCCGAGATCGGGTCGCGCACGCTCGCCGAGCGCCTGCTCGCGGCCGGCGACGTGCGCGTCGACGGCGCGGTCCGCCAGAAGAGCCACCGGCTCGCGGGCGGGGAGGAGGTGGAGTTCGACCCCCCCGCGCGCGACGACGCCCCGCTCGTCGCGGAGGAGATGCAGCTCCGGATCGCTTACGACGACGAGCACCTGCTCGTCGTCGACAAGCCGGCCGGTCTGGTCGTCCACCCGGCGCCCGGGCACGCGACGGGCACACTGGTGCACGGCCTGCTCGCGCACGACGCCGCCGGCGGACACGAGGAACGGCCCGGGATCGTCCACCGGCTCGATCGAGACACGTCCGGCTTGATGGTCGTCGCGCGCTCCGAGGACGCGCACAGGCGCCTCCAGTCGCTCGTCAGACGGCGGGAGCTCGAGCGTCGCTACCTGGCCCTCGTCGTCGGCCGGCCGCGTTCGCGTACGGGACGGATCGAGGCGCCGATCGGGCGCGACCGCCGCGATCCGATGCGCCACTCGCTCGACACGGACACGCCGCGCGAGGCCGTCACGCACTTCGAGCTCGTCGAGCTCCTCCCGCGCCACGCGCTTCTCGACGTCCGCCTCGAGACCGGGCGAACACACCAGATCCGAGTCCATCTCGCCGCCGTCGACCTTCCCGTCGCCGGCGACCTCGTCTACGGCCGGCCACGCGAGCTCGGGCTCGAGCGCCAGTTCCTCCACGCGGCGCGGATCACCTTCGCTCACCCGTTCACGGGCGAGCGCGTCGAGGTGGACCGGGGTGGCGGTGCCGGTGTTCGACGGATGCCGGTTCCACCGCGGCCCGCCGGCAGCAGCCGACCCGAACCAGAAAGGAACTGCCCATGTCCGTCGTCTCCATGCGCGAGCTGCTGGAGGCCGGGGTCCACTTCGGCCACCAGACGCGACGCTGGAACCCCAAGATGCGGCGCTTCATCTTCACGGAGCGCGGCGGCATCTACATCATCGACTTGCAGCAGACGCTCGAGCTGGTCGAAGAGGCGCACAACTTCGGGCGCAACCTCGCCGAGCGCGGCGGTTCGATGCTCTTCGTCGGCACGAAGAAGCAGGCCCAGCAGGCGGTCGAGGACCAGGCGAAGCGCGTCGGCATGCCCTACGTCAGCCACCGCTGGCTCGGCGGTCTGCTCACGAACTGGCGCACGATCTCTGCGCGCATCGACCGGCTGCACGAGCTCCGGCGCCTGAAGGAGGACGGCCAGCTCGACCTCCTGCCGGCGAAGGAGCGGATCTCCATGGAAGGCGAGCTCCAGAAGCTCGACGAGAATCTCGGCGGCGTCGCCGACATGAAGCGGCAGCCGGACGCCGTCTTCATCATCGACCTGCGGAAGGAGCAGCTCGCTGTGCGCGAGGCGCGGCGCCTCGGCCTGCCGATCGTCGCGCTGGTCGACACGAACTGCGATCCGGACGAGGCCGACTACGTCATACCCGGGAACGACGACGCGATCCGCTCGTGCGACCTGATCGTGCGTGCGATCGCGGACGGGATCTACGCGGGCCAGCAGAAGGTGACGCCCGGCGAGTTCCGCGGGCGTGAGCGCGAGCCAGAGGCGGCGCCGGCTGCAGAGGAGCCTGCTGCCGAAGAGCCGACGGTCCCCGAGGGCGACTACGAGCAGGTTTCTCCGGGCGAGGAGCAGGTCGCGGAGCAGGAGCAGCCCGTGGCGGAGGAAGCGCGCGTCGATGGCTGAGATCTCGGCCGCACTCGTCAAGGTGCTGCGCGACCGCGCCGGCGCACCCATGATGGACTGCAAGCGCGCGTTGCAAGAGACGAACGGCGACATGGAGGCGGCGATCCGCCTTCTGCGCGAGAAGGGCGTCGCCGGAGCCGAGAAGCGTGCGGGCAACGAGACGCCCGAGGGCAAGGTCGGGTACCGGCTGGGCCAAGACGGAAAGCAGGGCACCATGGTCGCCGTCGGCTGCGAGACCGACTTCGTGGCGAACAACGATGAGTTCCTCGCGTTCGCGAAGAAGGTTCTCGAAGTCGTTGAAGCGGCGGGGCCCGGCGCCGAGAAAGAGCTCGAAGACGAGCGTGCGCGGTTGTCGGGCAAGCTCGGCGAGAACATCGTCGTCACCGACAGCGCGCGATTCGAGGCTGTCGACGGAGCGAAGATCGCCGCATACGCGCATCCGCCGCGGAACAAGATCGGCGTTTTGCTCCAGCTTCGCGGCGGGTCCGACGATCTCGCGCGGAAGGTTGCGATGCACGTGGCGGCGATGCGTCCGAAGTGGATCGGAAGGGAAGACGTTCCCGAGAGCGACGTCGCCCAGGAGCGCGAGATCTTCCTCGCCTCGGACGAGGTGCAGTCGAAGCCGGAGCAGGCCCGCGAGAAGATCGTCGAAGGGATGCTGAACAAGCGCTTCTTCGGAGCCAACGTCCTCCTCGACCAGGAGTGGATCCACGACTCGGGCAAGAAGGTCGGCGACGCGCTGGCGGAGGAGAACGCCGAGGTGCTGGAGTTCGAACGGTTCGAGCTCAGCGCGTGAGCATCCAGTCCGACGAAGCGGTCGCCGCGCCGGCCGGGTCGCGCACCGTTTTCCGGCGTATCCTGCTGAAGCTCTCCGGCGAGTCGCTGATGGGCGACCGCGAGTACGGGCTGGACCGCGCGACGATCGACGCGGTGGCGGAGGAGATCGTCGACGTGCACACGACGGGCGTCGAGACGGCGATCGTAGTCGGGGCGGGGAACATCTACCGCGGAATGTCCGCGGCGGCGGAGGGCATGGACCGCGCGACCGCTGACTACGCGGGCATGCTCGCGACGGTGCTCAACTCGCTCGCGCTGCAGGACGCGCTCGAGGACCGCGGCGTCGTCACGCGCGTCCTCTCGGCGCTCGAGGTGAAGGAGGTCGCGGAGCCGTACATCCGGCGGCGCGCGATCCGCCATCTCGAGAAGGCACGCATCGTCATCTTCGCGGCGGGCACGGGGAATCCGTTCTTCACGACCGACACCGCGGCGGCACTGCGGGCGCTCGAGATCAACGCCGACGCGATCTTGATGGCCAAGCATGGAACCGAAGGCGTGTACGGCGGCGACCCGCGGGTCGACCCACACGCGGAGTTCCTGCCCGAGCTGACGCATCTGGAGGCGATCGAGCGCGGTCTGAAGGTGATGGACACGACGGCGCTCTCGCTCTGCATGGACAACAACCTTCCGATCCACGTCTTCGCGCTCGCGGACGGCAACATCCGGCGCGTCGTCGCGGGCGAACGGGTCGGGACGCTCATCTCGACACCTGCGAAGGAGGCACGCTGATGGCGACGGTCGACGAGCTGGTCCGGGACGCGGTCCGGCGGATGGACTCCTCGATCGAGCACACGCGCACGGAGTTCAACACCGTCCGCACGGGACGAGCGTCGGCGGCGCTGCTCGACCGCATCACGATCGAGTACTACGGCCAGGAGACGCCGCTGAAGCAGCTCGCGACGATCAACGTTCCCGAGCCGCGGATGCTGACGATCCAGCCGTTCGACCCGTCGTCGATCAAGTCGATCGAGAAGGCGATCCAGGAGTCGGATCTCGGGCTCACCCCGTCGAACGACGGCAAGCTGATCCGGCTCCCGATGCCGCAGCCCAACGAGGAACGGCGCAAGGAGCTCGTCAAGGTCGTGCGCAAGCTCGGGGAGGAGGGGAAGGTCGCGATCCGAAACGTGCGCCGAGACGCGATGCACCATCTCCAGGAGCTCAGCAAGAAGGGCGAGGTCGGCGACGACGACGAACGGCGCGCGGAAGAGCGCGTGCAGAAGCTGACAGACGACCACACGAAGTCGATCGACGAGCTGCTGAAGCACAAGGAAGCCGAGATCATGGAGGTCTAGGACCTCCAACCGCGGTGTCCCTCCTGACGAAGATCAGAACGCTGCGCCACGTGCGCCCGGCGCGCGAGCCGGAAGTTCCGGACGTCGCGCGCAGCGTCGCGATCATCATGGACGGCAACGCGCGCTGGGCCCGCCGGCGAGGACTGCCGATCGCGGCGGGACACGGGGCCGGGACGAAGGCGCTCCGCCGAACCGTCGAGGCCGCGATCGACCTCGGCGTCGAGTCGCTCGCCGTGTATGCGTTCTCGACCGAGAACTGGACCCGTCCGCCCGACGAGGTCGAGCTTCTGATGGAGATCTTCACCGAGACGATCGAGCGTGAGCTCCCCGACCTGGTGCGACAGGGAGTCCGGACGCGCTTCGTCGGGCGTCGCGACCGCGCCCCGGACGCTCTTCGCCAGCGCATGCAGGCGCTCGAGGACGAGACCGCGTCGAACCGGCGGCTGCAGCTGTGGATCGCGTTCGACTACGGCGGACGGGCCGAGATCGTGGAAGCTGCGCGGCGCGCCGCGGATGCCGGCGTCGAGCTCGACGAGGAGACCTTTACCTCGTTCCTCTATGCACCGGAGATGCCGGACCCGGACCTGCTCATCCGGACGTCCGGTGAACTGCGGATCTCCAACTTCCTGCTCTGGCAGCTCGCCTACGCGGAGCTCGTCTTCGTGGACACGCTGTGGCCGGACTTCGGCGAGGAGCAGCTCCGCTCCGCGCTCGACGACTACGCCAGCCGCAGGCGTCGCTTCGGCGGGCGTTGAGTCCGCTCGTCTCCCGTGTAGTCGTCGGCGCGATCGGCCTGCCGGCGGTGCTCGGGCTCCTCTACCTCGGAGGGTGGTGGCTCTTCACCCTCGCCGTGGTGGCCGCCGTGATCGCTCTCCACGAGTACAGGCTGCTGACGCGATCCCTCCGCCCGATCGCGCTGGCCGGATACGCAGGCGCCGTCCTCGCGCTGGTGGGCGCTCAGGTCGGCGGCGTGGATTGGGCAGTCGGAGGATTCCTCGTGACGCTGCCGCTCGCCTTCGTCCTCCACTGGGTCGGCACGACGCGCCAGTCCGCAACGGTGGCGATCGCGTCGACGCTGCTCGGTGCCGCGTGGATCGGTCTCGGGCTGGCGTTCCTGTTGCTGATCCGCGCGCTTCCGGATCACGGCCGGCTCGCCGCGTTCGCGATCCTGCTCGCGGTCTTCGCGGGGGACACGGCAGCGTTCTTCGCGGGCAGACTGCTCGGCCGACACCGCCTCGCGCCGACGATCTCGCCGGGGAAGACCTGGGAGGGGTTCTTCGCCGGCGCCGTCGCGACCGTCTTCGTGACGTTCGTCGCGCTCTACCAGGACCGGGACGACTTCCTGTCGATCGGTCGCTCGATCGTGCTCGGGGTCGTGATCGCCGTGGCAGCGCCGCTCGGAGATCTGTTCGAGTCGGCACTGAAACGTGACATGCAGGTGAAGGACACGGGCCGTCTCCTCGGCGGCCACGGTGGGATGCTCGACCGGCTCGACGCGCCACTCTTCGCGGCGGTGGCGTCCTACTTCCTCTTGCGCGCCTTCGGCGCCGCCTGAGGCGGGAAGCGCGTGAAGAAGAACTCGCGCTTCGCCGCGTCGTACGCAGCTTCGGACACGCCTTCATGCGAGCGCTTGAGCGCGTTGTAGTCCTCGATCAGCTTCGGATCGGCGGCGATCCGGTCCCACACCTCGCCGTGGTGCCAATCGTCGAGCGTCCCGACCACGGTCAGCGCCACCTCGACCGCCGGGTCGGAGTCGCGTGCAGCGAAGTAGGCGGCATCCTCGGGCCATGCTTCGCGGTAGAGCGGCTCGTAGAGCTCGGAGAGGGCGTCACGAGCTCGTGCGAAAGCTGCTTCGTGGACGCTGACCTGGAGATCGACGTCGCCGCTCGTCAGCACGCCCGGAACTGACGACCCGCCCGTGTGGCGGATCTGAACGCCCGGTAGGCATGCGTGGATGCGTCTCTCGTGCTCCCTGAACGCGGCCGCGGCCCGATCTGCGATCGACTGCGACCAGACGAAGTGCGGCGGGCGCACCGGCCGAACCTACACTTGTCGGTATGAAGCGGATCGTGCTGCTCGGCGCCACCGGGTCGATCGGCCGCCAGGCGATCGAGGTCATCGACGGGCATCCCGAGCTCGAGCTCGTCGCGGCCGCCTCGGGGTCTCGGTCGATTGACGGCGTCGCCCCGTTGACGCAGGTCGGCGGAGATCTCGTGGAGCTGCTCGAGCGCGCCGAGCCCGACCTCGTCCTCAACGCGGTCGTCGGGTTCGCCGGACTACCCGCGACGCTCTGGGCGCTCGAGCACGGCGTCGACCTCGCGCTCGCGAACAAGGAGAGCCTCGTTGCGGCCGGCGAGCTCGCCCTCGCGGCGCAACGGCGAGGGGGAGGGTTGCTGCTTCCGGTCGACAGCGAACACTCGGCCGCGTTCCAGTGCCTCGACGGACGTGCCTCCGAAACGGTCGACTCGCTCGTCCTTACCGCGTCGGGCGGCCCGTTCCGCGGCCGCACGCGCGAGGAGCTGCACGACGTCACACCGGACGAGGCGCTCGCGCACCCGACGTGGAACATGGGCCCGAAGATCACGATCGACTCCGCCACGCTTGCGAACAAGGGGCTGGAGCTGATCGAGGCGCATTTCCTGTTCGGCCTTTCGTATGAGCGGATCGAGGTCGTCGTCCATCCGACGTCCGTCGTGCACGCGTTCGTGCGTCTCCGTGACGGCGCAGCGCTCGCGCATCTTGGATATCCCGACATGCGTGTGCCGATCTCGTACGCGCTCACGTATCCCGAGCGCGCCGCAACGCCAATCCCGTCACTCGATCTCGCCTCGGGCCTCAGCCTCGAATTTCACGCGCCCGATCTCGAGACGTTCCCGCTCCTCGCGCTCGCACGAGGCGCCGGCGAGCAAGGCGGCACGTTCCCATGCGTGTTCAACGCCGCGAACGAGCTCGCCGTCGCAGCATTCCTCGAGGGCCGTCTCCCGTTCCTTGGAATCGCGGAGGTCGTGGAGGAGACGCTCGCAGCGAGCGACGGCGCATCCGCACGCGACCTCGACGATCTGGTCGAGGCGGACGCATCGGCACGCGAGCTGGCGGAAAGGACCCTCGCGCCGGCGTGAACATCGGCGTTGCCATCTTCGGGCTTGCGCTGCTCGTGCTCCTCCACGAGGCGGGGCACTTCTACGTCGCCCGCGCGGTCGGGATGAGTCCGCGCAGGTTCTATCTCGGGTTCCCCCCCGCGATTGCAAAGGTGCGGCGCAAGGGAATCGAGTACGGCATAGGCGCGATTCCGCTCGGGGGCTACGTGAAGATCCCCGGAATGCATCGCCCCGCCGCGTCGGACCTCGACGTGCTATTCGGGCCGGCGCTACAGGAGCAGCCGCAGATCTTCCCGAAGATCGCGCGCGTCAGGCGCTCGCTCGAGGCGGGTGCGCTCGACACGGCGCGTGAAGGATTGCCCGCGCTCGAGGCGGCGCTCGACGAGGCGGAGCTCAGCCCGATGGCGGCACGAACGGCGCGGCGGGGCCTCAACGAGCTCAAGGATGGATTGAGCAGCGACGCCTACTGGCGCCAACGCACGTGGAAGCGCGTCGCGGTCATCTTCGCCGGTCCGGGGATGAACATCGTGCTCGCGCTGCTCCTGCCGGCGATCGCGTACATGATCGGGGCGCCCGGCGACCCGAATCGGATCGTCCGTCACGTCGAGTCCGGCAAGCCGGCGGCCGCGATAGGCCTGCGTCCGGGCGACGAGATCATCGCGGTGAACGGCGCTCCAACACCGAACTTCGACGCGGTCTCGCATGCGATCCGCGACAGCCACGGCGATCCGATCACGCTCGCGGTGCGACGGCACGGCGAGCGGATCATCCTCGGGCCCGCGACCCCGGTGAAGCTCGGCGGCCGCTACATCCTGGGCTTCAACCCGTCGTGGAACAAGAAGCGTTTCAGCGTCGGCGGTGCGTTCGGCCAGAGCGCGCACGACAACTGGGTCGCGACGAAGGGCACGGCGACGTTCTTACCCCGGCTCCTGACGGGCGCGGGCCGAAAGGACGTGTCGAGCCCGGTGGGGATCGTCGACTACTCGAGCCAGGCTGCCGGCATCACGTTCACGCTGTTCCTGCAGATCCTCGGCCTGATCAGCCTGTCTCTCGCACTCTTGAATCTGTTGCCGCTGTTACCGCTGGACGGCGGGCACATCCTCTTCTCGCTGATCGAAGGGCTGCGCGGCCGCGCCGTCGGACGGGAGGTGTACGAGCGCGTCTCGGCCGTCGGGCTCGGGCTCTTCATGATCCTGTTCTTCATCGGCCTCTCGAACGACATCGGCCGCTTGGGCGGCGGCTAGACTCGAACCGTGGCGAGCCAGCGCCAGATCACCGTTGGCGGCGTGAAGATCGGCGGCGGCGCGCCTGTCGTCGTCCAGTCGATGACGCTCACGAAGACGCACGACGTCGAGGCGACGACGGCTCAGATCGCGGCGCTGGCGTCGGCCGGCTGCGAGGTCGTCCGCTGCGCTGTGCCGAAGACCGAGGACGCCGAGGCCCTGGCGCGGATCGTCCGCCTGTCGCCGATTCCGGTGATCGCGGACATCCACTTCAACGCGAGCCTCGCGCTGAAGGCGATCGACGCGGGTGTGGCCGCAGTGCGAATCAATCCCGGGAACATCGGCGGCGCCGACAAGGTCGCCGAGGTCGTCCGTTCCGCGCAGCAGGCGGGTATCCCGATGCGCATCGGCGCGAACTCCGGCTCGTTGCCGAAGCATCTTTCGGAGCTCGCGCAGAGAGACCAGGCGGAGGCGCTTGTCGAGGCCGCGCTCGAGGAGGTGCGGCTGCTCGAGTCGCTCGGCTTCTACGACTTCAAGATCTCCGTGAAGTCGAGCCACGTGCCGACGATGATCCGCGCGTACCGCATGCTGTCGGCAAAGGTGCCGTACCCGCTCCACCTCGGCGTCACGGAAGCGGGAACTCCGTTCTCCGGCTCGATCAAGAGCGCCGTCGGGATGGGCGCGCTGCTCGTGGACGGGATCGGCGACACGATTCGCGTCTCGCTCACCGCCGATCCGGTCGAAGAAGTGCGGACCGCGTACGAGATCCTCAAGGCGCTCGGCCTGCGTGAGCGTGGGCCGATCATGATCGCGTGCCCGTCGTGCGGTCGTGACAACGTCGGCGTGCAGACGCTCGCGGAAAAGGTGGAGGAACGACTGCGCGAGTATCCGCAGCATTTCGAGGTCGCGGTCCTAGGCTGCGCGGTGAACGGACCGGGGGAGGCGGGCGACGCCGACTTCGGCATCGCCGGCGGACGTGACGTCGGCTTCGTGTACGCGCACGGCCGCGTGCTGAAGAAGGTGTCGTCGGACATCCTGATCGACGAGCTGTTCCATGCGATCGACGAGTGGATCGCGAACGGGATGCACCGTCCGAAACGGTTGAAGATGGCAAAGCCTGCGGCCCTCGCAATGGCCGAGGCGTCCTTGATCCCGCTCGAGTAGCCTGCCTGGGCAACGGTGATCGCCCGGGCTTCACAGCTCTTCCTTCCGACCCTGCGCGACGCGCCGGCCGACGCCGACGCGGTCTCGCACAAGCTGCTCGTGCGCGGCGGCTTCATCAGACAAGTCGGCGCGGGACTGTTCTCGCTCCTGCCGCTGGGCTGGCGCGTGCACCAGAAGGTCGTCCAGATCATCCGCGAGGAGATCAACGCGATCGGCGGGCAGGAGATGCTCGAGCCCGTGCTCACGCCCGCGGAGCTGTGGCAGACGAGCGGCCGCATCGGGATCCCGATCGTGTTCAAGCTGAAGGACCGCACGGGGCGCGACTTCGTGCTGCCGTTTTCGCACGAGGAGACGATGACGTTCCACGCGCGCGAGCTGCAGTCGTACAAGCAGCTGCCCCAGGTCTGGTGCCACTTCTCGACCAAGGAGCGCGACGAGCCGCGGGCGCGCGGCGGGCTGCTGCGCTTGCGGGAGTTCATCATGAAGGACTCGTACTCGTTCGACCGCGATGAGGCCGGGCTCGACAAGAGCTTCGACGCGCACAAGCAGGCGTACGAGCGCATCTGGAAGCGCTGCGGGCTCGAGGCGTACTTCGTCGAGGCCGAGTCGGGGATCATGGGCGGCCGCGAGTCGTCGGGATTCATGGCGCCGACGGAGTCAGGCGAGAACATCCTCGTCGGTTGCGAGAACGGGGACTACTTCGCCGACTACGACGCTGCCCGCGGGATTCCGCGTGCACCCGTGTTCCCCGAGCCGCTCGAGCGGCCGGAGGAGGTCGAGACGCCGGGCGTCGCGACGATCGAGGCGCTTGCCGAGTTCCTCGGCGTCGACCCCGCGGCGACGTCGAAGGCGATGCCCGTGATGGTCGGCGAGCGTCCCGTGCTCGGGCTGATCCGCGGCGACGACCGGCTGAGCGAGGAGAAGCTCGTCACCGTGCTCGGCGAGGCCTACCGGCCTATGACCGACGAGGAGATCAGAGCAGTCTTCGGCGCCGGCGGGGGCTCGCTCGGACCGGTCGCGGTGACGGTCGACATCGTCGCGGACGAGGCATTGCGGGACGGGCAGTTCGTCGCGGGCGCGAACCGGGACGGCTGGCACCTGCGCGGCGTCCAAGCCGGACGCGACTACCACCCGACCTTCGTCGACATCCGCCAGGCGAACGCCGGCGACGCCTGTCCGCAGTGCGGCGGCAAGCTCGTCGAGCAGACGGCGATCGAGCTCGGGCACATCTTCAAGCTGGGGACGTTCTACTCCGTGCGGTTCGGCGCGACGTTCCTCGACGAGGACGGGGAGGAGAAGCCGCTCGTGATGGGCAGCTACGGCGTCGGGCCGGCGCGGACGATGGCCGCGATCGTCGAGCAGCACCACGACGAGAACGGAATCACGTGGCCGCGCTCGGTCGCGCCGTACGACGCGCACGTCGTCGCGCTCCCGGGCGTGGAGCAGCAGGCCGAGGAGGCAGCGACGGCGCTCGACGCCGCGGGTCTCGACGTCATCCTCGACGATCGCGAGCAGCGCGCCGGGGAGAAGTTCGCCGACGCGGACCTGATCGGCTGCCCGATCCGCATCACGGTCGGAAGGAAGACGCTGGAGGACGGCGCCGTCGACGTCCGCGACCGCGCGAGCGGCGATGAGCAGCGGGTTCCGATTCCCGAGTTGTCGGGCAGGTGTGGAAGCGTCTGATGGCACGCCGCCGCCGATTCAGCGACGAGCCGTTCGGCCAGACCGTCGAGCGGCTGATGACGGAGACCGGGCACACGTACCGCTCGCTGGCGGACAGGACGAAGCTCTCCGCCGGATACCTGAACCACCTCGTGCACGGCAACAGGCCCGTGCCGTCCGACGACGTGATCCGCACGCTCGCCTCGGCGCTCGGCGTCGAGCCCGAGCATTTCCGCGAGTACCGCTTGCGTGTGATCACGGAACGGCTCGAGCGAATGCCGGACCTGATCGACCGCCTCTACAAGCGGCTCGGCAAGTAGCGCGTCAACGGATGAGGTTCCACGGCGCCGCGCGGCGCTGATCGGATGCGTCGATCGATCGCTCGGCGAGGCCTGCCGCGCGCGCCCCGAAGAGGCGGCGAAGGAGCGCGAGGAGCGCTAGGGCGCCACGCTGGCGCAAATAACCCACGTCTGTACGGCCCAGCTGCCCGCGTTGCCCGCGCTCGACTCGCGCCCGGACGCGATCCAACCGGTCCCCGCATCGGTCGGCCGACTGGTCCAGAGGAAGGTGTTGCTGATCGAGCCGGTGAGAACGCCGCCGCCGCCTACTGCCCGCTTACCCGCCGGGCAGTCCTGCTGCTGGCTCTTCGGGCTGGTGCTGTTGGAAGCGCCGCTCCCGGAGATCAGTTGCAGCCCGGTTGCTCCTGGAGGGCCCTGAGGGCCTGCCGGCCCCTGCGGTCCGCTGGGGATCTGGCCGGGTGCGAAGTCAACGGCACGGAGCGAGGCGTTCTTCACCTTCGCCGAGTTGACTGCGTTGTTCTTCAGCTGGACGGTGCCGACGCTGCTCCGCGGCAGAGCCGTGGAGACCGCGTAGGCGGCGCCGCTGAGCGAGATCGCGAGAGCCAGAGAGGCAACGACCATTGCGGGTGAGGGCGGACGCAGACGCATGTGCAGCAGAGTAGCCAGACGTACGGTCGGACCGGCGAGCAGGCCGAGCCTTTAGCACGGACGTACCTTTGACCCGCCCAGCTCCTTCAGCCGCCGCCGCAGTTTCGCGCGCTCTTCCTCGCGCCGGTCTTCGATGACCTGGTCCGCCGCTCGCCGTGCAGCGTCCCGCGCGCCTTCGGCTGCCGCGCGCCGGATCGCCTCAACCTCAGGCTTGCTCAGTGAGCCGAAGTCGAGTCCCGCATCCTGGACTCCCAGCTCGGTCGGCGTCGGTTTCCCTTGCTCCAGATGTTCGACCGTGACCCCCAGCCGGTTCGCCATCTTCCTCAGCGCCTTTGTCGAGGGGGTCCTCGCATCCGCTTCGATGCGCGAGATGTACGCATAGCTGAGTCCGGGCAACGAGAGGTCGCGCTGCGACAATCCGCGCTCCAGGCGGAGGCGCTTGATCCGCTGGCCGATGGTCTCGCCTCGGGGCACGGCTGAATTGTGAACGAGCGTCAGTCCGAAAGGACTGCGAAGGGCTAAGCTGGTGACTCACGGGGCGTGGCGCAGCCTGGTTAGCGCGCATGGCTGGGGGCCATGAGGTCGCGAGTTCGAATCTCGCCGCCCCGACTCTTACGCACCACCGAGACGACGGTTGATCGCCTCACGGGCGCGTTCGAGATAAGCGGGATCGTCGTGGAGCACGAAGCTCGTGTTCCCCATCAGCCCGTACGCATCGAGCTCGAACGCGAGTTGTGCCGCATCTTCGGAGGCGGGCAAAGCACCGGTGGCTTGTGCTGCGCGAATCAGTTCCTCGACTCCTGCGGTCCATTGCTGCTGGATCGCCGCGATCTTGTCTTTGACCGGGCCGGGATGCGTGTCGAACTCTGCCTCGACCGAGGCGAAGAAACAGCCCCCGGGAAAGATCCGCTGCGCGATGTGATCGAGGAAGCGTCCGTACAGCACGCGTAACCGTTCGCGTGGATCGTCGATCCCCGTCGTCGGGTCGACAACCTCTGCGTTGAAGATGCCGAGCGCCGTCTCGACCGTCTCGAGTTGGAGTTGCTCCTTCGACCGGAAATGAGCGTAGAGCCCGCTCTTGCTCATGCCGATGTGCTCGGCGAGGTTGCCGATCGAGATGCCCTCGAGACCGTCGATCGTCGCGAGGTTGGCGGCCGCGCGGAGGATCGCCTGCCTGCTACGCGCGCCGTCCGCGCGCTGTCGTCTCGTGGAGGTCGCCTCCATCCTCCTTGACAAGATAGCACGATCGGTCGTACAGTACGAGAACGAACGATCGTGCTAACTATCGAAGAAGGAGTTGAGAAATGCAGCTGTACGCGATCCGCAGGTCCAGCGGCTGGAGCTCTCCCGCGGAGCTCCCGAGCGTGGTCCAGCGCTCGAGCCAGGTCGGCGACGAGGAGATGCCGGACGACATCCGCTGGATCCGCTCATACGTCGTGCACGAGCCGGACGGCTCACTCGGATCCCTGTGCATCTACCAGGCATCGAGCCCCGAGAAGATCCGTGAACATGCCCTGCGGGTGGGAATGCCTGCGACCGAGATCTTCGCAGTCGCGGACACGCTCGTCCTCCGTCCCGACCCCGTCGACGTGGCCGCCTGAACATGAAAGACGAAAGAGGCCCCGCCGTGACGGGGCCTCTTTCAAATCGAAGTCAGATGTTCGACTACGGCAGGACTTTCGCGACGTTGTTGATCGCGTTGGAGATCCCACCCGAGAGGGCCGTGAAGGCCAGGATGCACGCAAGAGCGATGACGGCGAGAACCACTCCGTACTCGGCCATCGTCTGACCATCTTCGCGAGAGAGGCGCGTCTGAAGCGCCACGTACAGGCCGACGAGGGTCACGATTCGATTCACCCCCTTCCGAAGGTGGACGTCGAACTCGGCGGACCGCAGCGCCGACTGGGTTGCCTCCTAGATCGGGCGGAAGGGTGATGCCCTGTATCCCTCAGCTGAGGCAGGAAAGCAGCCGGTCACTGTGAAAGGGTTGGCGCGATGCGGCGAGGATTCCGGCAGCTCGTGGCCCTGTCGGCGGCTGCGCTCGTGCTGCCCGCGACGAGCTTCGCAGCGCCCGTCCGAAGCGCGATCTTCTTCTATCCCTGGTACTCGAATCCGACCCACGACGGGTCGTACACGCACTGGCAGCAAGGCGCGCACGCGCCGCCGCTCGACGTCGCCTCGGCGTATTTCCCCGCGCGCGGCGCGTACTCGAGCGCCGATCCGCGAATCCTGCGCGCGCAGATGCGAGACATCCGGAACGCGGGCATCGACGGGATCGTCAGCTCCTGGTGGGGCTGGGGCTCGCCGGAGGACCTTCGCCTCCCGGCGGTGATCAAGGCAGCGCGTCGCCAGCATCTGGCCGTCGCGGTCCAGATCGAGCCGTACCCCGGCCGCTCGATCGCGACGATCGCGTCCGATCTTGAGCACCTCCGCATGCTCGGGATCCGCGACGTCTACGTCTACCGCGCCGGCGACTTCACGGCCGCGGAGTGGGGGGTCCTCAACCTCAGGATCAGCGGCTTCCGGGTGTTCGCGCAGACGAACTTGATCGGCTTCGCCGCGAGGAGCGGCTTCGCCGGGTTCTACACGTACGACGTGCTCCTGTACGGCGGCGACCGTTTCGAGCGCTACTGCGCGCAAGCACACGCGGCGGGAATCCTGTGCATGCCGTCGGTCGGTCCCGGGTACGACGCGCAGCCGACGACGGGCGACGCGCGCATCAAGGCACGCGACGACGGCGCGACCTACGACTGCATGTGGCGTTCCGCGCTCGCGGCGCACGCGGACATCGTCACGATCACGAGCTACAACGAATGGAGCGAGGGAACGCAGATCGAGCCCGCGGGCCACGGCGGGCGCTACGAGAGCTACGAAGGCGCGTACGGCTTGCACGGCCGCGCAGCCGAGCGCGCGTACCTCCGCGAAACGGCGCGCTGGACCGGCGAGCTCCGCGCAGGCGTCAGCCCTTCACGACGCCGATAGGCACGAGTCGCGCCACGCGGCGGGCGAGTCCCGCACGCGCGACGACGTCGACCACCGCTTCGACGTCCTTGTACGCGAACGGCGCCTCCTCGGCGAGGCCCTTGTTCGACGCGCTGGCGACGACAATGCCCCGACCTTCGAGCTGACGCCGCAGCTCGGCGCCGCTGATCTCCTTCTTCGCCGCGGTGCGGGACAGGCGCCGGCCGGCGCCGTGGCAGGTCGTTCCGAAGGAGCGCCGGAGCGACCCGGGCTCACCCGCGAGGACGTAGCTCGCGGTGCCCATGCTGCCGGGAATGAAGACCGGCTGTCCGACCTCGCGATACGCCGCCGGAATCTCGTCGGAGCCCGCGGGGAAGGCGCGCGTCGCGCCCTTCCGGTGCACCAGTACGGCGCGGCCGTGGTGGCGCTCCGGCTTGGCGACGTTGTGCGCGACGTCGTAGACCTGCCGCGTGTTCGCCGCGGTGTCGTCGCCGAGAACGCGCGCGACGGACGCGCGGGTGCGATTCGCGATCTCCTGCCGGTTGGCCCACGCAAAGTTGGCGGACGCGGCCATCGCCGCGAGGTACGCCTGTCCTTCCGGCGAGGACGCCGGCGCGCACGACAGCTGCCGGTCGGGAAGCTCGATTCCGTACCGGCCGAGCACGGCGTCCATCTGCTTGACGTAGTCGCCGCAGACCTGGTGACCGAGCCCGCGCGAGCCGGAGTGGATGAGGACCGTGACCTGCCGCTCGCCGAGGCCGAACGCGTCTGCGCCGGCGGCGTCGAACACGCGGTCAACGGCCTGCACCTCGACGAAGTGATTGCCCGAGCCCATCGTCCCGAGCTGTCCCGCGCCTCGCTTCCGAGCGCGGTCCGACACGGCGGACGGGTCCGCGCCGTCCAGCCGCCCCTCGGACTCGGTGCGCTCGACGTCCTCCTCACGCTCCGCGACCGTCCGGCTGCCGTTGCGCAGGACCTCGTCGACGTCGACGCGCCTGCCGCCTTCGCGTCCGGCTCCGGCGGGAATCGCGCGCGACAGCTCGTGCACGAGCCGTTGCCTCCGGTCGCCCAGCTCGTCGATCGTGAGCGGCAATGCGAGCAGGCGAACGCCGCAGTTGATGTCGTAGCCGACGCCGCCCGGCGACACGACGCCGTCTGGAAGCTCCGTCGCGGCGAGGCCTCCGACGGGGAAGCCGTAGCCCTGGTGGATGTCCGGCATCGCGATCGCCGCCTCGACGATTCCCGGCAGCGTCGCGACGTTCTGCAACTGCGCGAGGGAGTCCTCGCCGCGGATCGAAGCGAGCAGCTCGTCGTCGGCGAACACCCGGGCCGGGACACGCATGTCCGGGCGTGCCTCGGCGGGGATCTCGTACAGCGTGTCGTCGATCCTGCGGAGGTCGACCATCAGACGTCCAGAACGACGCGAGCCTGCCAGACGCCGTCGTCGCGTGCGAAGCGGAGGCCGTGGTACGTCGCCGCCTTGACGAGCGGATCGATCGGCCCGCCCCGTCCGACGAGTGTTGCGGTGAGGCTCGTCTCGTCTATGCGGAGATCGTCGACGCGCTCGGGGACGAAGCTCTCGGTGTCCGCGAGGACGATCAGCTCCTCGAGCCATTCGACGAGCAGCGCGCCGAGGTCCGCGGCCTCGATCGCGACGCGGTTGCTCTGCGGCTCGGCGTCTCGCCCGAGCGAGATCAGCTCAGCGAGAGCATGCACCGCTTCGACGAAGACTTCCTCCGGCGAGCCGGCATCGACTGCGAGCTCGATCTCGGCCGTGTGACTTCGCCACTCATACATCGGAGAACACGTCGGCGCTGCAGCCGGAGATCAAGCCTTCGAACACGTCCTCGACGCCCCGGAGCGATGGATGGTCGAGATCGACGACGACGTCGTCCCAAGCTTCGAGGCCGAGCGCGCCGGCGCCCTCGTCGGCTCCGTAGCAGAGCAGCGTCTCGACCGAGAGGACGTTGCGTCGCCCCGACTGGCGCCGCGCGATGCCCTCGAGCTCGCGCAGCTCCTCGAGCGGGTCGATCCGCACGTTCGAGTCCGAGCCGATGCAGACGCCGATTCCGCGCGTGCAGACGCGTTCGACGGGCAGGAAGCCGTCGCCGAGATTCGCCTCGGTCGTCGGGCAGGCACAGACGCGTGCGCCGGCCTTCGCGAGCAGGTCGAGCTCGTCTCCGTTCGCGTGCGTCGCGTGGACGACCGTCGTCCGCTCCGTCAGGCAGCCCGTTCGTTCGAGCAGCTCGATCGGCCGGAGGCCGTGCTCGGCGAGACACTCCTCGATCTCGCGCGGCTGCTCGTCGACATGGACGTGGAGCGGCAAAAGTTCGTCGGCGGCGTAGAGGCCGATCCGCTCGAGCCAGCCGGGGGGGCACGCGCGGACGGAGTGGGGGGCGACGCCGACGCGGATGCCGCGCGCGCGGAGCTCCTCGACCTGGTGGAGATACGCGTCGGGCGAGTCCTGGCGGAAGCGGTCGAGCCCGCCGCGGGCGTACGCGGCGAGGAGGATGACGATCCGGATCCCCGCCTCTTCGGCCGCGTCCACTGCGGCGAGCGCCTCCTCGAAGCCGAGGTAGTGGAACTCGCCGACCGCGGTGTAGCCGGCGGCGCGGAGCTCGCGATAGACGAGCGCGTATTCGCGGCGCACGCTCTCCGGCGTTTGCTGTGCCGCGACGCTCAGCATCTGCTCGCGCCACGACCAGAAGTCGCTGCCGCCCGTTCGACCGCGCAGCGCGCGTTGGAACGCGTGACAGTGCGCGTCCACGAATCCGGGCAGGCGAAACGGCTCGGCCATCGCGGAGAATCGTCACAGTTCCGGCGCGGACTCGCGCAGCTTTCTCGGGTATCGTCGATCTCGAGGGTGGCGGGCTTCGCCCCACCCTCATCAGGGTGGGGGTGCGGCGGACGTGGCGGGTTTCGGCGTGGCCGAAAGGACGCTTTTGGAAGGCGACTATCCTTGTCCTATGTCGGCGCGGGCCGTTCCCCTTCCGCTGCAACAGCTGCCGAATGCGCTGACGATCTTCCGGCTGCTCCTGATCCCGGTCTTCGTGGCGCTGATGCTCGCCGCCGACGGCGGCCACAGCTGGCCCGCCGGGATCGTCTTCGGTGTCGCCGGCGTCACCGACCAGATCGACGGCTACCTCGCCCGCCGCTGGCAGGTCGAATCCGACTTCGGTCGGATCGCCGACCCGCTCGCCGACCGGCTGATGATCGACGCTGCCGTGATCCTTCTCTTCGTCGCCGATCACATGCCGTGGGAGGGACTGGTCGTCATCCTCGGACGCGACCTCGCGCTCATGCTCGGGTACAAGATCGCGGCCCCGCAAGGCTACGAGCTGCACGTGAACCTGATCGGCAAGACCGCCACATGGCTCCTGTACGCCGGAATCGGGTTCCTGATCGTGACGCACCGCAGCACCCACTGGCCGTACTGGGTGTTCGCGGCCGGCCTCGTTCTCGCCGTGATCGCCGCCGGCGTGTACGCGTTCACGGTCTGGAAAGGCTCCAGACGATGAAAGCCGTGGTCATGGCCGGGGGCGAAGGCACGCGTCTGCGCCCGCTCACGTCGAATCAGCCGAAGCCGATGGTCCCGATCGTCGGCAAGCCGTGCATGGAGCACATCCTCGAGCTCTTGCGCGAGCACGGGCTCAACGACGTGATCGTCACGGTCGCGTTCCTGCCGCAGGCGATCCGCGGCTACTTCGGCGACGGAGAGACGCTCGGGATGGAGATCGGCTACTCGGTCGAAGAGTCGCCACTCGGTACCGCGGGGTCAGTGCGCCACGCCGCGAAGCAGCTCGACGAGACGTTCCTCGTCATCTCGGGGGACGCGCTCTGCGACGTCGACCTCTCGCAGCTGATCGCATTCCACAAGGAACGCGGAGCAGCCGTCACGATCGGCCTGAAGGCGGTCGACAACCCGCTGGAGTTCGGAATCGTCGTCACGGACGAAGAGGGGAGAGTCGAGCGCTTCCTCGAGAAGCCGTCGTGGAGCCAGGTCTTCTCCGACACGATCAACACGGGCATCTACGTGCTGGAGCCGGAAGTGCTGCGGCACGTCCCGACCGACCGCCCCTACGACTTCTCCAAGGAGCTCTTCCCGTACCTGCTCGACATGGGCCGGCCGATCTACGGCTACGCGATGGACGGCTACTGGCAGGACATCGGCAACCTCGATCAGTTCCGCCAGGCGAACTTCGACGCGCTCGACGAGAAGGTTCGGCTCAACATCTCCGGGATCCGCATCCGCGGACACGTCTGGCTCGGCGAAGGCGTCGAGGTCGGAGATCTCGACCAGGTGGAGGGCCCGGCGTACGTCGGCAACTACTGCCGGATCGCCCCGAGCGCCAGCGTCGGCGCGCACACGGTGCTGTCGAACAGCGTCACGTTGCGCGAACGGACGCGAATCGTGCGCTCCGTTGTCGACGCGTCGACGCACGTCGGCCGCAGCTCGCTCGTCGAAGGCGCGATCCTCGGCCGTTCGTGCGACATCCGCGCCCACGTGCGGATCCACGAAGGCGTCGCCGTCGGCGACGAGGTAACGATCGGCTCGGAGAGCGTCGTCATGCCGGGCGTACGGATCTACCCGTACAAGGAGGTCGAGTCCGGCGCGCAGATCCACGAGAGCCTGATCTGGGAGTCGAGAGCGTCGACGCGGCTCTTCGGTCGCGACGCCGTCGCGGGGCTCGTCAACGTCGACTTGACGCCCGAGGTTGCCGTGCGGATCGCCGCGGCGCTCGGCACCGCGCTGCCGCGCAGCGCACGTGTGGTGGCGAGCCGCGAGTCGCCGCCGGCGTGCCGGATGACGAAACGCGCGCTGATCTCCGGCTTCACGTCGACGGGTCTCGACGTCGCCGACCTGCGCGTGCTGCCTGCCGCCGTCGCGCGCCACCTGCTGAAGAGCGAGAGCTACGACGCCGGCGTGCACGTCGGCACGAGTCAGGCCGATCCCGAGGTCGTCCAGATCCGCTTCTTCGAGCCGCCCGGGATCCAGATGACGAGCTCGCTGCAGAAGGAAGTGGAGAAGAACTTCACGCGCGGCGAGCTGCGGCGCGTCGCGTTCGGTGCAGTCGGCTCCGTGAGCTATCCGGCACGCGTGCGCGAGACCTACGCCCAGGATCTCCTCGACGGCCTCGACGGCGACGCTATCCGCGCCCGCAACTTCAGGATCGTCGTCGACTACGGCTACTCGGCGGCGTCGTTCGTCCTGCCGTTGCTGCTCGGGCCGCTCGGCCTCGAGGCGATCTCGGCGCACGGGTTCACGACCGACCGCGCCGACTCGGGCTTCCAGCTGATCCGCGAGGCGATGGGACAGGTGAAGCAGCTCGTCCCGGCCGTGCGCGCCGATCTCGGCGTCGTGCTCGACCGCGCGGCCGAGCGGCTCTACCTGACCGACGAGCACGGAAAGGAGATTCCGGTCGAGCAGACCCTGCTGCTGTTCCTGCGGCTGCTCGGCTCGAACGGCAGGCGTGGGAAGCTCGCGTTCCCCGTCACGGTGACGAGCCAGGTGGACAACCTGCTGAAGGGCAGCGAGCTCGAGATCGTCCGCACGCCGGCGTCGCTCGCGGACCTCACGAAGGCGGCGGCCGAGGACGACGTCATTTTTGCCGGTGCGGTCGGCGGCGGCTACGTCTTCCCGGAGTTCCTGCCCGCATACGACGCCGTCGCGAGCCTGTGCAAGTTGCTCGAGCTCCTCGCGCCGGTCGACCGCCCGCTTTCCGAGCTCGTCGCCGATCTCCCCACGCCGACGCTCGTCCACCGGCAGCTGCACTGTCCATTCGCGCTGAAGGGCTTGGTCATGCGGGTGTTGACGGAGCGTCTCAAGAGCCGCCGGCTCGATCTCACCGACGGGATCAAGGTGTTCGACAAGCGCGGCTGGGCTCAGGTGCTCCCGGACCCCGACGATCCGCTGCTCCATCTGTACGCCGAGGGACGGACGCAGGAGGACTCACAGGCGCTCGAAGCCGAGTACCGCGCGCTGGTCGAGGAGATCATGCAAACCGAAGGCGCGGAGCGGGTCACCGCGGGAACGGTCTAAACTCTCAAGTAGAACTTGACCCTTTCCTGGGCGGACTGATTCAATGAGTCCGCCCTCCGACCACGAAAGGCAGCCTGTGGAGCCACTTCCCGACCTCGGCACGCTCTCCGACGACGACCTCAAGCAGCTGATCGACGACCTCACGCAGCAGGAGCTCGAGATCTCGTACCAGCGGCGCTTGCTACACGGCAAGATCGACATCCTGCGCGCCGAGCTCGTCGCGCGCCTGCAGAAGACGGGCGGGAGGGGCGTCCTGGACCACCTCGACGTCGAGCGCCTGACCGAGATCCTCACCTCGAAGGCCGCACCGCCGACGTAGGCCACCTCACCGTGTCGCACGTCTACTGTCAGGAGTGCGGCTTCCAGAACCCGGAATCCGCGAACTACTGCTCCCGCTGCGGCGCCTTGCTCGTGAAGGACGCGCCCGGCGAGGCCACGCAGACGTTCACGCCCGACGAGGGGGACGGCTCTCCGGAGGCGGTGCTCGAGGACCTCGGCGTGAAAGGGCCGGCGCTCGTCGTGCGCTCGGGCGGCGGCAGGGCGGGGGAGACCTTCAGCGCGGAAGCGGCGGAGACGACGATCGGCCGCTCGCCCGAATGCGGCATCTTCCTCGACGACGTCACCGTGTCGCGCAAGCACGCCGTGCTGACGAACGCGAACGGCACGTTCCGGATCGAGGACCAGGGGAGCCTGAACGGGACGTTCGTCAATCGGAGGCGCGTCGAAGCCGCCGAGCTCGAGGACGGCGACGAGCTCCAGATCGGCAAGTACCGGCTGACGTTCCTGAACCGATGAGTGCCACCGCGTCGAAACCGAGGCTGCTCACGATCGGGACCGTCTGCGGGATGCTCAAGGAGGAGTTCCCGGACATCACGATCTCGAAGATCCGCTACCTCGAGGACCAGGGTCTCCTCGCCCCGCGCCGGACGCAGGGCGGTTACCGGATGTTCAGCGAGGACGACGTCGAGCGGCTCGAGACGATTCTGCGGCTCCAGCGTGACGAGTTCCTGCCGCTCCGCGTCATCCGCCAAGAGCTCGCCGCGCCCGGCTCGACCGAGCGGCGTCGCCGGCGCGCGCTCGGCAGCGGCGCGGAAGAGGAAGAGGTCGACCTCCCGGAGCTCTGCGAGCGCGCTGGCATCGATGCCCGTCTCGCGCGCGAGCTCGAGGAGTTCGGGCTCGTTCACGGCCGCTCCATTGGGGGTCAGCGCCTCTACGGCGAGCTCGAGGTGGACATCGCCGCCGCGTGCGGACAGCTGGCTCGCTTCGGCATCGACCCGCGGCACCTCCGCACCTTTCGGTCGGCCGCGGAGCGCGAGGCCGGGCTGATCGAGGCGATCATCGGCCCCGCCCTTCGCTCGCGCAGCGCCGAGCGTCGGCGTGGCGCGGCCGAGGATCTCGAGCTGCTCGGCGCACAGGCGCAAGAGCTCATGCAGCGGTTGTTCCTGCGCGCGCTGCGGCGGCTTGCGTCAACATAAGCGGGTGAACCTCGCCGAGAAAGTCCGCGAGGTCCCGGACTGGCCGCAGCCAGGCGTCAGCTTCAAGGATGTGACGCCGCTCCTCTCGGATCCGGAAGCGCTCGCGTACTCGATCGACCGTCTCGCGGAGTGGGGGAAGGAACGCAAGCCCGACCTCGTGCTCGGTGCCGAGGCACGGGGCTTCATCCTCGGAGCGGCGATCGCGCGCGAGATCGGTTGTGGGTTCGTGCCCGCACGGCGCCCGGGGAAGCTTCCCCCGGAGACCGTGAGCGCGACCTACGCGCTCGAGTACGGACAGAACGCGCTCGAGCTGCATCCGCAGATGGTCCCGGAGGGGACACGCGTGCTGATCCACGACGACGTGCTCGCGACGGGGGGAACGGTCGAGGCGATCGCGAAGCAGCTCGTCGAGAAGCTCGGCGGCGTCGTCGTCGGCTGCTGTTTCCTGATCGAGCTCACGTTCCTCAACGGCCGGGAACGGCTGTCCGACTACGACCTGCGCGCCCTGATCGAGTACTGAGGTTTGACGTCCGGGTCGCCGATTAAGAAAGCGACCATGTACGACGCGCTCACAGGACGATTCACGTTTGCCTGTCCCGCGCGCGGCGAGGCGCGCGTGACGTTGTCGGCGTTCCGGCAGCTCGAGCGTCTACCGGGCGCCGCGCACCCGGCGGTGTATCGCGTGCTCTTCGAGTGCGGATGCGGGGAGGAGCACGAGGGGCTCGTGTCGCACGACGACCTCGACTGGGCGCCGCTCGGGCTCGACGGCGGCGTCTTCTTCAACTTCATGACGTCGAAGCTCGACAGCGTCGCCGCGGAGCTCGAGGACGCGGCCGTCCGCCGCCTTCAGGCGGGGGAGTGGCCGTGGAGCTTCTTCTGTTACCCGGAGGAGCGCCCTCGTCCCGTCTTTCCCTCGTCGTTCTTCCTGCTCGCGCCCGGCGACGGCTCGCTCGGCCTCGCCGTCCAGTGTCCGGCGTGCCAGCGGACGTCGGTGAACCTCGTCTCCCACCAGCACGTCGACGTGCCGTGGCACAACGACGCGGAGATCCGGGTCGTCGAGCACCTGTTCGCCGAGGACAGGGCCCGGATGATCGAGGAGTTCCGCGAGGAGCTCTACTCGGCGCGTTTCGACGCCCGGCGCATCGATATCTAGGCACGTTCCGTTCTAAGCGCGAGGGGGAAAACCCCTTTGCCACAACGGAACGAGGTGATCGAATGTATGGACTGACCCGTGCGACCACGACGCTGATCGCGGCGGCCGTTGCCGGGCTGCTCATCTGGTTCGCGACCCAGATCAACGACCACTCCCGCGGCGGCTTCTGGGCCGTCTACGGACTGATCGCCGGGGCCGGGCTCGTGATGGCGTTGTCCCAGCTCCTCGGCGGGTGGACGAAGTGGGGCTCGCCGCGCCTATCGGCCCCGTTTCTCCTGATCGCGTTCGTGCCGATCGCGGTCGCGTCGCTGTGGATCGTCCTGGCCGCAGAGCCGGGCACCGCCTGGGTCCACCGCCACGTGCTCGCGTGGTCCGGTGATCTGCACATTCGCGGTCTCGTGAACGACCTCAAGGAGTACGTCGCGGTCTTGGCGTTCGGAATCGGGCTCGTGTTCGGGTTCTCGTTCGACACGACCGGCCCGCGCCGCCGGGTGGCCCCGGCTGCGGGTCGCGGGGCGGCCGTCGATCGCCGTGCATCGGACGAGCCGGTGACCGCCGAGCGCGAAGAGGTCGGGACGGCGCCGCGCGGCCGGTCCCTCCGCGGGCGCAATCGCGAGTCGGTCGGCGCGACCCGGACGCCGGACGACGCCTAGCCAACCGGATGCCGTGCCGCCCCTCTGCTCGACCGAGGGGCGGCCTCGGCGTTGCCTTTAGCCTCCCTCAAGGGATCACCGGGCCGGGCCAGGCCGTCGATACCAACGGCGTCATGAAAGACCCCTCGACGTCGATTCACGGGAGGAGAGGGCCGGATCTCCTCCTGGAGCACTGCGCCGGGCTGACGCGCCTCGACGACACACGGCCTCCTGCGTTCAACCGCCTGGAGCGGGAGGTCGGGGGCGACCTCGCCCGCTTCCTCGTGGTGGCACTGGCGCGGCGAAACCGCGAGCGCGTCAAGCTCGCCGCCTAGCTTCGCTACGTGTCGCCGCCCTGCGTGCGGACGTAGAGGAAGATCGCGCCGAACGAGAGCAGCGCGACCATCAGCGCCGTGCCTCTGTGGACGCCGATGCCCATCAGCCCGAGCCAGATGAAGAGCGCGAGGCCGAGCGCCCACAGGAACGACGTCACGCCTCGGTCGATGCTGGGCGGGCGGAGGTGCACAGAGGCGACTCTAAAGCGCCGAGACGGCGGCCGGGGGAACCTCCCGGTTCCCTCAGACCCCTTCGTCCCTCAGACCCCTTCGTCCGCGTCGCGGACAGGGCGCTACGCGCTGGACCATAAAAAGTCGCCGAGCCGGTTTCGCTTTCGTCCACCGCTTCCGCTGACCTTCCGCTTCCGTCTTGCGACGGCCCCGTACTGCCTTCGGACTCGGTTTCGACCTACTTGCGCTCCGTGCTCGGCGCAATCACCACGCTACGAAATGCAAGAGGGACGTTCAAGGCGTCTGCAAACGCCATGGCCGCAATTTGCGGTTTTTCCTTTTTTCAATATTTCCACAGCTTTTTTTGCAGCTGTGGACAGGTCTGTGGAAAGGCCATTGCACGATTGATTCGTTTGCCGCGTCCTGGGGCGTGAAGGCGTTGGTCTGACCTGACTAGCCAGCCAGACCTGACTGGTCAGACCGGTCAGATCAGACCGCCTTCTTGACCAATTCCTGGATGGTGGTTGAGGCTCGATGGGGCGTAGTCGCTTGAGAGGTCGCCGCAGGCGGCGCGCCCCAACTTGACATAACGCCGGTTCTCGTGCATCGGCCTGCTCAGGGCTTGAGGTGCCGGTCGAACCACTCGAGCAGGATCTCGAAGCGCTGAACGCGATGGGTCGGCGACCCCGAGCGCGACAGCTCGTGCGACTCGACCGGGAAGCGCACGAACTCGACCTCCTTGCCGGCGAGACGCAACGTGATGAAGAGATGCTCCGCCTGCTCGATCGAGCAGCGAAGGTCGTTCTCGGAGTGCATCACGAGGAGCGGCGTCTCGATGTTCCGGGCGTAGCGGGACGGCGAGCGCTCGACCCAGGCGTCGAAGTCGTCGTAGAGAAACGAGCCGAGTGTTCCGGCAAAGGCCCAGAAGACGTCGCTGGAGCCATAGGCCGACACGAGGTTGTTCACGGCCCGTTCGGAGCAGGCCGCCTTGAACCGGTTCGTGTGCCCCACGATCCAGCTCGTCATGTAGCCGCCGTACGAGCCGCCGAGGACCCCGAGCCGCTGCGGGTCGACGAAATCGAAGCGCTCGATCGCGGTCTCGACCGCCCCCATCAGATCCTCGTAGTCGACCGTGCCCCAGCCGGGTCCTTGGCCGTTCGACGGGCCGCGAATCGCGCGGCCCCAGTCCTCCGAGTAGCCGGAAGAGCCGCGAGGGTTCGCGTAGACGACGGCGTAGCCCGCGCCCGCATAGACCTGGAACTCATCGAAGAAGCCGGTCGTGTACTGCGTGAACGGACCGCCGTGGATCGACAGCAGCGTCGGGTACTTCGTCCCGGCCTGGTAACCCGCTGGCTTGACGATCCAGCAGTCGACCTCCGACCCGTCGGCGGAGCTCGCGGAGAAGCGCTCGGCCCGCACGAGTTCGCGGGCTTCGGCGAACGGGGCGCCGACCTCCGTCAGACGTTCCTCGCCCGCGTAGAGCTCGGGCAGCGTCGTCGACGTCGCAGCGGAATGGACGAAGCGGCCGTCGACCACGTCGAAACCCGTGACGACCTGTTCGCCTCTGAGCAGGAGCTCAGGGCGGGCGCTGCCCTCGGCGGCGACCGCATACATGTGCACGTTTCCGGCCTCCTCGACCAGGAAGACCACGCGATCGCCGTCCCATGCCGGACTGCGGATAGACGGGAACGGAGAACAGTTCCGGTCGAGCGACGTCGTGAGCAGCCGGATCTCCCCACCCGTTGCCGGCACGATCCCGATCTGTGCGTGGCGCGGAAAGTCGAACACGCCGGCGGTGTAGACGACGGCGATCTCGGGGCTGTTCGGCGACCAGACCACGGCGTCGACTGAGCCCTCGGACCCTGTGATCTTCCGAGGCTCCCCCGAACCGTCCGACGCGACCACGTACGCGTCGCTGACGGTGGTCACGTCCCAGTCCTCGTCACGCGCCGAGACGAAGGCGAGCTGCGAGCCGTCGGGCGACCACGAAGGCGAACCGTCCTCGAAGTCGCCGTCCGTCAGCTGCCTTGGCTCGCCGCTGCCGTCGGCGGCCACCACGAACAGGTGCTGTCGACGGTCGCCGGTCCAGCCGATGTTGTCGAGCTTGTAGCTCAGCCGGCGGAAGCGACGAGGCGCTCGCTTCCGGTCGTCCTCCTCGTCGTACGCCTCGTCCCGGACGCGTGCCATGAACGCGATCCGCGTCCCGTCGGGCGACCACACAAGCTCAGCCGGGTCCTCCTTCAGATCCGTCAGCTTCTGGGCCTCGCCTCCGTCGACCGGGAGAACGTAGATCTGTCCCGAGGACTTCTCCTCTCCGCGGCTCGACACGAAAGCGAGCTTCGTGCCGTCGGGCGACCAGCGGGGCTGCGAGTCACGCTTCTCGCCGGCGGTGAGCCGACGCGGCGGTGACGAGCCGTCGCGGGCCGCGAGCCAGATCGCGCTCCGATACTCCCTGTCCTCTTCGTCGATCCACCAGACGACGTACGCGATCCGGTTCCCGTCCGGGTGCAGGCGTGGATCGGCGACACCGGTGAGCGCGAAGACGTCTTCCGGCACCATCCCTGGCACGGCGACGCAGACTAAAGGGTTGACCGCGGGCGCTGCGTTTGCGAGTGTCGCCGGGTTTGGGTTTGCGCGCCCACGGCAACCGAAGGCTGGCGGAACGATGACGGTCGAGATCGAGACGATTCTCCAGCACGAGGAGATCCAGCTGCTGCTGGAGAATGCCGAGTCGACCGGTTCGATTCACCGGTCCGACGTGGTCGACGCGATTGACCTCCATCAGCTCGACGCGCTCGAGACGGATGCGCTCTACGCGGAGCTCGACCGCCGTGCGATCGACCTCGTCGAGGAGAAGGAAAAGGAGAAGGAGCCGCCCCCTCCCCCGCTCCAGACCTCGTACGAGACGACGACCGACGCACTCCAGCTCTTCCTGCGCGAGGCAGGGCGGCACGCGCTCCTCACAGCGGCACAGGAGGTCGAGCTCGCGAAGAAGATCGAACGCGGCGACGTCGAGGCGAAGCAGCGGATGATCCAGTCGAACCTCCGCCTCGTCGTTTCGATCGCGAAGAACTACCGCAACCAGGGCCTTCCGTTTCTCGACCTGATCCAAGAGGGAACGCTGGGGTTGATTCGCGCCGTCGAGAAGTTCGACTGGCGGCGCGGCTACAAGTTTTCGACGTACGCGACGTGGTGGATCCGGCAGGCGGTCGCGCGGGCACTCGCGGACAAGGCACGCACGATCCGCATGCCCGTGCACATCGTCGAGCGCCTGCAGAAGATGAACCGCGCCGAGCGCACGCTCTGGACGCAGCTCGGACGCGAGCCGACGCTGGAAGAGATCGCGGAGGAAGCGTCGCTGCCAATTCAACAGGCGCACGAGGTACGGGCGGCCGCGCGGGCGTCCGCGTCGCTCGACCAGCCGGTCGGCGAACAGGATGACGCCGTCTTCGGCGACTTCGTCGCGGGTGACGATCCGCTGCCGGAGGAAGAGGTCGAGGTCTCGCTCCGCTCACAGGCGCTGACCGCGGCGCTGATGTCGCTGCCCGAGCGTGAGCGGTCGGTCCTCGTCCTTCGCTACGGCCTCGACGACTCCGAGCCGAAGACGCTCGAGGAGATCGGGCGTCGCCTCGGGCTGACGCGCGAGCGGGTGAGGCAGATCGAGCTCGAGTCGCTCAGACGCCTCGCGACGCTGCGCGAGATGCAGTCCGTGACGGCGTAACGCCGAGCGCCGACCCGTCGAACCACGGCAGCGCGCGGTCTTCGCCGAAGCGGCGGACGACGAGCGAGTACGCCTCATCGAGGTGCGGGGGGCGTGAAGGACGGTGACCGTCCGATCCCACGATCGTCGCGACCTCCCGCTCGAGCAGGTCCCAGCCGACGTCGGCTGAATCCTCGCCGTGACGGCCGAGCAGCGACGTCGCGTTCACCTGCAGCAACCAGCCGCGCTCTGCGAGCTCGTCGGCAAGCGCCGGCCGGTCGAGCACCGCTTCCGTACGCTCGGGATGGGCGATCACGGGACGCAGACCGGCGCTGTCCGTCAGCTCTGCGAGCGCGACGAGGTCGTCGGCCGCGCCGATGAACGGGACTTCCATCAGCACCAGCTCTGTTCCTTCGACCACGTAGCGGCGCGGATCTTCCTTGAGCAGGTCCGGCGTCGGCGTGAGCTCCCAGCCGAGGCGCAGCTCGAGTCCTACGTGATCGCGCATGCTCGCGTACGACTCGCGGATCGCCGCCTCGCGTGACGAAGTCAGGGTCAGGTGCGGCCACACGTGGGGTGTTGCGAAGAGGATCTCCGTCCCGTGTCGCGCCGCTTCCTGGCAGAGCGCGATGCCGGCCTCGACCGACGGTGCGCCGTCATCGCCGGACGGAACGACGTGGCTGTGGCAGTCGACGAACGCGGGCCGCACACCCGCACGGTAACTACTCGGCCCGAAGGTACAGCTCGAGATCCGGTGCGACGGTGCGCAGCTCGCGCAGCGCACGCGACTCGAGCTGACGCACGCGCTCGCGCGTGATGCCGAGGCCCGCGCCGACCTCTTCGAGGGTCTGCGGATGCTCGCCGTCGAGCCCGAATCGGAGTGCGAGCACGCGGCGCATGCGCGGGTTCAGGCGGAGCATCGCCTCCGCAAGCTCCTTGCGCCGGAGCTTGATCGCAGTCGTGTGGTCAGGGCGGTCGGAGTTGACGTCCTCGATCAGGTCGGCGTACATGCTCTCGCCGTCGCCGACAGGCGTCTCGAGCGACACCGGATCCTCGACGAGGTCGAGCATCTCCTGCACGCGCTGCGGGGTGAAGCCGCTTTCGGTCGCCAGCTCCTCCTGCGTCGGCTCGCGGTTCAGCTTCTGGGCGAGCTGCCTCCGGGCACGCATCAGCCTGCGCACCTGATCCGCGACGTGTACAGGAAGCCGGATCGTGCGTCCCTGGTCGGCGAGGGCGCGCGTTACTGCCTGCCGGATCCACCAGGTCGCATACGTCGACAGCTTGTAGCCCATTGTGTAATCGAACTTCTCGACCGCGCGGATCAGCCCGAGGTTGCCCTCCTGGATAAGGTCGAGGAGCGGCACGCCCGCCTTCGTGTAGTTCCGCGTGATCGACATGACGAGGCGGAGGTTCGACTCGATGAGCTTCTTCTTCGCGGCCTCGTCGCCCTCGTCCTTGCGGCGAGCGAGCTCGCGCTCCTCGGCCGGGGTCAGCAGCGGGCCGTCGCCGATCGCACGGACGTAGAGCTTGAGGGGATCCTGCGTGGCGGCCGCTTCCTCGGCGGCCTCGCGTCGATCGTCCTCGTCGACTTCGTCCGCGGGTTCGGGCAGCAGCTCGAGCCGCGGCTCGTTCGCCGGGTCGTCGTCGGGAAGACTTGGGAGCGGCCGCTGCTCCATCATCGAGACGTATCGGCCCGCGTGAGAGACGGCTTGAGGATTCCGTCAACCCTCCCACGAGGGATGAAGCCGCGAATCCCCCTTACAGAACCTTGACCTAACTCGGAGTCCGGCCGATGCGTCTAGAAAGATCAGCGACCGAAGGGTCGCTTCGCGCTTATGTGTGGCATTGCCGGATACAGCTTCAGTCGCGACGCAGACGTCGACCGGACGCTTGCGGCGCGGGCGCTTCTCGCCGGCATCGCGGAGCGTGGCGGGGACGCGGCTGGCTTCGCGTATCGCGCCGGGTCAGGGCCCGTGTCCGTCCGCAAGCAGCGGACCGGGGCGAGCGACCTCCTCGAGGCGATCGATGTGCCGGCGGATGCGACGCAGCTGCTCGTGCACGTCCGCGACTACACGAAGGGTCACCCGGGCCTCGCCGCAAACAATCATCCGATCCGGCACGGCTCGGTCGTCGGCATCCACAACGGGATCATCGTCAACGACGACGAGCTCTTTGCGCGGAACGAGATCGAGCGGGCGGCACCGGGTATGACCGTCGACTCGGAGATCATCTTCGCGCTCGCGGAGCGGTCACGCGGCCGCACGGCGCGGGCGCTCGAACAGCTCGTGGGCTCGATGGCGACGGCCTGGCTCGACGAGGACCGGCAGGAGCTGCTGCTCGCGCGCGGCATCGGCCGGCCGCTGTGGACGGGGACGGCCAAGGGCGTGTTCTTCTTTGCATCGACGAGGCACGCGCTCGAGCTCGTCGAGCAGTACGTCTGCATCCACCTCCGCACGCGCGAGCTTTCCTACGGCAGCCTCGTCGCGATCGACGGAGGAAAGGTCGTCGCGCGCGACCGGTTCGGGCCCGACATGTCGTTCGTCGAGGAGGAGCTGCCCGCCGTCCGCGCGCCGCACGAGCGCGACGCCACGCTGCGCCGCCTCGCCGCGCTGCACGCGGCCTAACGCTCTACAGCCAGCCGGATTCCGAACGCGGCCAGGACCGCACCCGTCACGAGGTCGATCGCGCGGCGGATACGCGGCCGCCGGAGGAGGTCGCCGGCCCTTGCGACGGCGATGCCGTACGCCGTCAGCCACACGAGCGTCATCGTGCAGAAGACGAGCCCGAGAGCCAGCATGCCGCCGAACGATGCGGCGAACTGCGGCAGGAGGCTCGTGAAGAAGATCGCCATCTTCGGGTTTCCGAGATTGCTGAGCACGCCTTGGCGGAACGCGCCGCGCGCCGTCGCGACGCGCACCGCGTGCTCGACGCGGCGGCCTCGCAGCGCCGCGACCAGCGCCTGGGCGGCGAGGTAGACGAGATAGGCAGCACCTGTCAGCCGCACCGCCAGGAACGCGGGCTCGGATGCACGCAGCACGGCCGCGACTCCTGCCGCGGCGGCGACCGTCCACGTTGCCTGGCCGAGCGCGACGCCCACGGCCGTGAAGAAACCTCCCCGCCTGCCGCCGCCGAGCGCGTTGCGGATCGTCAGCGCGGTGTCCTGTCCCGGCGTGACGATCACGACGGCTGCGACACCGAGAAACGCAAGTGCGTGCGTCATGCGAGCCGGCCGTCGGAGCCGACGTCGACGCCTTCCTCGAGCAGCTGCTCGCGGATGAGGAACTGGAACGTCGACCATGCGCCGCGACGCGCGTCGAACATCCGGTAGACCTGCCACTCCGTCATCAGGGCGTCATCCTCGCGTCGCGCCTCCGCCCAGTCGGCGAACTTCGGCAGCCGCTTCAGCGTCCGGGCGAGCGCGGCACCCTGCTCGACCGCCCGCTCGAGCCGCTCCTCCCCCACCGGCACGTCGAACCCGGCCTCCCGCAACGCGCTCGAGAGTGAGCCGAAGGTGTGCCAGTAGAGCGACTTCGACGGCATCGAGCCTCGCCGCTCGTCGAGGTCCTTCGCGGTCGGGATGCGGCCGAGCTCTTCGCCGAGGTCGCGCAGGAGGCCGACGAGCTCCTCGCGCCGCGCGAACCGCCGCGGGACGAGCCCGGCGGTGCGCTTCGCCTCGTTCCAGCTGCCAAAGTGCTCGATCACCGTCTGCGGATGCACGGTCGTCTCCGGGTCCGCCGCGAACTCGCGCATCGTCGGCGAGCGGTTCAGCCGTTCGGAGCTCGCGCGGAGCTCGTCGAGGATCTGCTCGTCGGAGTACCGCTTGCGGATCCCCGCCTGGAACGAGGCCAGGGCCTTCGCGTCGATCCCGGCGAGGGCCCGGTAGGGCTTCCGGGCGGACGGGGCGGCTTACGCCACCGACACGGCCGCCGTCGAGCGGTCGGCGTCGGAGGTGAGGCTGTCGAGCGGCAGGATCCGCTCCAGGGCTCCGACGCAGCGCGGACAGAACTGCGTGCCGGCAGCCCGGCGCAGCTCGGCGAGTGCCTCGGCGGCGGGACGGGCGGCCCGGTAGATCCGCGTCGTCAGCATCGAGTCCAGGGCGTCGGCGACATGGATGATGCGGGCACCGAGCGGGATCTCCTCGCCGCGCAGCCGGTCCGGATAGCCGGTGCCGTCGAAGCGCTCGTGGTGGTGCCGGATCGCCGGCACGGCGTCGTTGAGGAAGCCGAGGCGGTCGATGATGCGCGCCCCCTCCTCCGCATGGCGCTGCATCAGTGCCCACTCGTCGGGCGTCAGGCTCGCCGGCTTGAGGAGGATCGCGTCCGGGATCGCGAGCTTGCCGATGTCGTGGAAGAGCGCCGCGTGGCCGAGGAGGTCGAGCTCCGCCTGCGAGAGGCCGAGTTCGCGCCCGATCGCGAGGGCGAGCTGCTGCACGCGGCGGGAGTGGCCCGCGGTGTACGAGTCACGCGCGTCGACCGTCGCCGAGAGCGACTCCATCGCGGCCGTCGAGCGCTCCTTGAGGAGCTTGTTCGCGAGCTCGAGGGAGACGTTCTGCGTCTGGATCGTCTCGGCCGCCTGGCGGAGCTTCTGCGCGCTGCGCTGCGTGTGCTTCAGGTACGCCTCCTGCGTCTTTCGCATGAGGACGAGCGGCACGGCGAAGACCGCGAGCGCGAACAGCTTCACGGCCTCGTATGCGAGCGCCATGACGCCGCCGATGAAGCCGTAGACGAGATAGTGCGGCAGGAGCCACGCGAACCGTTCCCTGAAGACCGCCCACCAACGCTCGTGGCCCTCGAGCGCGAGCGCGAGGGAGAGTAGGCCCATGTTGACGGCGAAGTAGACGGCGCCTGCGGCGAGGCCGAGCCCCGCGACCGCCAGCCGGTGCTCCGTGCCCCCCGGGAGGAACGCACCGATCTTGAACACGCTCGCCGCGGCGAGCGACGCGAGCGTCAGCGCCCCGACGTTGAAGAGCACCCGGTGGATCTCCGATCGGCGTGCGCTCCACTCGACGGCGACGCTTGCGATCGCGAGCGCGAGCGCAGCACGCGGGCCGAAGAGCGCGGCGCCGGCGAGGGCGCCGACCGCGCCGACGGAGATCGAGCCGCCCTCGTCGACCTCGAGCGCGAGCGCCTGGCCGACACCGATCAGCGCGACGATCGTGAGCAGCCCGAGCAGGTCCTTGGACGTCCACGTGAGGACGATGCCCGCGATTCCTGCGCTGATGCCGATCGCGCTGACCGTCCCGACCACGATGCCCAGGCGAAGCGAGAGTGCGAGGAAGCGCGGCCCGTGCACCGCGTGTGGGCGCGGGTGCGGGTCGCTGCGCCGCTCCTCCTTGACGGGAAGCTGCACGGCGGCCGGAAGTGGCGCATGGTGGTCGCCTTCCTCCGGCACGGCGACGAGGCGGGTCTGCCGCTCGGCGGGCATGAGCAGCGGCTCGGAGCTGGCGCCGAGGACGCGGTTGCGTCCCTGCAGCTTTGCCCGATAGACGGCGAGGTCGGCCTGGTGGATGAGCTCGTTCGCGTCCGTCCCGTCCTTCGGGAACCCTGCGACGCCGATGGACACGGTTGCGCGGATCGGCTCGCTCGACGTCTCGACGTCGAACGTCCGTCCGGCGACGGCGCGGCGGATCCGCTCGGCGATCTCCATCGCCTGTTCGGGCGGCGTCTCGGGAAGCAGGATCGAGAACTCCTCGCCGCCGAAACGTGCCGGCACGTCGTAGTGGCGAAGCTGAGCGCGGAAGACCTCCGCGATTCCCTTCAGCACCGCGTCGCCTGCGAGGTGGCCGTACGTGTTGTTGATGTCGCGCAGCAGGTCGAGGTCGGCCATGATCAGCGACAGCGGCCGCTCGAAGCGCTGCGCGCGGCCGAGCTCTTCGGCGAGTGCGAGCGCGAAGTGCCGCGCGTTGAAGAGACCGGTCTTCGGGTCGACGCGCGCCTCCGCCTGCAGCTGCGGGACGCTGAGGGAGCGGTGGACGAGGACCAGCGGGGCGACGGCGAACGGGATCAGCCAGGGGTTCGTCTGCCAGAACGCGAACGTCGCGACGCCGAGCGCCGAGAGGACCAGATCCGTCGAGAGGTTCTCGACGTCGAACAGTCCTGTCTCCTTCAGCGTGAAGCCGCGGGCGAGGCGCAGCATCATCGCGAGGTTCGCGTGGTTGATCGTGACGAAGACGAAGCAGCAGACGACGCCGGCAACGCCGAGCCGCAAGGCATGGTTCGAGATCACGTGCGAGTCGAGAATGAGGTGGTGTGCGAAGAACCACACCGCCATCGTCGCGAGCACGTAGTTGCAGATATTGAAGGTCTGCTGGTACCAGCGGTAGCGCATACGCAGCCACTCCGGAACGTGCTGCACGATGCCCATCAGGGCCACGAGCTCCGGCGGCAGGAGCAGCGCCGCCGGAATCAGGAACACGATCGAGGTGTGGTAGGCCCCCTCGCGCGGCGTGCGGACAACGAACAGCTGGGCAACGGCGGCTGCTGAGCCGAGGATGAGGAACGCGCCCCATTCCTGGGCATGCTGCAGACGGCCGAGGAACGGGAGTGTCGAGGCGGCCGTCGCGGCGGCTACGACGAAGAAGTAGATCCGTGCGTTTCTGGGCAGCCCGTCATCGCGTCCAGGCGTTTCCGGCGCCAGAGCGATTTCGGTCGGTATTGCACTCACAGTTTGTGCTCCTTCTTCCTCGCCATCCGAGGGCCCACAGACAAGAAAGGGCACGGCCGCCGGCCAGACGGCGCGACCCGCCTTGCGCACGTCGGACGCTACGACCGGCGTATCGAGGCAGCATCCCCCATTCGGGGAACCCCTCGAACGATTCCCCCGAACGGGTGAGCCGGCGCCGATAGCCTCCGCGGCGGCATGCGTCTTCCCGTTCCGCTCGCAGCAGAGATCGCCGCCGCCCGCGCCGCAGGCCGGCTCTCGCGCCTGGCCCGCGCCGGCGGCGGCACGACCGTTCCGGGCAAGCTGCTCTGGAAGCTCGACCCCGGGGCGGTCGATCGGCTCGCTGCACGGCTGCCGTTGGGGTCGGCGCTCGTGTCGGCGACGAACGGGAAGACGACGACCGCTGCAATGGCGGCGGAGATCCTCGGCGCCCGCTTTCGGCTCGCGCACAACCGCTCGGGAGCGAACCTCGTCTCGGGCGTCGCCTCGACCTTGCTCGAGGTGCGTGGCGCCGAGCTCGGCTTGTTCGAGGTCGACGAGGCGGCCCTTCCGGAGATCGCCGCCCGTCTCCGCCCGCGGGCGCTCTGTCTCGGAAACCTCTTCCGCGACCAGCTCGACCGGTACGGCGAACTCGAGCACGTCGCCGAGCGGTGGCGCGCCGCCGTTCGCGAGCTCGATCCGGCGGCCGCGCTCGTCGTCAACGGAGACGATCCGCAGGTCGGCGACCTCGCGTGCGAGCGGCCGGGATCCGTGGTCTTCGGCGTCGACGATCCGCGTCGCGCGCGCACGACGCTCC
This sequence comes from Actinomycetota bacterium, assembly GCA_005884945.1. Lineage (GTDB taxonomy): Bacteria > Actinomycetota > Thermoleophilia > Gaiellales > Gaiellaceae > 3-1-20CM-4-69-9. Next base: position 29,780 of record VAYM01000109.1, on the reverse strand, counting down.
AGCACGCGGCCGACTCGAAGTACTGCGTGCGCTGCGGGACGCCGTACGAGTACACGGCCGCGTACGTCGGACATCTCGGCGACTACCGGTGCCCCGCTTGTGGTCACGCTCGTCCCTCGCTGGCGGTGCAGGCGCGCGACGTCGAGCTGCACGGTCTCGACGCGGTGTCGTTCCGGATCGAGCTTCCCGACGGCGCGCGCGACGTCCGGCTCCGCGTCCCGGGTCTGTACAACGTGTACAACGCCCTTGCCGCAGCGTCGCTTGCACACGTCCTGGGCGCGTCGACCGACGAGATCGTCGGCGGCCTCGAGCGTTTCGGTGCGGCGTTCGGGCGGTTCGAACGGATCGTGATCGGCGATCGCCGGCTGCTGATGCTGCTGATCAAGAACCCGGCCGGCGCGAACGAGGCCGTGCGGACGATCGCGGACGGCGGACTGCCGGAGAATGTCGTGATCGCGCTGAACGACGGGATCGCGGACGGGCGCGACGTCTCGTGGATCTGGGACGTCGACTTCGAGCCGTTGATTCCCGGTCTCCGTCGGCTCGTCGCGGCCGGCGACCGTGCGGCCGAGCTCGCGCTTCGCTTCAAGTACGGGGGGCTCGATCCCCGTGCGATCGAGGTCGTCCCGTCCCTGGAGGAGGCGCTCGACCGCGGGCTCGAGCTCACGTCCGCCGGCGGCGAGCTCGTCGTGCTCCCGACGTACACCGCAATGCTCGCGCTGCGGAAGACCGTCGCAGCCCGAGGGTTCGTTCGGCCCTACTGGGAGCGTGCGGCGTGAGGCTGCGCGTCGGGCATCTCTATCCCGATTACCTGAACATCTACGCGGACCGCGGCAACATCGCGGTGCTCGCGCGGCGCGCCGCGTGGCGCGGTCACGAGCTGCACGTCGAGGAGTTGAGTGTCGGCGACGCCGTGCGGCCCGGCGACCACGACCTCCTGTACGTGGGCGGCGGACAGGACCGCGAGCAGGCGCTCGTTGCGCGCGATCTCGCGGGGAAGGCGGAGGGCGTGCTTGCTTCCGCAGCGGGCGGCGCCGCGGTGCTTGCGGTTTGCGGCGGGTACCAGCTGCTCGGTCGTTCGTATTGAGACCTCCGCGGCGCCAGTCTCCCGGGAATCGGTCTTTTTCCACTCGAGACCGTGGCGGGCGAGAAGCGGATGATCGGCGACGTCCTTCTCGAGTGCGAGCTCGACCCGGGAGTGCAGCACACGCTTGCCGGCTTCGAGAATCACGCGGGACGTACGCGACTCGACGCCGCCGCCGTGCCGCTCGGACGGGTCGTCGCGGGGTTCGGCAACGACGGCGAAAGTGGCCACGAAGGCTGTCGTGTCGGGCGCGCGGTCGGGACGTACTTGCACGGGCCGCTCCTGCCGCGGAACCCGTGGTTCGCGGATTGGGTCCTCGCGCAGGCCCTTGCGCACGCAACCGGTGACGAGCCGGTCGCGCTGCCGCCGCTGCGCGACGAGCTCGAGGCGGTCGCGCACGAGGTCTCGGCGCGCCGAGCGGAAACCCGGGGCGGCCGCTTCAGCTAGCGCGACCGCGCCCGCGTTGGCCGTTCGCCTCTCTAGGTACCCGCGCGCGCACCCCCGCCCTGGGTGGGGGTGAATCCCGCCACCCGCTCTACGAGCGAGCGTACCGAACAAGTGGTCGCATGTCCGTGACTCGAATGCGCCGAATGTGGATCAGGGGGCCCACAGGGCGCCCAGGTAGACGACCGGGTCGCCGGGCTGCCACCGGGTCAGGAACCGCTGGATCGGCGGATGCAGCACGACACCGTCGAGCTCGTTGATCGCGAACAGCCGATGCCCACGAACGGCACCGTCCTCCGACTTCACCGCCTCCAGCGACCGCCCCGTGAGGTCGCCGGCGAAGATGATGTGGACGACGTGCTTCGGTGCGAAGCTCCGCACGGGCGAGATCGAGTCGACGATCGCGACCGGGCCCTCGACCGGGATGTCGTCGTCGATGCCGATCTCCTCTGCGAGCTCTCGGTGCAACGCGTCGACGAGGCTCTCGCCCGAGTTCACCCCGCCGCCCGGTAACAACCAGTACTCCCGCCCGGGCTTCTCGTGCCTGCACAACAACATCCGCCCGCCCCAGCGCAGAATCGCGGACACCCGAATCCGTGGCTCCATCAGACGGCCGACGAGCCGAAGCCCCGCACGCCCCGCTCGCTCTCGGGAAGTTCGTCCACCTCGAGCAGCTCGAACTCCGGCGTCGGCACGACGACGAGCTGGGCGATCCGCATGCCGCGCTCGATGATGAAGGCCTCACGCGAGTCGGTGTTGAGAAGGATCACGCGCAACTCCCCGCGGTAGCCCGAGTCGACGAGGCCCGGCGTGTTCACGATCGTGATCCCGTGTCGCGCCGCGAGACCGGAGCGCGGTTGGACGAAGCCCGCGTATCCCTCGGGTATCGCGACCGCCAGTCCCGTCCCGACCGTCGCGCGCTCGCCTGGCTCGAGCTCGACTCGCTCGCAGGCCGCAAGGTCGAAACCGGCGTCGCCTGCATATGCGCGCTCGGGAATGATCGCGTCCTCGCGCAGACGACGGATCGCGAGCTCGATCACCGTGCGCGGGTTGCCCGTTCCGACCGAGCCTCGGCCACGAGGTAACGCGCGAATCGCCGTACCTCGCGCTGTGGAAGTCGCGCGCGGACGAGCACTCCATCCTCGTGGCCTTCGCGCGCCTCGATCGGCGCCCCCAGCGCGTAGAGCTCCGCGAGCTTCCCGCCTTCGTCGTACGGCAGCAGCAGCCTCACGGGCTCGAAACGATCCGCGAACCGGTCGGCGATGCGCGCGCGCAGAGCGTCGAGCCCGTCCCCACTGAGCGCCGACACCTGCACGGCATCCGGAAAGCGGTTGCTCAACCTCCGACGGCGCAGCGGATCGATTGCGTCGATCTTGTTGATCACGATCTCGACGGGCAGCTCATCCGCTCCGATCTCGTGCAAGACCGCGTCCACGGCGGCGATCTGCTCGTCGAGACGGTCGTCCGGCTCGGACGCGTCGAGGAGGTGAAGGACGAGGTCGGAGACCAGCGTCTCCTCGAGCGTGGCGGCAAACCCCTCGACGAGTTGCGTGGGTAGTCGCCGGATGAAGCCGACGGTATCGGTCACGAGATAGCGACGGCCGTCGAAATCGAACCCGCGTGTCGTCGGGTCGAGCGTCTCGAATAGTCGATTCCGCACGGAGACCTGCGCGTCGGTCAGCGCGTTCAAGAGCGTGGACTTCCCGACGTTCGTGTAGCCCGCGAGCGCGACGGTCGGTGTCTCCGCGCGACGGCGTTCTTTGCGTCGGACGTCGCGCTGCTTGCCCAGCTCCTTCAACCGCCGTCGAAGCAGCGTGATCCGCCGCCGCGCGAGCCGCCGGTCGGTCTCGAGCTGCGACTCGCCGGGTCCGCGCGTCCCGAGGCCGCCGCCCAGGCGCTCGAGGTGCTGCCACATCCCCCGCATCCGCGGGAGGTTGTACTCGAGCTGCGCGAGCTCGACCTGGAGCTTGCCCTCGGCGCTCGTCGCATGCTGCGCGAAGATGTCGAGGATCAGCTGCGTCCGGTCGACCACGCGCGCTTTCAGCGCGTCCTCGAGCGTCCGCTGCTGCGCGGGCGCGAGCTCGTCGTCCACGACGAGGACCTCGGCCGACGACGCGTGATAGGCGCGCTTCAGCTCCTCGAGCTTCCCCTTGCCGAGGTAGGTACGCCGCTCGGGCTGGGCGCGGTGTTGGATCAGCTCGCCGATCGGCTCGACGAGTGCCGTGCGCGCGAGTTCACGCAGCTCAGCCAGCTCCGTCTCGGGATCGACCCCCTGGGCCAGCACGGCGGCGATGAACCCGCGCTCCGGCGCGGGGTCCGGCTGGCGTGGGATCACGTCCCGGATTATGCCCGCCTCCGGGCAGAATCCCGACATCGTGAACATCTCCCCCGTCCTCCGCGCCACCGGGGCGTACCCGTTCGTGAAGCTCGAGCAGGCGAGGCGACGGCTTGCGGCCGATGGGGTCGAGCTCGTCGACTTCGGCAAGGGCGATCCGATGGAGGCGACGGACGCGGCGATCCGCCAGGCTCTCGCCGGCGCGCTCGAGGAGCGCATGGGCTACCCGCTCGCCGAGGGACTCCCGGAGCTGCGCGAGGCGATCGCCGGCTGGTGCGCGCGGCGGTTCGGGGTCGACCTCGATCCGGACAAGGAGATCGTGCCGACGTACGGGTCGAAGGAGGCGATCTTCCTGCTCGCCCAGGTCCTCGTCGACCGTGACTCCGACAAGCGTCTCGTCCTGACGACCGAGCCGGGCTACCCGGTGCCGGAGCGCGGCGCCGCCTTCGCCGGGGCGGACGTTGCGCAGCTGCCGCTGCTCGAGACGAACGCGTTCCTCCCGGATCTCGATGCGGTGGACGTCGACACATGGGAGCGGACAGCGATCGTCTGGATCAACTACCCGAACAACCCGACCGGCGCCGTTGCGCCCCTCGACTTCCTCGCGCGGCTGTCGCGCCTGTCGCGCGAGCACGATTTCCTCGTCGCGGCCGACGAGGCATACACGGAGCTCTGGTTCGAAGACCCGCCCCACTCCGCGCTCGAGGTGCGGAGCGAAGGGAACGTCGCAGTCTTCAATACGCTCAGCAAGCGCTCGTCGATGACGGGTTACCGCTCCGGGTTCGTCGCTGCCGATGAGGAAATCGTCGCGGCGCTGAAGCAGTTCCGTCCCTCGGTCGGGACCGCGCCGCAGGAGTTCGTACAGCGCGCGTCGATCGTTGCGTGGAACGACGAGGATCACGTCGAGCGGACGCGCTCGATCTACCGACGCAAACGCGACGTTCTCCTGCCCGTGCTGCGAAAGAAAGGAATCCGCGTCGCGGGCAGCGTCGCGACGATGTACCTGTGGCTCGAGGTGCCGGGCGCCGAAAGCTCGGAGGAGTTCGCGGCCGGACTGCTCGAGCACGGCTTGATCGTGTCGCCGGGATCGTTCTTCGGCACGGCGGGCGAGGGCTACTGGCGGCTAGCGCTCGTGCCGTCTGAGGACGAGTGCCGGCGCGCGGCCGCGATCTTCGACGAGATCCTATGAGGCCCGAGCGCGTCGAGGAGGTCATTGCGGCACTCGACCGCGGGGAGTTGCGCGTCGCCGAGCCCGACGGCGACGGCTGGCGCGTCAACGCCGAAGCACAAGAGGCGATCCTCGAGTACTTCCGGCTGCGCGAGATGCAGCCTCAGGAGGTCGGGCCGTTCGAGTATTACGACAAGATCCCGCTCAAGGCTACGTGAACATCGGCGCGTGGGTCGGGCCGCGGACGATGGTCGACACATGGGCGACCGTCGGCTCCGGCGCTCAGATCGGCGCGGACGTACATCTTGCCGGGGGCGTCGGGATCGGCGGAGTGCTCGAACCGCCCGGGGCCCGCCCGGTGATCGTCGAGGACGGCGCGTTCGTCGGCTCGCGGTGCATCCTGACCGAGGGCGTGCGCGTCGGCGCCGGTGCCGTGCTCGGGCCGAACGTGTCGCTGACCGCGACGGTGCCGATCATCGACGTGACGGGTACTGAGGCCGTGGAGCACCGCGGCTCGGTTCCCCCGCGCGCGGTCGTCGTCCCGGGGACCCGGCCGCGCGAGTTTCCGGCGGGGACGTACAACCTCGCGTGCGCACTGATCATCGGCTGGCGGAGCGAGTCGACGAACCTGAGGGTGAGCCTGAACGAGGCGCTGCGCGAGCACGGTCTCGGCGCCTGAGTTTCGGCGCGAAATTTGCACAGACGCGTGCGGCGCGAGCCGGTATCGTCGACTCCGAGGGCGGCGGGCGTTCATCCCCACCCTTCGAATGGGTGGGGGTGCGAGGACATGGCCGACAAGGACAGGCGCTGGTGCGTTACTCGATTCTTTCGGCCGGGCCCGTGAGGAACGCGCGGCCGTGATCGAGCCGCACGCGCAGGTCACCGCCCGGGAAATGGACGACGACCTCGCCGTCGGCCTGCGTCGCTGCTGCGACCGCGACCGCGCTCGTGCCGGACGCCGCCGTCTCCCCCACACCGCGCTCCCACACGCGCGCGGTGACCTCACCCGGCGCGTCGACGCGCACGACCTGCACGTTCGTGCGCTCCGGAAAGCGAGCATGCGTCTCCAGCCGCGGTCCGATCGCGACGATGTCGTCGGGATCGCCGCGGACGACCGCGTGCGGATTCCCGACCGACACCGTGACGAGCTCGATGCCGTCGACCGACTCCGGCTCGCCGACCTCGACCGGGCCGAGCTCCTGCTCGACCTCCCCGCCCTGGAGCATCCGTGCGACGACCTCACGGCAGCCGACGCGGACCCGCACTCGCTCGGCGCCCGTTCGCTCCGCCAGCCAGCGCGCGGCGATCCGTGTGCCGTTCCCGGACATCTCCGCGGTCGAACCGTCGGGATTCCAAATCACGACGTCGACCCAGTCCTCGCCGCCGGCGACGACCTGCACGATTCCGTCCGTTCCACGAGCCTCGGCGCGCGCGGCCTCCGGCGTCAGGTCACCCCGCTCGACCAGCAGGTAGACGTTGCCGAGCGCTTGCCATTTCGAGGATGTCATCCGCGATCTCGCCCGGGGGACGATCGGCGTTGACCGTAACAAGCCCCGGAATACGCCGCATCCACTTGCGCTGGTAAGCCGCATATCGTCGTGTTCGCACGATCAACGCCTCGCGCGCGCGCTCACGCCCGAGGTCCGCGATCTCGCGCAAGCCGAGCGCATGCAAGGCGGTCGCCGAAATCGGACCCAGCAACGCTGCGTGCACCTCGTCCTCGACACCTGCCTCGAACATCTGCCGTGTGCGCGCATCGATCCGCGTGAGGAGGACGTCGCGCGGCACCTCGAGCCCGAAGACAATCGTCGGACGGCGCATCTCCTCGCTCCAGAGCTGCGCCGAAGACGGACGGAGCGACGACCCGAGCGCCCACAGCTCGAGTGCACGCACGACCCTCCGGCGGTCGTTTCGATGCACCTGTGACGCGGCCTCGGGATCGCGCTCGGCGAGCAACGCGTACGCGTTCGCGGCCCCGATGCGGTCGTACAGACGCTCCCAGTGGCCGCGCAGCTCGCGCGACGGCGCAGGCGGCAGCTGGAGATCGACGAGGGCCGCACGGAGATACAGCCCCGTGCCGCCCGCGACGACCGGAGTCCGGCCGGCCGCCAGCAGCTCGTCGATCGCCGTGTGGGCAAGCGCGCCGTATTCCCCCACCGAGCCCTCATGCGACAGCGGCCAGATGCCGACGAGCCGCGTCGGGCTGCGTGGCTGCGCCGTCAGGATCGGCAGTCCGCGGTAGGCCTGCATCGAGTCCGCCGACACGACCTCGCCGCCGATCCGATCCGCAATCGCCTCTGCGACGGCGGTCTTGCCCGACGCCGTCGGGCCGAAGATCGCGAGAACCACTTAGCCGGAGGGAACGGTCGAGCCCTGCTTCCACGCAAGCTCGGCGTCCTGCGGGAACAGCGTGTCGGCCGGCAAGGCCGAGTCCTCCTCCGGATGCGCGGCGCGATGCTCGCGGAACCAGGCGACGGCACGCGGAATGCCCTCGTCGAGCGACACTCCGGGCTCGTAACCGAGCAGCTCGCGCGCCTTCGACAGGTCGGCGACGTAGTGGGTCACCTCGCCGAGCAGAGACGGCGCCAGCGTGATCTTCGGCTCGACTTCCAGCTCACCGGCGATCAGCTCGGCCGCGTGCACGAGCGTGTTCCCCTGCCCGTACGCGAGGTTGATCGTCTCGTTCACAACGCGGCCGTCGGTCAGCGCTTCGATACCGCGCGCGATGCCGTCGACGCAGTCTTCGACGTACGTGAAGTCGAGCGTCTTCTCGGGACCGAAAACCGTGATCGGCTCGTCGCGCATCATCGTGTGGATGAAGAGCGGGATGACACGCACCATGCGCGCGAGGTCGTTGTCATAGCGCCCGTAGACGTTCGAGAAGCGGAAGACGAGGTACTTCAGCCCGTAACAGCGCGCGTACGAGTAGATGAGTGCCTCGCCGGCGATCTTCGACGCGGAGTACGTCGACTCCGTATACGCGAAGTCCGCGCTCGTCTCCTTGGCTTCCTCCGCCGAGAAGCGATGCACGTCGCCGTAGACCTCACGGCTCGAGGAGAAGACGATCGGCAGGCCTTGCTGGCGGCAGAACTCGAGCACGTTGAACGTCATCACCGCGTTCTCGAGCGCACGATGCGGCTGGCGCACGAGCTGATGCACCTTCGCGTGCGCGGCGAGGTGGACGACGAGGTCGACGTCCGGGTACTCGACGCCGCCGATGCCGCCGGGGAACGACGGATAGTGCCCGGAGAGATCCTGGAGGAGATAGCGGAACACGTCCGTCCACGTGTTCAGGCGCTTGTCGACGCCAAAGACGTCGTGGCCGTCCGCGATCAGCCGCAACGCGAGGTTCGTGCCGATCTGCCCAGACGAGCCGGTGACGAGAATCCTCATGCCGCGGCCGCCACCGCCTGCGCGCCGCGAAGCGTCGTCGAAGTCGCGGCTTCGATCCGCACCTCGACGAGCTCGCCCGGCTCGGCGGTCCCGGTGAAGTTCACGGTCGTGTTCCGCCGCGTCCGTCCGCGAAACAATGCTGGATCGGTCCGGCTCGGTCCTTCGACGAGCACTTCCTCCACGCGGCCGACGCGCGCCTCGTTGCACCGCTGCGCGACACGCTGGACGACCTCGACGAGACGCTCGATTCGATCCCGTTTCACGTCGTCGGCGATCTGGTCCTCCATCGACGCAGCGTCCGTCCCCGCCCGCGGCGAGTAGACGAACGTAAACGCGGCGTCGTATCCGACCTCTTCGACCGCCGCGAGCGTGTCGCGAAAGTCCGCCTCGGTCTCGCCCGGAAAGCCGACGATCAGGTCGGTCGTGAGCGCGAGGTCGGGAACGGCCGCGCGCAGCTCGTCGACGAGCCGCAGGTACCGCTCGCGCGTGTACGTCCGCCGCATCGCCTTCAGGATGCGCGTCGACCCGGACTGCAACGGCAGGTGTGCGTGCTCGCAGACCGCGTCGCACTCCGCCATCGCGGCGATCACCGGTGCGCGGAAGTCCTTCGGATGCGGGCTCGTGAACCGGATTCGCTCGACGCCGTCGATCGCGTCGCACGCACGCAGGAGCTCGCCGAACTCGGTCCGGATGTCCGGCAAGAGGTCGCGGCCCCACGAGTTGACGTTCTGGCCGAGCAGCGTGACTTCGCGCACGCCGTCGGCGGCGAGTCGCGTCACCTCCGCGACGACCTCTCCCGGCCGACGAGAGATCTCGCGACCGCGCACCGCCGGAACGATGCAGTACGAGCACTTCGAGTTGCAGCCCATCGAGATCTGCACCCACGCCTGGAACGGGCGCTCGCGGTGCATCGGCAGCTCACCGGCGAACGCACGGTCGTCGAGCCCGAAGCTCCCGCGCGCGACGCCGAACCCGCCGGCACCGAGCCATTCGCCGAGATGAGGAATCGATCCCGGGCCGAACGCGACGTCGACCTCCGGATAGAGGTCGAAGAGACGCTCGCGCTGCGCCTCGGCGTAGCAGCCGCCGACCGCGATGACCGTCCCCGGCCGCTCTCGCTTCCGGGCGATCGCCTGGCCCAGGTACGCGGCGAACTTCGTGTCCGGCTTCTCCCGGATCGTGCACGTGTTGAACACGAGCACGTCTGCGGCCTCGGCGTCGGTGGCCTCCCCCAGCCCGAGCTCCTCGAGCATGCCCTTGATCCGCTCGGAATCGTGAGCGTTCATCTGGCAGCCGAACGTGGTGACGTGGTAGCGCCGCACCGGCGGACATTGTGCCAGGGGCCCCCGCCTGCACCAGCTCGAACGGAGCTTTCAGCGTTTGTTCAGCCGATCCGTAGACACACCCCGAGGGACGTGTCACCGTTCGGTGGCCGTCAGTTCCGAGCGAGGAGGATCTCGTGGCGACCAAATACCTAGCGGCCGCGATCCTGGCGGTGGCTTCGGTCGTATTCGTGCCCACCGCCGCCGCGGCGAATCTGCCGGCGGTCGGCGCGGCGAGCCCGTCGAGCGTGGCCGCCGGAGGCACGACGTTGTTGACGGTCGCCGTAACTCCCGCTGCCGGCAGCACGGGCATCGGCGTCGTCTGCAATCTCGCGCCGATCGGAGGCGTGATGACGCTGCTCCACGACGACGGCATGAACGGCGACGTCACTCCCGGCGACCTGACGTTCTCGGAGCTCGCCACCGTGGCGGCCGGCACGCTGCCCGGCTCGGTCGGAATCTTCTGCGTGGTGAACGACGAGGAGGGAGGAACGGGCTTCGCGACGATCTCGGTCACGATCACTCCCGCGCAGCCGGTGAACGAGCCGCCGACAGTCGACCCGGGCGGGCCGTACGCCGTCGGCGAGGGTGGAAGCGTTCAGCTCACGGCGACCGGCGTCGACCCGGAAGGCGGACCGCTGACATACGCGTGGGACCTCGACGACAACGGAACGTTCGAGACTTCCGGACAGACCGTCACGTTTTCGGCTGACGACGGTCCGGCCTCCGCGACCGTTCACGTCATGGTGACGGACGACGGAGGGCTGACCGCAGCCGGGGACGCGACCGTTACGGTCTCGAACGTCTCGCCGACCGCAACCTTCGACGCGCCGACGTCCGCATCCCCGGGCATTCCGTTCACTCTCTCGTTGTCAGGGCCGGAGGATCCATCGGCAGCCGACACGGCAGCCGGTTTCACGTACGCCTTCGACTGCGGGAGTGGCTACGGGGCTTTCGATTCCTCGTCCGAGACGACGTGCACGGCATCGGACCTGGGATCGGTGTCCGTCGGCGCAATGATCCGCGACAAGGACGGCGGCACGACCGAGTACCGAGCCACCGTCGACGTGGAGGTGACATTCGACGGCCTCTGCCACCTGGTCCGCGCGTATTCGAGCGACCCGAAGGTCGCCGCCGCCCTGTGCCACAAGCTCGATGAGGCAGCGGCTGCCGCGTCGGCGACCGCAAAAGATGGTCTGCTCGGAGCATTCAGGAACATGGTCGACGCGAAGATCGGCAAGGGCCTGACAGCCGCGGAGGCGGCCGAGCTCAAGCTGCTCTCGACGCAGCTCTGAGGAATACGGACGTTCGGCGTGCCGGCAGCGCCGCAGCACGAGCGGCGCTGCTGCTCGCCTGCCTCGGCGTCTGCGAGGTCACCGCGCCGTCCCGCGCGTGGACGACTCGATGCTCGGGCCGGCGCCCTTGGCGACTCTGCAGCTAGGCGGCGTGGTTCATGTGGCCCGTGGCGTTCCGCGCCACGTCGACCGCGCGACTCTCGCGGATCACCGTCACCTTCACCTGCCCGGGATACTCGAGCTGATCCTCGATCTCGCGTGCGATCTCGTGTGAGAGGAGCACCGCGCCGTCGTCGTCCACGTCGCCGGGCCGCACGATGACGCGGATCTCGCGGCCCGCCTGGAGCGCGTAGACCTTCTCCACGCCCGGCTTCTGCGCCGCGAGCTCCTCGAGCGCTTCGAGCCGCTTGATGTAGTGCTCGAGGCTCTCGCCGCGGGCGCCCGGACGTGACGCCGAGATCGCGTCCGCCGAGATCAACAGCACGGCCTCGACGGTCTGCGGCTCGACCTCGTAGTGGTGTGCCTCAATGGCGTGGACGACGTGCTGCGATTCCCCGTAGCGGCGCGCGAGCTGCGCGGAGATCGACGCATGCGAGCCGTCGACCTCGTGGGTCATGGCCTTGCCGAGGTCGTGCAGCAACGCCGCGCGCTTCGTGAGCTTCACCGACGCGCCGACCTCGGAGGCCATGATCCCCGCCAGGTGGACCACCTCGAGCGTGTGCTTGAGGACGTTCTGACCGTAGCTCGTGCGATAGCGCAGCCGGCCGAGGATTTTCACGAGCTCTTCGTGGAACTCGCCCCTCGATCTCCGCCTTCGACGCGTAGTAGGTGTCCTCGATGCGCGCCGGGTGGATCCGGCCGTCCTCGATCAGCTTCGTCAGCGTCAGCTTCGCGATCTCGCGGCGGATCCCGTCGAAGGACGAGAGCACGACGGCGTTCGGCGTGTCGTCGATGATGAAGTCGACGCCGGTCAGGTGCTCGAGGGAGCGGATGTTGCGTCCTTCTCGGCCGATGATGCGGCCCTTCATGTCGTCCGACGGGAGCTCGACGACCGACACCGTCGTCTCGGCGGCGTGGCTCGCTGCGACCCGCTGCAGCGCATCGGCGACGAGGTTTCGCGCGCGCCGTTTCGCCTCGATGCGTGCCTCCTCCTCGAGCTGGCGGACCTGCCGCGCGAGCTCGTGGCGGACGAGGTCCTCGGCGCGCTCGAGGAGATGCTGCTTCGCCTCGTTGACGGTCATGCCGGAGATACGCTCGAGCTGACCCATCTGCTCCTCGCGCGCCGCCTTCTGCTCGTCCTGGAGCTGCCTCAGGTGGACCTCCCGGTCGGCGAGCCCCTGCTCGCGGCGGGAGAGCTCGGTCAGCTTCTTGTCGATCTCGTCCTCTTTTGCGAGGACGCGCTCCTCGACCTTGACGATCCGCGCGCGGTGCTCGGAGACCTCGGCGTCGATCTCGGCGCGAAGGCGAACGGCCTCCTCGCGCGCCCCGATCTCAGCCTCGCGGCGTGTGGACTCGGCCTCGCGGTTCGCGTCGTCGAGGATCTGCTTGCGCAGCCGGCGGGCCTGGCCGAGGCGCGACTTCTCGGTGACGCCGGCGGCGATGACGGCGAACGTCCCCCCGACGATCAGGCCGATGAAGATTCCGATTGCGACCAGCACGTTCGCTCTCCTGAGTCGGTTGTCTGCGGCATCGCCGCGACCGCACCCGGCGCGAACCGGCAAACGGGAAATCCCGAATCGGTGATGCGAGCCGACACCTCGGCTCGAGTGAAGCGAGAACTAGCGCTCCGCTGTCGCTGGCCTTTCGGTGTCGGCGTGCTCGAGGGTGGACACTGGTTTCAGTTCAGCAGTTTCGATTCGGAAAAGCCGTTGAGCAGGAAAAACGTCGGATGAGGCAATCTGCATCCTACCCCGGTTCAGGGCCTGTTGGCAAAATCGGCACCAAAAGCCGACTCGATCGCCTCCTCTCCGAAGCCCTTCGAGGCCAGGAAGCGGGCCGTTTTCGTCCCTGCACCCCGCTCTGCGACGACCTTGCGGGCCCGGTCGGCTTCGGGGGCGAGGGCGCGCAACGCCTCGACGCTCGCCTCCCGGGGGACGCCTCGGCGCTCCAGGTCGGCAGCGATCGCCGCGTCGCCGTAGCCTCGGCTCGCCAGGGCCGATGCGCGGGAGGCGGCGACGCGCCGATCGTCGACGACCCCGGCCCTCTCGAGAGCCGCCAGGGCCTCCCTGCGGGCCTCCGGCGCCACCTTCCGGCGCCGGAGCCGCTCCTCCAGCAGCCGCGCGGACAGATCGCGTGCCTCCAGCGCCCGGCCCGCCACGGCGAGCGCCTCGGCGCGCCGGAGTTCGCGTCGGAGCCGCCGCGCCGTCGGCCGGTCGATCTCGACGCCGACGCGCAGCCCGGCGCGCAGGACCGGCTCCGCGGGCAAGGTGCGCCACGCCGCACCGTCGAGGTCGACCGCGACGCGGCCGGGCCGTTGCGCGCGGAGCGCGGTGACGACCGCCACGCCCTACGCCTTCGCCGCGGGCGCTTCTTCCTTCGCTTCCGGCTGGCCGTTCTGCTCGGCCGTCGGCGCCCTGACCTCGCCGGCCGGGAGCAGCCGTGCCGACGCGACCTGCTCCGTCCCGAGCTCCGTCTGGATCTTCGTGACGATCGCGTCCGCGACGTCCGGATGCTCACGCAGGAAGGCGGTTGCGTTCTGTCGGCCCTGCCCCAGGCGCTCGTCGTCGAAGGAGAAGTACGAGCCCGACTTCTGCACGATCTTCCGTTCGAGCGCGGCGTCGAGGACCGTCCCTTCCCAGGAGATCCCGGAGCCGTAGATGATGTCGAACTCCGCCTGCTTGAACGGCGGCGCGACCTTGTTCTTCACCACTTTCACGCGCACGCGGTTGCCGATCGCCTCCACGCCTTCCTTCAGCGTCTCGATGCGGCGGATGTCGAGTCGCACCGACGAATAGAACTTCAGTGCACGTCCGCCCGGCGTCGTCTCCGGGTTGCCGAACATGACGCCGATCTTCTCGCGGAGCTGGTTCGTGAAGATGCAGATCGTGTCGGTCCGGTTGAGCGTTCCAGCGAGCTTGCGCAACGCCTGCGACATCAGCCGTGCCTGCAGGCCGACGTGCGAGTCGCCCATCTCGCCTTCGATCTCCGCCTTCGGCACGAGTGCCGCAACCGAGTCGATGGCGACGACGTCGAGCGCGCCGGAGCGAATCAGCAGCTCTGCGATCTCGAGCGCCTGCTCGCCGGTGTCGGGCTGCGACACGAGCAGGTCGTCGATGTTCACGCCGATCCGCTTCGCGTACGTCGGGTCCATCGCGTGCTCGGCGTCGATGAACGCGGCGATGCCGCCGCGCCGCTGCGCCTCCGCGATCACGTGGTAGACGAGCGTCGTCTTCCCCGAGGACTCGGGTCCGAAGATCTCGACGATGCGCCCGCGCGGGAGCCCGCCGATGCCGAGGCCGAGGTCGAGCGCGAGCGAGCCGGTCGAGATCGCGCCGATCGACACGGCCGCCTGGTCGCTCATCCGCATCACCGAACCTTTGCCGAACTGTCGCTCGATCTGGCCGAGCGCAACGTCCAGAGCTTGCTCGCGATCCACCTGGTTCAACCTCCTAGGGCAAATGATTCGACGACGTCGTACTGCGCCCCTGAAGGCGACAGCCGAGAAAGGTAAACAGTCGCGTCGGACGGACTGAACCGCCCGAGCGGAGGGAGCGGCGGATCGAGCCGAGGCCGCTGCCGGAACCGGACGACCGTGAGATGCGGCAGCCAGGTCCGCGCCTCCCGCTCGTACACGCCGAGCCGCTCGAGCCGGACGTGGAGATCCAGTGCGAGCGTGGACGCAGCGCCGCCTTCGTCGTCCAGCGCGAGCATCCCGACGCTCCGCGTCTCCCGGTAGCGGATCGGCTCGAGGCGGATCGGCCCCGCGCGGGCGGCTGCGGCGCGGGTCGCCTCGCAGATGCCGTCCAGCTCAGCCACGGGACGGTGGCCGAGGAACGCCAGCGTGATGTGGAGGTTGGGCCGCGGGACGATCCGCTCCGCGAGGTGCTCGGCCCCCCACGCCTCGACGGCGTCGAGGACGTCGTCGGAAAGACGAAGGGCGCAGAAGAGACGAGCGCGTTCACGCCCGCCAACGCTAGCCGGACCCTTCACACGGGTTCGTCGCGAGTCTGTGTCAAAAGGCGCCGGAGCAGGTGTAACGCGGTGACGGTGGCGCGACGCCGGATGCTGTCGCGGTCGCCGGGAAACTGGAACTCGACGCCGCGCTCCCGCTCCGGGGTCTCGGCGTGGACGTACACGAGCCCGACCGGCTTCTCCTCGCTGCCACCGCCAGGCCCGGCGATTCCCGTGACCGCGACCCCGACGTCCGCCCCGAGCCGTTCGCGCACACCCGAAGCCATCGCAGCGGCCGCCTCGGCGGAAACCGCGCCGTGCCGCGCGAGCACGTCAAGCGACACGCTGAGCTCGCGCGCCTTCACGCCGTCCGAGTACGCGACGACCGAGCCGACGAAGACGTCGCTGGCGCCGGCGATCGCCGTCAGGCGCTCTGCAACCATCCCGCCGGTGCACGACTCGGCCGTCGCGAGCGTCCATTCGCGCGCGCGGCACGAAGCGAGGACAAGCGCTGCCACCGGCGCGTCTGCCTCGGCGAAGAGATACCGGCCCAGCGGATCGAGCAGCCGGTCGACGAGCTCCTCCGCGCGCTTCACCGCGCCCGGATCGACGACCAGGTCGACGTGGATCTCGAAGTCGCGCGCGCACACCGTCGCCTCCACCCCGTCAGACGTTGGAGCTCGCCGGGCGGGCCGGGCAGAACGACGACGATCGCTCGCTCCGTTTCCAGGACGAGACCGGGTGCGGTTCCGGCGAGACCGATGTTCACTGCGCCGTCGGGGATCGTCGCCTGCTTGCGCACGCCCGGCTCGAAGTCCGCGTACGGACGGCCGGTGCGCTCCGCGAAAGCCCGCGACACGTCGCCGATCTCGCGATGCAGCTCGTCCTCCAGGTGCAGGCCGACGCCGGCTGCCCGGGCGACGATCTCGACGGTGCGGTCGTCGTGCGTCGGCCCGAGCCCGCCCGAGACGACGCAGAGATCGGCCTGCAACCCGTCCCGGAGCGCACCCTCGAGCTCGACGGGACGATCGCCGACGATCTCGATCCGCGCAGGCTCGAATCCGAGCCGGAGCACTTGTTGCGCGAGCCACGGCCCGTTGCGGTCCGTGCGGTCGCCGCGCACCAACTCGCTCCCTGTGATCACGAGGACGGCACGAGGCCGTTCCACGCTACGCGCCGTTCGAGACGCGCACGCGGCGGGCGGTCACGACGACCACCTTCGGGCCGCCGGTCGGCAGGTGGACGACCGTGCCGTTGAGTCGCGCCTGCAGCACTTCCGGACGGCCGATGTCGATCCAGAGACGGCGTCCGACGAAGAGCTGTGTCTGGCCCTTCTCGAGCGTCCCCTGGTAGACGATCGGGCCGGCGAGCGAGCCGCGGTGAACCTGAAGCCAGCTCGAGTCGAGTACGGCACGCACCTCGAACCTCGCCGCCGTCACGCGCCGCGGCTGCACCACCGGCGCGAGCGGCTTCGCCTGCGTCGATGTCTCCTGCGTCCCGAGACCCGGGATGTTCTGGTTCTGGGCGCCGCCCCGCGTCCACGCCACGATGACGAGCGCCGTCACGAGCGCGATACCGAGCAGCGTCAGGAGGACGACGCGGCTCTGCACGCGCGGCGGCGGCGCCGGTCTCGAACCGGAGCGGCGCGGGAGGAGCAGCGAGTCGTCGTGATCGACGACGTACCGCGAGTTGTACTCGTCGACGTAGAGCTGCCCGTCGAGCCCGAGGTACTCGGCGTACGACCTGAGGAAGCCCTTGACGTACGTCTGCGCGGGCAGGAGGTCGAACTGCTCGTCCTCGAGCGCCCGCAGGTACTTGCCGCGGATCTTCGTCGCCTGCTCGAGCTCGGGGAAGTCGAGCGCTTGGCGCAGACGTGCCTCTCGTAAGCTGGATCCGATCTCGAACATCGGCGGCCGCCGGATCCTAGCGTCCCGAGGTGCGTGATTGGGAGCGTCGTTCGGGTCGAAGCCTGCTCCTCCTCTGGGGGCATCGCAAGCGACGCCTTCGTCAGTGGTGGTGCTGGTAGTACCGAATCGCTTCGTAGAACCCGACTGACAGCGCGGCCATCAGCGCGAGTGAGAGGGCGAGCACGCCGAGGACGACGCCGGCGCTCGCGACGCCCGTTCCGCCGCCGTCGAGCCGCAGCCAGGCGAGGTTCTTCTTCGCGCGGCTCGCCATCCCGACGGCGAGCATGCCGAGGACGAACGCGACGGGGACGGCATACGACGCGTCGAGGATCCCGAACCGATGTGATCGGTGCGCGAGGATCACGGCCACGGGCATGGTCACGACGCCGGCGATGCCGAGCACGAGCGCGAGCCAGGCCCTTCGTCTACTGCTTGCGGTAGGGCCGGCCACTCGCCGCGGGCGGGATCGACCGGCCGATCACGCCGGCGACAGCGATCAGGGTCAACACGTACGGAAGCGCCTGGAAGAGGACGGCCGCGTTCCCCCACGGTTGTCCGAGGCGGAAGGCCAGCGCGGTCGAGAAGCCGAACAGGAGCGCCGCGGCGAACGCGCCGAACGGACGCCAGTTGCCGAAGATGAGCGCGGCGAGACCGATGAAGCCGCGCCCGGCGGTCATGTTCTCGTTGAACGACCCGACGAAGCCGATCGACAGGTACGCACCGCCGAGCGCGGCGAGCATCCCCGACAGCACGACGGCGGCGTAGCGGACGCCGTAGACGGAGATTCCGACCGTGTCCGCCGCGCGCGGGTGCTCGCCGACGGCGCGGATGCGCAGGCCGATCGGCGTTCGGAAGACGACGATGTGCGACACGATCAGCATCAGGAACGCGAACCAGATCAAGAGGTTCAACGTGCCGAACACCTCGTACAGGAAATGCCCGGCCCAGGGGATGTGGCTCAAAAACCCGAGCCGCGGTCGGTCAGGGACCTGCGAGATCGATCCCGGCGTCCCCTGCTCGCCGTAGACCTTGTAGAAGAAGTAGCCCGTGACGCCGAGCGCGAGGAAGTTGATCGCGGTTCCGCTCACGATCTGGTCGGCGCGGAGATGGATCGAGACGAACGCGTGGATGAGCGCGAGCAGGCCGCCGGCGATGATCGCGCAGACGATTCCGAAGAACCAGTTGCCGAGCTTGTCCGCGCCGAGGACCGCGAAGAACGCGCCGGTCAGCATCATTCCCTCGAGGCCGATGTTCACGACGCCGCTCCGCTCCGAGAACATCCCGCCGAGGGCCGCGTACGTCAGCGGCGTCGCGAACACGAACATGGCGCTGAAGAGCGGCGCCCAGTTGACGACGTAGTCGAGGTTTCCCGAGCTCGCCTGCGTTGCCAGGATGCCGAGCCCGACGCCAAGGATGCCCGCGGCGATTGCGAACCACCCGGGCCGCCGGGCGCCGCGCGTGAGCGACCAGATACCGGCCCCGATGGCGAGGATGCCGAGGAGCGGCGGCCACCACTGCGCACGGGCTGTGATCGGCGGCAACGCGACGAGGAACGCGAAGCAGCCGAGGAGGATCCCGCCGACGGCGATCTGCCGCGCGCCCAGCCCGGTCCAGCGCGGCGTCTCCGCGCGGGCGACCATCAGCTACTCCCCGTCGGCTGGGGTCTCGGCGCCCTCGGCGCGCGCAAAACCTTCCTCCGCGCGTTCCACACGTAGAGGATGAGGACGTCGGCGCCGATGAACAGGAGCACGAGCGCCTGGATCATCCACGTCAGGTTGCTCGCGAGCGTCGGCGGGAACACGCTCGGGTCGAGCGTTCGCGTCGAGGTCCCGTAGAGCAACGACGCGAACAGAAGCGCAGAGAGGCCGATGCCGATCGCCTTGTTTCGGCCGAGCAGCGCGACCGCAATGCCGATGAAGCCGATCTGCGACGTCTGCACGTCGAGGACGCCGAAGCGGTACTGATAGCCGAGCATGTCCATCACGCCCGCGAGACCCGCGAACATGCCGGCCACGGCCATCGCGACGACGTAGTTCTTCGCGACGCTGATGCCGCCGTAGCGGGCCGCCTCCGGATTGAAGCCGACCGCGCGCACCTCGTAGCCGAGCGTCGTCCGGTTGAGCGTGAACCAAAACGCGACGAGCGCGGCGAGGGCGACCAGGAAGCCGATGTGCAACGCCTGTAACGCCGGGTTCCCCCAGATCACCCACAGCTTCGCCGACGGGACGACGTCGTTCGAGACGGGCAGCGACTTGTTGAACGAGTTCTGGAGCGGTCCGCCCTGCCCGAAGACCCAGCTGCCGATCCAGTAGGCGATCCAGTTGAGCATGATCGTCGAGATCACCTCGTGCGCTCCCGTCGTCGCCTTCAGGAACCCGGCGATCGCGGCCCATAACGCGCCGGCGAGCGACGCGACGACGACGGCGAACAGGATGTGCGGGAGGTGGCCCATGCCCGAGAACTTGGTCCCGATCCAGAGGCCGGTGATGACGCCGATCAGGTACTGGCCCTGGCCGCCGATGTTGAAGAGCCCGCAGCGGAACGCGAACGCGACGGCGAGCCCGGTGAAGGTCAGCGTCGTCGCGATGATCAGCATCTGCTGGAGGTTGTACGCGTCGTTGTTCGCGACCGACGTGTCCCACCAGAAGAACACCTGGTGATGCGTGAACGGGATGTCGATGTGGTGGTGCCCGAAGTGGACGAACCACGGCAATCCCGTCCCGGAGATGATCCCCTTGTAGACCTTCAGCGGGTTGTGGCCGGTCGCCGCGACGACGATCCCGCCCATCAGGAACGCGAAGATCGCAGTCATCACCGGGACGATCACGCCGCCCGCGCGCTGGAGGATCGCGAGGCGTTCCGCGACGCTCGGCGCGTACGCCGTCGGCGAGGCCGCGAGCGGCTCGGGCTCGCGGGGCTCGAGGTCGAGATCGGGAGGTACGTCGGTCAAGCTGCGGCCTCTCCTCGTCTCCCGCCGGTCATGGCGATCCCGAGCTCCTCTTCGCCGACGTCCGGACTGAACTCGCGCACGATCTGGCCCTCGTAGAGCACGAGGATGCGGTCCGAGAGCGAGAGGATCTCGTCGAGCTCGAGCGAGACGAGCAGAACGGCGCGCCCCGTGTCGCGCTCGGCGACGAGCCGCTTGTGGACGAACTCGATCGCGCCGACGTCGAGGCCGCGCGTCGGCTGCGCGGCGATGAGCACGCGCGGGTTGCGGGAGATCTCGCGCGCGAGCACGACTTTCTGCTGGTTCCCGCCGGAGAGCGCTCCCGCAAGCGTCCGCGGCGCGCCGCCGCGCACGTCGTACTCCGTCAGCAGCCTGCTGGCGCGCTCGATCACACGACGCGGGTTGAGCCAGCCCCAGCGCGAGAACGGCGGCTTGTCGTAGTCGTGGAGCGCGATGTTCTCCGCGAGCGAGAAGTCGAGGACGAGTCCGCGCCGCTGACGGTCCTCGGGAATGTGGCCGAGGCCCTCCTCGAGCCGGACGTGCGCGCTCGCTCCCGTCAGCTCCTTCTCGCCGATCAGGATGCGTCCGCCGGCCGGCTTCCGCAGGCCCGCGAGCGCGTCGATCAGCTCCGTCTGTCCGTTCCCGTCCACGCCGGCGATGCCGACGATCTCCCCTCCGTGCACGTCGAACGACACGCCGCGGACGACCTCGAGCTCCCGATCGTCGAGCACGCGCAGGTCCTCGACCTCGAGCAGCTTGTCGCCGGGACGCGCATTCGTCTTGTCGACACGGAGCAGGACCTCGCGGCCGACCATCGAGCGTGCGAGCCCTTCCTCGGTCGCGCCCTCGCGCGGGATCGTCTCGACCTTCTTCCCGCGCCGCAAGACGGTGATGCGATCGGCGATGTCGAGCACCTCGTTGAGCTTGTGGCTGATGAAGATGATCGAGAGTCCCTGCGCGACGAGGTCCTTGAGGATCGCGAACAGCTCCGTCGCCTCTTGCGGCGTCAAGACGGCGGTCGGCTCGTCGAGGATCAGGATGTCCGCGTTCCGGTAGAGCGCCTTGAGGATCTCGACACGCTGCTGCTGGCCGACGGTGATGTTCTGGATCTTCGCGTCGGGATCGATCGCGAAGTTGAACCGCTTCGAGAGCTCGAGCACGCGTTGCCGCGCGGCCGAGTAGTCGAGGAGGACGCCGCCGGTTCTCGGTTCCGTCGCGAGGACGATGTTCTCCGTCACCGTCATCACCGGGATCAGCATGAAGTGCTGGTGCACCATCCCGATCCCGCGGTCGATCGCATCGTGCGGCGACGAGAGCTGGACCCGTTTGCCCTTGATGGCGATCTCGCCGTCGTCGGCCGAGTACAGCCCGTAGACGATGTTCATCAGCGTCGACTTGCCGGCGCCGTTCTCGCCCAGGAGCGCGTGCACCTCGCCGTCGCGCAGGTCGAAGTCGATGTGGTCGTTCGCGAGGATGCCGGGGAACTGCTTCGTGATGCCGCGCAGCTCGAGGACCGGAGTCTCGTCCATGGGCGGCGATTCTATGCCCGAGGAAAGGGAGAGGCGGGTGTTGAGCACCCGCCTCTCACAACTCCGCCGAGCGTCGGATCAGACGTTCGTCGGCGGCTTGATCTTCCCCTTGATGATCTGCTTCTTCAGGGTCGCGACCTTCGCGAGCACTGTCTTCCGCAGCTTTCCGGTCAGGCGCGGGCTGATCTTGCCGAGGGCGACGCCGTTGTTCTTCAGGTTGAAGACGAGGTTCGATCCGCCCTTGAACTTGCCCTTCTTCGCCTGCGAGATGGCGTTGAAGACGCCGACGTCGACCCGCTTGACCGCGCTCGTCAGGATGTACGTCCCCAGGAACGACTGGTCCTGGTCGACGCCGATCCCGAAGAGACCGTGGTCCTTGGCGGCCCCGAGTGCACCGAGCCCGCAGAGACCCGCGACGCCGAAGATGACCTTCGCGCCGCCCGCGATCTCGTCCTCGGCGACGTTCTTGCAGAGGTCCTGCGCCGTGAAGCTCTGCGAGTAGCCGATCTTCACGACGGAGCTCGGCACGCACTTCTTCGCACCGGCCCGATACCCGGCGAGGAACGTGTCGACCGGCGGGATCTTGAGGCCTCCGACTACGCCGATCGTCGAACTGCCGAACTTCGACTTCGCCACCATGGCTGCCATGCAGCCGATCAGGTAGCTGTTCTCCTGCGTCGCGTACGTCAGGCCCTCGATGTTGTGCACGTCCGCACCCTTGAAGTCACCGGTCGACGAGGACACGAAGTCGTCCGTGATCGTGAAGTGCGTCTTCGGGAACTGCTGCGCGATGTCCTTGAGAGACGGCGCGAGCAGGAACCCGGCCGCGAGGACGATGTTCGAGCCCTTGCGAACGGCGGTGGTCAGGTTCGGAACGTAGTCGCTCGTGTTGTTCGACTGAATCGGCAGCACCTTGATCTTCAAGACCCTCTTCGCCTTGTTCAGCCCGGCGAGCTGCGACTGGTTGAAGCTCTTGTCGTTGAAGCGGCCGACGTCGCTGACCAGCGCAGCCTGGAACGTCGCCTTCGCCGCTTTCGGCTTGGCACTCACGCTGCCGGCCAAGACGACTGCCAGCGCGGTAAACGCCATGAGCGCAGCCAGAATGCCTGCCGCAAATCGCGTCTTGCTCAAGAAAGCCCTCCTCCTCCTGCGGTCAAGATGGCCCACTAGGCCAGGGTGATGCTAACCCCCTCAGACCCTCATGTGAACTAAGACGCGGCGCGGATGGGCCGGTTAGGGCGATACCGTCTCCTCCGTGGCGCTGGATCAGATCCTTACATTTGACCCGGGCGATCCGGAGTTCCTGGACGATCCGTACCCGGAGCTCAACCGTCTTCGAGAGGCCACGCGAGTCTTCTACGACGAAGGCCGGGAGCGCTGGTTCGTCACACGCCACGAGGACGTCCGCAGTTGCCTCCGGGACAAACGGCTCGGGCGCAACTTCCGCCACGTGCTGACGCCCGAGGAGATCGGCGTGCCGCCGCTCGATCCGCGCTGGTCCGCGTTCTGGGGAACGGAGCGCTGGAGCCTGCTGTGGCTCGAGCCGCCCGATCACACGCGCATCAGGAAGCTCGTCGCCGCCGCATTCACGCCGCGTAGCGTCGAGTCGTTGCGAGAGCCGTCGGCGGAGCTCGCGCGGCAGCTTCTCGACCCGCTCGCCGAAGCCGGCGAGATGGAGCTCCTCTACGACTACGCGCAGCCGTACTCGATCGCGGTCATCTGCCGGATGCTCGGCGTGCCGCTCGACCGTCACCGCGATCTCCTCGACTGGTCGCACCGCATGGTGAAGATGTACGAGTTCGACGTGCCGCTCGAGGCGGCCGAGGCGGCGAACCGCGCCGCTGCGGAGTTCACGGAGTACGTGCAGGAGCTCATCCGCGAGCGCCGCGCGAAGCCGTGCGACGACATGGTCACCGGGCTCGTGGAGGCGCGAGTCGACGGCGAGCGCCTGTCCGACGACGAGATCGTCAGCACGGTGATCGTTTTGCTCAACGCCGGCCACGAGGCGACGGTGAACACGCTCGGCAACGGCCTGCTGGCGTTTGCGCGCCGGCCGGATCAGTGGCGGCGCGTGGTCTCCGGGGACGTGCGCGCTGCGACCGCGATCGAGGAGATGATCCGCTTCGATCCGCCGCTGCAGCTGTTCGAGCGGTGGGTGCTCGCGGACGACGTCGTCGTCGGCGACGTGCCGATTCCGCGCGGTCAGAAGATCGCGATGCTGTTCGGCTCCGCGAACCGCGACCCGCGCGTGTTCGACCGGCCCGATGAGTTCGACGTGGGCCGTGAGAACGCCGCGCGGCACATCGGCTTCGGCGGCGGCATCCACGTCTGCATCGGCGCACCGCTCGCGCGGAGCGAGCTCGAGGCGAGCGTCGAGGCGCTATGCCGGCTGTGGCCGGACTTCGAGCTCGTCGAGGAGCCGCGCCGCACGGGTGCGTTCGTGATCTGGGGTCTCGAGGGTCTTCGGTTAGCGCGCGGCTAGACGCGGCAGATCGCTGGATCCGTGACCGGGTGGCGGGGCTCGGCCTCGCGATCACGGGGCCGATCGAGCAGCCGCACGTGCAGCCGTGGTCGACGGTCCTGCGCATCCCGACGACGGACGGCGACCTGTACTTCAAGGCGTCCGCTCCCGTCCAGGCCTTCGAGGTGCCGTTGCTCGCGCTGTTCGAGGACGACTTCGCGGATCGACTGCCGGAGGTGCTCGCGTACGACGTCGACCGCGCGTGGATGCTGATGCGCGATGCCGGAGTCCCGCTGCGCGAGGTGGTGAGGACGCGGCAGGACGTGCACCACTGGCTCAGCACCGTTCCGCTCTACGCGGAGGTGCAGATCGCCGCCGCGGCACGCGTTCGCGAGCTGCTCGACCTCGGCGTCCCCGACCTGCGGCTCGAGCGTCTCCCGGACGAGTTCGGCGCGCTCGTTGCGCGCACGGACCTCGGCGCGGACGAACGCGCTGCGTTGCACGGCCTCCGACCTCGCCTGACGGCGCTGTGCGACGAGCTCGCGCAGGACCGGATTCCCGAGACGCTGCAGCACAACGATCTCCACTACAACAACGTGCTCGTCCGCGACGGGCGGCACCGAATCTTCGACTGGGGCGACAGCTCGATCTCGCATCCGTTCCAGACGATGCGGGTCACGATCACGTTCCTGAAGTGGACACTGGGAATCGTCGGCGACGACGAGATCGACCGGCAGGTTCGCGACGCGTACCTCGAGCCGTGGTCGGGATTCGAGGCGAGGGATGCGCTCTTGAGGTCGTTCGACCTCGCGCAGATGGTCGCCGGCGTGTCCGACGCGTTGACGGAGGATCGCGTGGTCCGGGCATGTGGCCTGCAACCGGATCCCGCCGATCGGCGGGCGATCCCGAACATGCTGCGCGGCGTGCTCGAAGAGCTCTAGTTCTCGGTGCCGACGCGCTCGGCGCTGTCGACGAGCACGCGCCGCGGTTTCGAGCCTTCGTAGCCGGAGATGATGCCGCGGCGCTCGAGCATGTCGATCAGCCGGCCGGCGCGCGTGTACCCGACGCGGAGACGGCGCTGCAGCAGCGATACCGACGCCGTCTGCGTCTGCACGACGATCTCGATCGCCTTCTCGAGCAGCGGGTCCTCGTCGGGGTCGAACTCGCCGTCCTCGGCGTCGACGTCCTGTTCGAAGGCCTCCGGAAGCTCGAGCAGCGACTCGTCCAGCTCCTGCTCGCGCTGCGTGCGGCACTGCTCGACGACGAGCGCGATCTCCTCCTCCGAGACGTACGCGCCCTGCACGCGCTGCAGGCGAGACGTCCCGAGCGGCTTGAAGAGCATGTCGCCCTGGCCGAGCAGGCTCTCCGCGCCGGACTGGTCGAGCACGACCCGCGAGTCGGTCTGCGAGGAGACGGCGAACGCGATGCGCGACGGGACGTTCGCCTTGATCATCCCGGTGATCACGTCGACAGAAGGCCGCTGCGTCGCGAGCACGAGGTGGATGCCGACGGCGCGTGACTTCTGCGCGAGCCGGATGACCGCGTCTTCGACCTCCTGCGGCGAGATCATCATCAGGTCGGCGAGCTCGTCGATGACGACGA
Source organism: Actinomycetota bacterium (assembly GCA_005884945.1). Taxonomy (GTDB): domain Bacteria; phylum Actinomycetota; class Thermoleophilia; order Gaiellales; family Gaiellaceae; genus 3-1-20CM-4-69-9. Next base: position 4,183 of record VAYM01000109.1, on the reverse strand, counting down.
GGAGGTACGGCATCGTCCCCTCTCCTCGCTGGCGCAGCACGCGGTTTGCCTCCGCGAGGTTGCGGGCGCGGACGACGGAGAGCTTCTCGTAGCGGCGCTCCATCTCGGAGACGACGTTCGCGAGCGCGGCCGCGGCCTGTTTCGGGCTCGAGACGACCGGCGTGAGGAGATGCGGGATCGACTCGTAGAAGCCGAGCTCGATCCGCTTCGGGTCGATCAGGATCATCCGCACCTCGTCCGGCGTCGAGCGGAGGAGCACCGACGTGAGCAGCGTGTTGATGCAGCCCGACTTTCCGGAGCCGGTCGTGCCCGCGATGAGGAGGTGCGGCATGCGCGCGAGGTCCGTCCAGACGGCGCTGCCGGAGATGTCCTTCCCGAGCCAGACGGCGAGCGGGCTCGCGGCTGAGGGCAGGTCGTCGAAGATGTCGCCCAGCGTGACGAGGTTCGGCTGGAGATTCGGCAGCTCGACGCCGACCGCCTGCTTGCCGGGGATCGGCGCGAGGATCCGGATCTCCGTCGTCGCGAGCGCGTAGGAGAGGTCGTCCTTCAGCGATGCGACCTTCGACACCTTCGTGCCCGGCGCGAGCTGCAGCTCGTAGCGCGTGACGCGCGGGCCCGAGATCTGCCCGACGATCGTCGCGTCGACGCCGAAGTGCGCGAGCGTCTGGACGAGCGCTGCGGCTGTTCGCTGCGCAACGTCCGCACTGAGCTCGTTCGCGGGCGGCGAGCGGTGGAGGATGTCGCGGTCCGGCAGCCGGTACTCCTTGACGTGCTCCATCGACGCGACGTCGAAGAGGCTCGGCTGGTCCGGGTCGTCGTCATCGCGGTCGGGCTCGACCAGGAGCGGTGGCGGCTGGTGCGTCTCGCCGACCACGTCCGGGTATTCGTGCACGGCGTCGACGGGAGGCTCGTGCTTGTGGAGCGGGATCACGGGTGCGGGCGGCGGGGTCGGCGCCGGCTCGTACCGCCCCGCGCGGCGCGCCCGCTTGTGCGCGCGCTTGACGGCGTGACCCGACCGGCGTACGAGCGCGCCCGCGGACGCGCCCGTCAGGAGCAGCACGCCGATCACGAGTGCGAGCAGGCCGAGGATCGTCGTGCCGGTGGTGCCGAGCAGCGTGCCGAAGAGGCGGTCGAAGCCGTTGCCGATCGCTCCGCCGTGCGACGCGCCGAGCGTCGTCAGCAGGCCGAAGCTCGTGACGAGGATGCCGGTGCGGAACGGGCGGACGTCGACGAGCTCGCTTCGCGCCACCATCAGCACCCCGACGATCAGGCAGGCGATCGGCGCCGCGTACGCCGCGCTCCCCACGACAGCCTCGAACCCGTCGGCGATGCCGCCGCCGATCTTGCCGCCGTTCCAGCCGAGGTAGAGGATCGTCGCGAGAAAGAGGCCCAGGCCGATCAGCCCGAGGCCGCTCAGCTCGTGGTGCTGCTGCCCACGCTTCTTCGTGGTCCCCTTCCGCTTCTTCTTGACCCGCGCGGGCAGGCGGGGGCGAAGCGTGCGCTTCTTCTTGCGGCGCGCCATGCGGGCTGCTTCGCCGCAGGCGCGCTCCCTCCTACCCCGGCTCCCTCATCCCTGGCGGACGTGTCAGCGACGCTCGTATGCTGCGCAGAGCATCCCGAAGTACGTGGGCGCCTCGTACGAGAGGAACTCGCCGCGCCAGCCGTGGCCGAGCGCCCCGTGCAGCATCAGCAGCTGCCAGAAGCTGTCCGCCTTCGCCGCCTCTACGAACGACGCGTCGATGTCGAGCAACTCCCCGAGCTTCTCGCCGCGGACGATGTCGACGATTCGATCGTCGTACTCCTTCGACGCCGGGTCGAACCCGTACGGTCCGTCGGCGTCGTGCGCGTGCCCGTGGTCGGCGCTCGCGATCAGCGCGACGCGCTTGTCCGAAGCATCCGCCACGCCGGCGATCGCCGCGCCGGCCCGCACGTGCTCGTCGAACGGGCGGTCGCGGGCCGGGCTCGCGATCACCGCCGGCACCTGCGGATCTGCTCGTCCGCCCATCACCCACAGCGGGATCAACGCGCCCCAGTCCATCGGCGCCGTCGCGGCCCCCGGATCGTTCTCACCGAAGCTCGCCCCCACGACCGGGATTCCCGCGTCGTGGATGCCGACCACGACGTCACGCGCCAACTCGAGATCGACCGGACATTCGAGGCTCACCGACGGCGCGTCCCAGTCCGCAAGGTCGCCCGCCGCGCGCCCGGCGAGCACCACCGCGAAGTGGCCGTCGATGTGGACGTTGTGCGGCGTCAGCACGATCGTCGCGTCCGGACGCACTGCGTCGAACCGGCGGCCGAGCTCCTCCATGGCGGCCTGCGTCGTCGCCGAGCCCGGAACCTCCGCGCCGGGCGCATCCGGGACGGCGAGCGTCCCGTGTGGTGCGATCGCTGCGAAGACGAGGGCGCACGCCGCCAGAGGTCGACGAGCGTCCGCCCGCGCGAGAGCTCCGACTCGGTGTCGATCTTCACGCCGCGGTGCTTCGTTTCCACGAGCTGCGGATGCGACACCTTCGCCACCGCGACCGCATCGTGGATCGGCGAGCCGTCCCACCCGTACGCCTCGCGATGGAAGCTCCCGTAGAACGCGAGCAGCTCGCGCACCATCTCCCCCACTCGGCCCTCGAGCTTCGCCGCATGCCGCTCGCCGAACAGTGCCTTGTGCGTCACGTCGAGGCCGATCATCGTGACGTCGATCCCGCCGGCGAACACGCGCGCCGCCGCTTCGGGATCGCACCAGATGTTGAACTCCGCCGCCGGCGTCACGTTGCCCTCGGCGATCGCGCCGCCCATCAGCACGATGCGCTCGGGCCGCGCGTCGGGATGCAGCGCGAGCAGGAGGGCGACGTTTGTGAGCGGCCCGGTCGGGACGGGCGTGACGGCGCCTTTGCGCTCCCGGATCTGTTCGGCCAGGAAGTCCGCGGCATGGCGGCCGAGCGGATCTCGTTGCGGCGGCGGCAGATCGGGACCGTCGAGGCCCGTCTCGCCGTGGACGTAGGCCGCGACGAACGGGTCGCGTGTCAGCGGCCGGTCCGCGCCCGCAGCGACGGGGACGTCGTCGCGCCCGATGAAGTCGAGGACGCGGATCGCGTTCGCGGTTGTCTTCTCCAGGGTCTGGTTCCCCGCGACCGTCGTGACGCCGAGCACCTCGAGCTCCGGCGACGCGAGCGCGAGCAGGAGCGCGATCGCGTCGTCGTGACCGGGGTCGCAGTCGAGCAGGATCGCCGTCGGCACTACGCGCGGAGTATCGCGTCTACCTCGTCGGCGGTCGGGAGCGACGGCTGCGCGCCGAAGCGCGAGACCGCGATCGCACCTGCCGCACAGGCGCGCCGAAGCGCTTCCTCGCGGTCGCGGCCCTCGAGGAGCGACACGACCAAGCACGCGGTGAACGCGTCGCCCGCCGCCGTCCCGTCCACGGCGTCGACCTTCGGCGGCGCGGCGCGTGCGAGCTCACGTCCTGCTTCGAGCAGGACCGCGCCTTCCTCGCCGAGAGTGAGCGCGACGAGGCCCGGCTGCTCGCCGATCACCTCGAGCTCGTAGCGGTTCGCAACGACGAGGTCTGCCTGCACTGCGAGCGGGCGTGCCGGTGCGGCATTGAGGCAAAGCCACTCGGCGGCCGCCCGCGCCTGCTCGATCGCCGCGTCAGGGATCTCGAGCTGGCACAACGCCGCCCTCCAACCATTGTCTGTTGCAAGGCGCAGCTCGGCGTTTGCTCCAGGCACGACGACGATCTGGTTCTCCCCCGCGGCGTCGACGAGGATGATCGCGATCCCCGTCGGCGAGTCGAGCTCGCGGACGTCGAGCTCGACGCCCGCTTCGCGCAGGCTCGCGAGCGCTTCCTCGGCGGCGAAGTCGCGGCCGACGGCGCCGATCATCCGCACGTGCGCGCCGAGGCGCGCCGCGGCGACCGCCTGGTTCGCTCCCTTTCCGCCGGGTATGCGCTCGAGGGTCGCGCCGCTGACCGTCTCGCCCGCGCGCGGAAACCGCTCCACCCGCGCCACCAGGTCGAGGTTGATCGACCCGACGACGGTGAGATCAGGCGGCAAGCGCGCGCAGGTCCTCGACCGCGCGCTCGAGGTTCTCGCGCAGGTCGAAGAGGCCGGCCCACAGCGAGGACCGATCCGGCACGGCCTCGATCCGGGCCATGTCGGCAAGACCTTGCAGCGCGCGCACCATCACCGCG
>VAYM01000021.1 GCA_005884945.1 Actinomycetota bacterium | reverse complement strand
CGCTGCAGTTCTACGGCGGCAAGATCGGGATCGACGCAACGCACAAAGGCCCGCAGGAGGGCGCGCGCGAGTGGCCCGAGGAGATCGAGATGACGCCGGAGGTCAAGGAGCTCGTCGACCGGCGCTGGGAGGAGTACGGCATCGGCCTCGATCCCTCGGCAGCGAACGGCCGGATGCGTCAGAGTCCCAGCCCGTTGCAGCGTTTGTTACGTCGTTGACACCGCAAATCCGACGGGGGTTGAATCCAGCGTGGTGAGGCGAAGAGGGGAGGCCGGGTAGTGGAGCCCGAGCATCGGGACCAGCCTCATCTTCCCGGTCCCACGGTCTATCCGATCGGGTTCGCGGCCGGAGTTGCGACGTTGCTCGTCGGACTCGTCGTGAGCCCGACGGTGATCGCGCCGATCGGAGGCGCGATCGCGATGCCGGCACCGGCGACGGCACCTGCGGTGCCGGCCGACGTCGGCGAAGCTGCGATGCCGCCGCCCGCTCCCGGCGAGCGGTTCGCGCGCAGCAGGTTCCTCGAGGGCGCGACGCTCGGCCTCGGCGGTGTCATCGGCGGCGTCGTGACGGTGCCCGTGCTGGGGATGGCACTCGGGCCCGCGTTCGGCAAGCAGGGCAAGCATCGCGTCGACCTCGGCTCGATCGACAACTTCCCCCAGGGGGACTGGGAGATCGCGCACTTCTTCCTCCATCCCGACGAGGGCGAAGTAACGCGCCGCACGGCGTACATCCGCTACAACGGCCTGCTCTCCGGGAAGCCGAGCTTCACGATCATCTCCAACCGTTGCGCGCACCTCGGCTGCCCCGTGCAGCCGAACGGCCCGAGCTTCCCCGACCAGACGAAGAATTTCGGCACCGGCGGCGGCCAGGAGGTGACGCTGATCAAGATGCTGCCGGCCGGCGGATTCGGCTGCCCGTGCCACGGCGGCCAGTACGACACCGAGGGGAACCGCACCGCGGGCCCGCCGGTTCGCTCGCTCGACCGTTACGAGTACGCGATCGACAACGGCCACCTCATCCTCGGGAAGACCTACAGCGTCGCGCACGTGGACGGCACGGGATCGACCGCCGTCATCCACAGGTACGGGCTCGCCGGCCCCGGACAGCACATCGACGGCTGGGAGCAGATCTTCTACCCGCTTCAACCGCCGCACTAGATGGCCATCGCGACCCGCACGCGCAAGTCCCCGCGCCGCGAGCGGCTCGAAGCGGCCGTCAACTACCCAATCGACTGGCTGGAGGAACGCTCCGGTCTCATCGGCGGGATCCGCTACTTCCTCTTCCGCAAGGTCCCGGGCGACACGAACTGGTTCCACACGCTCGGCTCGGCGACGCTGACCGCATTCCTCGTGCAGGCCGTCACCGGCGTGATCCTCGCGATGTACTACAAGCCGGAGCCGAAGACCGCATACGCGTCGATCCAGCACATCACGAACGACGTCACGCTCGGCTGGCTGGTCCGCGGCATGCACAAGTGGGGCGCCAGCGTCTTCATCATCCTGATGTTCTTCCACATGGCGCGCGTGTTCCTGTTCGGCGCGTACAAGTACCCGCGCGAGCTGAACTGGATCATCGGCGTGATGCTGCTCGTGATCGGGATGCTCGAGGGCTTCACGGGCTACCTGCTGCCGTGGGATCAGACCGCGTACTGGGCGACGATCGTCGGCATCAACCTCAACGGCACCGCGCCGTTCCTCGGCCCGTACATCGCACAGTTCCTGCGCGGGGGTGCGGAGATCGGGCCGGACACGCTGGCCCGCTTCTACTCGATGCACATGCTGCTCATCCCCGGTGCGATCTTCGCGCTCATCGGTCTGCACCTGTACCTCGTCGTGCGGCTCGGCGTCTCCTCGCCGCCGTGGTCGAAGGAGGCCGCGGGCGCGGACTGGGTCGAGGAGCAGGAAGTCTCGACGGACGGGCGCCGCGCAGGCCTGACGCGGCCCGTGCCACGCAACTACGTGCGCGGACAGCGCGGTGACTCGGCGTAATGTCTGCGCTCGACGAGCGGCGCGCGTCGTTCCAGCGCTACAAGCAGGACGTCAAGGAGCGCGGCAAGCCGTTCTATCCGTACGCGATGTTCCACGACACGGTGATGAGCCTCGTCGTCGTGTGCGTCATCGTCGGCCTCGCGTGCGTCTGGTACCTCACGTCGCACGAAGATCCGAACAGGTGCCAGCCGAAATGGTCGTCCTGCATGCTCGGCCCCCGCTACGCGGAGCCCGCCGACCCGGGGACGACGAACTTCGTTCCGCGTCCCGACTGGTACTTCTACTTCCTCTTCTACCTGCTTCGGATCTTCAAATGGCCGGACTCGGTCATCCTCGGCACCGTCGGCATTCCCACGATCCTGCTGATCATCGCGCTCGTCCTGCCGTTCATCGACACGCGGCGCGACCGGCGCCTCTCACGCCGTCCGGTGGCCGTGATCGCGGCAATCCTCGTCGTCATCTCGATGGGCGAGCTGACCTACAAGGGCGCGGTCGCGAAGGAAGCCCTTGCGAGCGAGGTCGTCGCCGCAGTTCCGTCGTGGGCGCAGCGCGAGGGCTTCGCGAACAACCCGAAGGCGGTGTCCGGCGCGACGGTGTTCGCGGAGGCCGGCTGTACGGCGTGCCACACGTATCTCGGCACGGGCGGCGGTAACCTCGGCGCGCCCGACCTGAGTGCGGAAGGCACGAAGGGGAAGGGGGTCCAGGGGTTGACGTCGTACATCTCGGACCCGTCCAAGTTCGGCAACAACGTGATGCCGAAGTTCGCCGCTTTCGCCAACATCCCGGCCAAGGACGCCAAGGGGAAGAACCTCGGCATCTCGGAGTTGCAGGCGCTCGCGATCTTCCTCGACGCGTCCAAGGGTCCGAAGTAGGGCCGTGCGCGTCTTCCTCGGCATCACGGGCGCCTCGGGCGCTCCGTACGCGGCTCGACTCGTCGAGGCGCTGAGCGGCGCCGACGTCGAGCTCGGCATCTCGGCCTCGTCCGCGGGAATCGAGGTGCTCGCGACCGAGCTGTACGCGAACCCGCGGCTGTCACGTGACGAGACGCTGACGCGGCTGCTCGAGCACGCGCGCGGCGGCAACGTCACTGTGTACGAGCCGAACGACTGGAAGTCGCCGTACGCGAGCGGCTCCGCAAAGGTCGACGCGTACGTGATCTGCCCGTGCTCGATGGGGACGCTCGGGACGATCGCTTCCGGCGCGATGGACAACCTCATCCACCGGGCGGCGTCCGTCGCGCTCAAGGAGGAGCGCAAGCTCGTCCTCATGCCGCGCGAGACCCCGCTGTCGACGATCCACCTGCGCAACATGCTGACCCTTCGCGAGGCGGGCGCCACGATCCTCTTCCTCGCGCCCGGCTTCTACCACGGCGCCGAGAGCGTCGACGACCTCGTGGACTTCATCGTCGGCCGTGCGCTCGACCAGCTTGGCCTCGACCAAGCGTTGGTGAAAAGGTGGGGCGAGTGAGCGACTCGCCACTCGGCGCTCGCCGGGGGAATCTCCCAGTTCCCCCGGGCCCCCTCCCCGGCCCCTCTTCGCGGACGGGCCGCTACGCGGCCGGACAACTCG
>VAYM01000020.1 GCA_005884945.1 Actinomycetota bacterium | reverse complement strand
TGGAGCCGACGATGCGCGCGGCCGTCCTGATGACGTCGGCAGTCTCGTCGGTCGCCAGCCGTGGAATGCCTTCGAGGACGACGCGCCGAAACGCCGCGAGCACGGATTCGCCCGCAGGTCGGTTGCGAACGGCCTCGATCAGCCGTTCCTCGAAGACCTCCATACCGCTGTAGAAGAGATCCTCCTTCGTGGGGAAGTAGTTGAAGACCGTCCCCACGGAGACGTCGACTTCCCGCGCCACGTCGGCGACCGTGACCGCGTCGAAGCCGCGCTCGAAGAAGAGCCGCCGCGCGGTCTCGGCGATCTGTAGCTGAGTCTGCTGCTTCTTGCGCTCGCGGAGTCCGAGCTCCGAGGCCATATGGATCACCTTACCGATCCTACTTGACGTGAGCCTAATTCTATAGCTACTCTAAGATTTGTCTCAGACCAAAGATCCCTGGAGGAGCGCCAATGACCACTCAACCGAGCACCGCTCAGCGCCTTGATCGTGAGGTCTTCCTCCTCGCCGTGGTCGTCGTCCTCGGGACCATCATGACCGTGCTCGACCTGACGGTCGTCAACGTCGCGATTCCGACACTCGGGCGCGATTTCGCTGCGTCGATCTCGACGATCCAATGGGTGCTGACCGGATACATGCTCGGGTTCGCGAGCGTGATCCCGCTGACCGGCTGGGCGAGCGAGCGCTTCGGGGCCAAGCGCGTCTGGCTCACCTCGCTGCTCGTCTTCCTGACCGGGTCGGTGCTCGCGGGGACCGCATGGTCGATCGGATCGCTGATCGCCTTCCGCGTGCTGCAGGGGCTCGGCGCCGGAATGATTCTGCCGGTCGGCCAGACGATCCTCGCGCAGGCAGCGGGTCCGCAGCGAATGGGGCGGGTGATGAGCCTCATCGGAGTTCCGATGCTGCTCGCCCCCGTCTTCGGTCCGGTGGTCGGCGGGGCGATCGTCGACCAGTGGAGCTGGCGCTGGATCTTCTTCGTCAACCTGCCCGTGGGCGTCGCCGCCGTCGTCGCAGCGCTGCGACTCTTGCCGGAGGCGAGACCCCAGCTCGGCCGGCGGCTCGACCTGCGCGGCCTTGCGTTCCTCTCTCCGGGAGTCGCCCTCTTCCTCTACGGCGTGTCGGAGGCCGGCAACCAGGGCGGGCTGCACACCAGCACCGTCGCGGCCGGGAGCGCCGGGCTCGCCCTCGTGGCGCTGTTCGTCGCGCACGCACGCGGTCGCGGTCGCCTCGCACTCATCGACCTCTCGTTGTTCGCGCGCCGTGGCTTTGCAAGCGCCGTCGCCGCGAACTTCTTCCTGCCGATGGCGCTGTTCGGCTCGCTGATCCTGCTGCCGCTCTACTACCAGGTCGTCCGCCACGAAGATCCGCTACACGTCCGTCGTGTCGGTCGGCGTCGTGCTGGCGACGGTCGGCGCGCTCGCGTTCACGCAGGTCGGCGCAGACACTTCGTACCTGTACCTCACAGCCGCGCTCTTCGTGCTCGGTGTTGGCGCCGGGAGCACGATCATGCCCTCGATGGCGGCAGCGTTTCAGACACTCGCGCGCGAGGAGACGCCGCGTGCAACGAGCGCGCTCAACGCAATCCAGCGGATCGCCGGCGCGATCGGGACCGCCTTACTCGCGATCGTGCTGCAGCGCGCGATCGCCGCGAACGTGCGTGATCTCCACGACGGCGTTCAAGGGCTCGCGTCGCTGTCGCCCGAGCGACGTGCACACGCGGCGCCGGCGCTTGCACACGCGTTCGGCACCACGTTCTGGGTCGCGGTCGGCCTCATCGCCGCCACCCTCGTGCCCGCGCTGCTCCTCCCTCGGCCGCAACGCGGTGACGAACGGCGCGCCGCAGCCGCGGCCTCTGGTGTCGGTGGCGGCCAGCGCTGCGCGTGGCGCTCGTGACCGTGCGTCAGCCGCTCGACGACGAGTCCGCGAAGGGCGCCGCTCGGTTCACGCGCGGGCGACCCAGCCGCTCTCGTCGACCCGGCGGTGTCTGCTGACGTTCGCAGCGGCCGTCGCCACGTCGCGTGGGTAGGTCTCGAGCCCCTTGTAGAGGAAGTAGGCGCTCGCGCCGAGCGGAAGGAGCATCAACGCGAACGTCCACTGCAGACCCGAACGCCCACCGCCGAAGACGTAGTCGGACACGCCGCCGAAGATCACCGGCGCCGCCGCCTGGGCGAACGTGCGGAGAAACGTTCGGATCCCCTCCGCGCGTCCCCAGAGCAGCGGCACCATGATGTCGAGCCGAGCGGCGTCGAGCGGTGGGTTCTGTGCCGAGAGCGCGAGCGCGGCCAGCGTGATGTACGGGAGAGCAGTGACCGCGCTCCGGGTGAAGATCGCCGGGACGAACAGCGCGACTGCCGCCGTCGCCGCGACGGCGCTGACGAGGATCCGGCCGGTGAGATAGCCGCTCCGAAGCAAACGGTCGCCGAGCACGCCCGCGCCGAGCACGCCGGCGACGCCGCCTGCGCCGACGACGAGCAGCACGAGCGTCCCGACCGCCTGGTCGATCCGGTACTGGTGCGTCACGAACTCGACGCCGAAGGTCTGGACGCCGGCGAGGAAGAAGTAGCCCGCCGCGCTCGCGACGATCAGGACGACGTTCGTCCTGATCTGCAGCACGTACCGCGTCGCGGCGAGCAGGCCCATCCGCTTCGGATCGGCGTCGACGAGCGCAGGATCCGGCTCGACGCCGCGCTCACGCGCAAGCCTCTGCGCGTCCGTCCCCTGGTCGCCGTCTTCGCCGGTCGTCACGGGCTGGGCATTTGCGGCAATGAGCGCGTCGCGACCGCCGCGGGCCGGCTCGGGAAGCCGGAACATCAGCCACGCCAACGCGAACGCCGGCAAAGAGAGGATCACGAACGCCGCGCGCCACGACAGCGCCGCGATGTCGCCGGTGACTGCGAAGCCCACGCCCGCGCCGACGAGCTCGCCGGCGAGGATGTACCCGTAGACGCGCCCGCGTTCGTACGCAGGGAAGTAGTCACCGACGAGAGAAGCGACGATCGGCCCGGCCGCGGCGGTGACGCCTCCGAGCAGCATGCGCGTGAACAGCAGCTCGCCGAACGTCGACACCGTCGCGCTCCAGATCATCGCGCCGCCCCAGAGGACGATCGCAGCGCCGAGCGTCCGGGTACGGCGGACGCGGTCCGCGAGCACCCCGAACGGCAGGCTCGCGAGCGCGGCGACGAGCGACGTCACGCTCACGAGCAGGCCGATGTCCGTGTTGCTGATCCCCAGCGCGTGGCGGAGCGGCGTCGCAGACGCGCCGACCGTCGACGCGTCGGCGCTGCTGAGCGCGAGCACAGCGGCGAGGAGCACGATGACGCGCGTCCGCTCCGCACCGCCGAGCGTCCTCGTGAGCCTGCGGATGCCGCCCCGAGCGAGCGCGCTTGCGGCCGCGCCGACCCGCTCCGCCGGTCCCGCTCGGCTGCTGTTCGTCAGTGCTCCTCGAACTGCGGCAGGTCGTCGGTGATCTCGAACCACGGCGCTTTCGAGCCGACGAAGATGTGCTTCGTCGGCCGGAGGCTCGGCGCGTCGACGAGGGAGCCGTACGCGACGTGGACGTACTCCCCGTCGCGAACGACGGAGTAGAGAAACGAGCCGCACACGCCGCAGCGCGTGTCGTTCGAGTCGTCGTCGCCGTGGACGAGCAGCACGTCGTCGCCGTCCGTGACCTCGAGCTTCTCGCGCTGGATGCCGCCGAACGGCTTGAAGGCCGAGCCCGTCGCGGCGCGGCAGTTCGAGCAGTGGCAGTTCATCGCGTAGACGAACTCGTCCGCGACGGAGTAGCGGACGGCCCCGCAGAAGCACCTTCCGGCGAGCATTCTCATCGTTCTGAGAGAGTCACGGGATGCCCCGAGACTACTTCGGCGAGGAGATCGCAGCGCGGTACGACGAGGACGAAGGCTTCATGTTCCAGCCCGCGCACATCGAAGCCGTCGTCGACTTCCTCGTGGCCCTCGCCGGCAAGGGCGCGGCGCTCGAGCTCGGCATCGGCACGGGCCGGATCGCCCTCCCGCTCGCACAGCGCGGCGTTCGCGTCCACGGCGTCGACCTCTCGGACGCGATGGTCGCGCGGCTGCGTGCGAAGCCGGGCGGCGCGGAGATCCCCGTCGCGATCGGCGACTTCGCGACGACGCGCATCGACGGGACGTTCTCGCTCGCCTACCTTGTGTTCAACACGATCATGAACCTGACGACGCAGGAAGAGCAGGTCGCGTGCTTCGAGAACGTCGCCGCGCACCTCGAGCCCGGCGGCTGCTTCGTGATCGAGGTCGGAGTGCCGGGGCTGCAGCGGCTCCCACCGGGCGAGACATTCCAGCCGTTCCACGTCGGGGAGAGACACGTCGGAATCGACGAGTACGAGATCGTGAACCAGGGTCTCGTCTCCCACCACTACCACCGCACCGCCGACGGCACCTTCAAGAAGGCGTCGGGTCCGTTCCGCTACGTCTGGCCGTCGGAGCTCGACCTGATGGCGCGGATCGCAGGCATGACATTGCGCGAGCGCTACGCCGACTGGAGCCGCGAGCCGTTCATGCGAACGGCTCAAGCGTCGGCGAGCACCTCGGCCAGCCACCGCTGCGCTTCTCCGACCAGCACGGCGTTGGTCTCGAGCGTGTAGTACGCGAGCGCGATCACGGCCTGCGAAAGCGCCCAGCCTCGACCTCGGGCCCAGGTCGCATCGTCCGCCGCGAGCAGCGTCCGGAAGTAATCGCGCGTCTCGCGTGAGAACAGCTTCCACGCGACCATCACGTCATAGGCCGGATCGCCGACACCGACGCTCCCGAAGTCGATGACGGCGCTCAGAGCGCAACGTCCGTGTGCACCTCGTCGGGATGCATCATCGGCCGACGACCATGAGGTACTCGCCGAGGTTGAGCGGATTCGCGGTCGTCCGCTGCCGCACCGGCGGTTCGCCGCTCACCGGCCGATAGCCGTTGAAGCTCGACTCGAGGACGCCTTCCCCGCGCGTCAGTCGCGGCAGCTCGCGTTGGAGCTCGTCCACCAGCGCCGCGGGGAGCTGGGCGTCGATCGTCGACAGCTCTCCGTTCGGCGACGGCGTCTCGACCGCTGCGCCGAGCCGCGCCATTGCGGGGAGAACCGCGCCGACGGTGTCCGTCGGAACTTCCACGCTGATCCGCGCCGTCGGCTCGCACACGACCGTGCCTGCGTGCGCGAGCGCCTCCATGAGGACGATCGGCGTCAGCTTGCGGAAGTCCGCTGCGGTACTGGTCGGACCGCGTCGCGACGGGGGGCCGTCCGCGATGCTGTAGCTGCACACGGTCATCGTCACGATGCAGTCCGTGACGCGCCAGCCGAACATACCCTCGCCCAGCGTCTCGCGAACGTACTCGGCCATGCTCTCGGCGAAGCGGTCGCGCGTCTTGTAGACGTAGAGCGGGACGTCGCGAGTGTCGACGGCCAATCGGAACTCGACGCCGGAGCCGTCCGGCGCAGGATCGACGCGCAGCCCGACTGTCGCGTGGAACGGGTTCGTCTCCGCGTGCAGGACCTCGATCGCCTCGCCCGCGCGCGCAGGCCGCTCGACGTAGATCGGCGTCGTCTCGCGAAACGTGACGTCGATGCCGTAGTCCTCTGCGAGCGTCGCCTGGATGACCTCCTTCTGCACCTCGCCGTACAGCGAGACGGTGAGCTCCTGTCGCGTGTCGTCCTGACGGACGTCGATCAGCGGGTCCTGCTCGGCGAGCTGTGAGAGCGCGACGCGAAGGCCGTGCCTGTCGTCCGCGTCGACCGGGTCAACGACCGATTCGAGCGTCGGCGGCCGGAACTCGTGACGATCTGCGCGACCGACCTCGTCCCCGATCCTGTCGCCGATCTGGACGTCGCCGAGGCCCCAGAGCTTTGCAATCTCGCCGGCAGAAACGGTTTGACGCTGCAACGCCGCGCCGTGGACGAAGACCGCGATCGCCGTCACCTTCTCCTCGTCGTCGCGGCCGTAGCGCAGCCGGTCCCGCGTCTGCACCGTTCCGGAGAACATGCGGACGTACGCGACCTTCTCGCCCGAGGGCCCGCGCTCGATCTTGAAGACCGTGCCGGAAACCGGTCCATCGGGGTCTCCTGCGCCTGCGGGCAACAGCTCTCCGAGCCCGGCCATGAGCACATCCACGCCCGCGCCGGTGCGCGCCGAGCCGAAGAACACCGGGTGCACGAGCGCCCGCCGCGTCTGCGCGGCGAGCTTCGTGCGCAGGTCGTCCGTCGAGATGATCGCGTCGTCATCGAGGTACGCTGCGAGCAGGCTCTCGTCGTGCTCCGCGAGGACGTCGACCGCCGCATCCCCGAGCTCCTCGCCCATCGCGATCGCGGCCGGCGTCAGCCTGTCGCGGATCTCGCGCAGGACGCGCTCGGGGTCCGCGCCGCGACGATCGAGCTTGTTCACGAACATCAGCGTCGGGATCTGCAGTCGATGCAGCGCTCGCATCAGGATGCGCGTCTGCGACTGCACTCCCTCGACCGCCGAGATGACGAGCACCGCACCGTCGAGCACGCCGAGAACGCGCTCGACCTCCGCGATGAAGTCCGGGTGTCCCGGCGTGTCGATCAGGTTGACGACGATGTCGTCGATCTCGAACGAGACGACGGCGGACTTGATCGTGATCCCGCGCCGCTGTTCGAGCGACAGCGAGTCGGTCTGCGTCGTCCCCTTGTCGACGCTCCCGAGCTCGTCGATGACACCGGCCGCGTACAGCAGCCGTTCCGTAAGAGTCGTCTTACCGGCGTCTACATGCGCCAAGATCCCCAAGTTGAGCGTTCTGCGAAGCAAGCGTCATAACCTCCGAATCGGTCACAAAGGCCCTCTGGATGGCTATGAACGCTGCGCGCACGTCGGCTCCTTGGTCGTTCGGCGCTGTTCCCGGGAGTTAAGCAGATGACGGCGACCCTCGACCTCGATCGGCTGCGTTCAGACACGCCGGGCTGCGCGAGCCGCATCCACTTCAACAACGCGGGCGCCGCCCTGATGCCGAGGCCCGTGCTCGATGCGATGACGGAGCACCTCGAGCTCGAAGCGGAGATCGGCGGCTACGAGGCGGCCGACGCGCGGCAGGATCGGGTGCACGACTTCTACGCCGCAACGGCAGAGCTCCTCGGCTGCAGCGCGCACAACGTCGCCTTCGCGCCGAGCGCCACGGACGCGTACGCACGCGCCCTGTCGTCGATTCCGTTCGCGAGCGGAGACGTGATCCTGACGACGCAGGACGACTACATCTCGAACCAGATCGCGTTCCTCTCGCTGCGAAAGCGCTTCGGCGTCGAGGTGGTCCACGCTCCGAATCGTCCGGAGGGCGGCGTCGACGTGCATGCGATGGCGAAGTCGATGGAGGAGCGTAGACCCAGGCTCGTCGCCGTCACGCACGTGCCGACGAACTCGGGGCTCGTCCAGCCGGTCGCGGAGATCGGCCGCCACTGCCGGCGCCTCGATCTCCCCTACCTCGTCGATGCCTGCCAGTCCGTCGGGCAGTACCGCGTCGACGCCGGTGAGATCGGCTGCGACTTCCTGTCGGCGACGTGCCGGAAGTTCCTGCGCGGGCCGCGCGGAAGCGGCTTCCTGTTCGTGTCGGACCGCGCGCTCGGTGCCGGTTACGAGCCGCTCTTCATCGACATGCGCGGCGCGCACTGGGTCGAGTTCGAGCGCTATGCGCCGGTCGAGACGGCTGCGCGCTTCGAGGACTGGGAGTTCTCGTACGCGAACGTCCTCGGCGCCGCGGCGGCGGCCCGGTACGCGAGGGGCGGTCGAGCCAGACGGTCGCCGGCGAGCTGCGCGCGCGCGGGATCAATTCATCTGTGAGCCTCCGTGAGTACGCGCTCTACGACTTCGCGGACAAGGGCGTCGAGCACTGCGTGCGATTGTCGCCGCACTACTACAACACGGAGGATGAAGTCGACGCGGTCGTCGCGGCCGTCGGCGAGCTGACGTAGGAGGGC
>VAYM01000107.1 GCA_005884945.1 Actinomycetota bacterium | reverse complement strand
CGCAGCCTGGATGAGCAGCGTCAGCCGCGTTCGTCCGTTCACGTCGTCGAACGTCAGCGTGTTGACCGTTCCGCCGTCTTCGTCGGACACGCCTCCGGGCAGCCCTTCGTACACCTCGGTCGACACGATCCGCTCGTCGGGGACGATCTCGCGGTACTCGCCGTGGAAACCGACCTCCATTCCGTCGTCGGCGACCATCACCTGCCGCCACTTGCCGCCGACGCGCAGGTCGATCTCGACGAGGGTGACCTTGCCGCGGTTCGCATGCCACCAGCGCTTCACGAGCTCGGGCTCCGTCCACGCGCGGTAGACGAGGCGACTCGGCGCGTCGAACTCCCGCGTGATCAGGATCTGATCGTCGGTCGGGAGCGTCAGAGTCGCGCGGCTAGTCGTCGATGTCATCTCCTTCCTCCTTTTCCTCGAGGTCTTGCGGAACGACTCCTTGATCCAGTCGTGGATCGGCTTCAGCCACGCGGGAAGCAAAGCCCCGTCGACCAAGGAGTTCCGATGCGCTTCATCCCGACGAAGTTCCACGCGCCGCTCGACTACGTCGTGGGCGCCGCTCTCATCGCCGCACCTTGGATCTTCCAGTTCTCGGAGCACACGGCCGCGACGGTCGTTCCGATCGTGCTCGGGATCGGCCTGATCGCCTACAGCCTCGTCACCAACTACGAGCTCGGCGTCTGGAAGGTCGCCCCCATGGCGGTGCACAATCTGATCGACATCGCCGCCGGCGCGCTGCTCGCGGCATCGCCGTGGATCTTCGGTTTCGCCGACGAGACGGCGAACGTGTGGGTTCCGCACGTCGTCGTCGGTCTCGCGGCCGTCTTCCTCGGCCTGACGACGAATCAGCAGGGCGGCTACAGCTACCGCAGGCCGGCCAGCTCGGCCGTCGGCTAGTCATCCCTCTTCGGCGCGGCGGGTCTCGCGCGCTGCGACGCGTTCGAGACTCGTCGCCGGCCACAGCTTCTTCATGTCGTAGTACACGTCGAACGCCGGCACCGAGTCGGGTAGCGTGACCCACGGCAGCTTCGAGCGCGTGAAGATGTGGACGTCGGGCGCAACCGACGACGGATCGTCGAGCGTGCCGGCGCGAACGAAACGGATCCGCGGCGTCGAGTACTGACTGCAGACCGCGGTCTGGCACGTCGGGCAGCGCCAGATCTCCTGCGTCAGGCCGCCTTCGCGCGCAACGGAGACCACCGTCGGCTCGCCGGCGAGGAGCTCGACCCGATCCGTCTCGATCAGCACGTTGATGACGAATGCGCTGCCGGTTTGCCGCTGGCAGTTGAGGCAATGGCAGCAGTGGACGAACAGCGGATCGGACGTCAGCCGGTACCGAACCGCTCCGCAGGCGCAGCCTCCTTCTCGTGGGGTGCTCATGGATCCCTCTTACCATGCTCGCGGTCGGCGCTGCGGACGACTTCGTGTTCGGGCGCGAGTCGGGGTGCCTCCGTCCTAACGAGAGGAAGAGTTCGACGGCTGGGCGATGCCGCGTTCGTAGGCGTAGCGGACGGCCTGCGCCCGGTCGCGGGCCCCGGTCTTCGCGAAGACGTGGTTGACGTGCGTCTTCACCGTCGCCCTGCTGACGACGAGCGCTGCTGCGATCTCGGCGTTCGAGAGGCCGGCGGCGATCAGCCTGAGGACGTCGAGCTCGCGTGACGTAAGGGGGTCTGGCGGCGCGTGCTCGGTCGGCGCGGCGTCGACCACCGCGGCGACGAGCCGTTCCTGGATCGCCGAGTCGAGATGCGTGTGTCCCGCGGCGACGGCACGGATTGCCCGCTCGATCTCGTCGGCGCTCGCGTCCTTCGTCAGGTAGCCGCGCGCACCGGCGTGCAACGCGGGAAAGAGCGACTCGTCGTCCGCGTAGGTCGTGAGCACGAGCACCTGCGTGTCCGGCAACGAGGCGCGAATCCGGCGGGTCGCCTCCGTCCCGTCCACGTCGGGCATGCGCAGGTCCATGAGCACGACGTCCGGGCGCGCGTCCTGCGCGAGCGACACCGCCTCGGCGCCGTCACTCGCTGTCCCTACCACTTCGACGTCGGCGATGAGACCGACGAGCGTCGACAACCCGTCGCGGATCACTCGCTGGTCGTCGGCGATGGCGACGCGGATCACGCCGGCACGTCCAGCTCGACACGCCAGCCGTTCTCGGTCGGGCCTGCCTGGATTGTTCCACCGACCCGTTCGAGTCGCTCCCGCATCCCCGCGAGCCCGTTGCCGCCGCCGACGCCGGCGGCGGCGCTGCCGGGCTTCGGACCGGCGAGCCGGTCTTCGACGGTCAGCGTCGTCCCGCTGCTGCCGTAGCGCAACACCACGGTTGCGGTGGCGCCGCGCGCGTGCCGCGCGACGTTCGTCAGCGCCTCCTGCGCGCCGCGATAGAGCGCGAGGCTTGTGTCCGCGGGGAGCGGCCGCTCGCTGCCCTCGATCGCGAGCGTCACCTCCACGTCTGTGTCGCTCCGGAAGGAAGCGACGAGCGATTCGAGCTGGGCAACGTTGGGAAGCTCGTCGCCGCGAAGCGCGCCGACTGCGTGCCGAGCGCTCACGAGGCCGTCTCGCACGAGCTCACCGGCGCGGTCGATCGCGGCGCGCACATGCGCGGTCGCCTGCTCGCTCTCGGCAAGCTTTCCGGCCGCCTGTAGCTGGATCGCGGCGCCGGACAGCGAGTGGGCGAGCACGTCGTGGAGCTCACCCGCGATGCGTCCGCGTTCGGCGATTGCGGCAGCCGCGAGCTGTTGTTCACGCACGTCCTCGAGTTGCGCCAGCAGCAGCTCGGTCGTGTCCTGGCTCGAACGCGCCTGCTTGACGAAGTACGCGACGAAGGCGAGCAGCGCGCACAGCAATGCCGCCGCCGAGATCGCGGCGACGGAGGCGTCGGAGAGCGCCTCGGCGAGAACGACTCCGACCGTCGTCGCGGCGGCGAGCCCGGCACCGAGCGCGAACGACAGGCGCGTGACGGCCATCCAGACCGCGGCACCCGCGGCGAGCTCGGTCGCTCCGCGGGGTAGCGTCGTTTCTGGAAGCCGTCGCGCAGTGCGAGCACGAGCGCAGCGGCGAACACGACGAGCGCGACGACGACTCCGAGCCCTCGGCCGTGTGCGCCAGGCGCGGGATGACCGTTGATCGCGCCGATCACAACCGCTGCGAGAAGCACGAGGCCGAGCGGGCGCAGGACTTCTCGCTGGCGGCGAACTCGCTGCTCCGCGCGCGCACTCGCGTCCGCCTCGCGCGCGCTCCGGGACGTCGTCACGAACAGACGATAGACCCGGTCGCGAGACGGCGGCCGCGGAACTGGACGACCGCGATCCTCGCCCCGACCTCGACCATAGCCATCAAGACGAGCGCGACGGGCCACGCAGCGGCAGTGATCTGGTGGGCGATGCTGAAGCTACGGACGGTCGGCTCGAAACCGTGACCGACGGCGAAGGCGAACGCCATTCGGGCACCGATCCCGGCGACGAGGAGGCCGACCGCGATCCACCCGACACGCGCGAGCGCTATGCCGTTGTCGCCGACGCGGACGTGCGTTGCGAAGCCGCCGAGGACGCCGAGCGTCAGCCCGACCCCGGCGAGCACGACGATCAGGACGAGGTCGTTGCCGGCGGAGGGCACCGTGTGCAGGTACTGCGCGCCGACGAAGAACATGAGGACGAGCGGGACGATCACGCTCCTGCGATCGAGCTCGCGCTCCCGCATCTGGCGGAGGACGAGGAGGACGAACGCCGCATTGAGGAGGTACTCGGAAGTGGTCATGCCGTCATGATCCGCGGCAGGCGTGTCCGCGTCGTCGGCGCCGGGGTTGAACAGCGGGTTGATTTCGTCTCAACCCGACTACCCTGGAAACGTGCCGTTCAGAGGCCCGTCCGTTGACCTCGAGTGGCAAGCGGCGTAGAGTCGTCACTCCTGAAAGGAGCGGGAGTGACGGAGGGCTTGTCGCGGGGTCGCTTCGGCCGGCGTGCAGCAGCCTACGCGGGCGTCGTTGCGTTCGCGCTGGCGGTGTTCGCGACACCGGCACTCGCGCGTGGAAAGCCCGGCGATCCGAAGCCGATTCCCGGCGGGCTCAGCGCGGAGTTCAACCCGGTCCCGTCCGACCCGTTCGTCCACGTCCTGCCTCCGTTTCCGCCCTTCGAGATGTCGACGATCAACGACTTCAACGGAACGGTCGGCGCCTCGGAGATCCAGGGAACCGCCCGCGGGAGCGACGGAACGGCCTACACCTTCGATACCGACATGCGCTTCATGGTGGGTGCGTACGTCGACGCCTCGGGCAACGTGCAGCACGGCTCGTTCGCCTTCATATGAATCGACCTGTATGCGGGCACCGTGGGTGACCCGTCGCAGCAGGTACACGATTTCAACCCGGGCATTGCTCCGTCAGGGCTCTTCTGGACGATTCCGATCGAGCCCGGCGCGATCAAGGTGGATCCGCGAACGGGCGAGGCGCGCCTTCGCGTGCAGGCGCTGAAGATCGAGGACTACCACGACATCCTGAACTCGATCGGCCTCGTGCCCGGCCCGCCGCCGCTGCCCTCGCGGGTCAGCTTCGACGTCCGTTGGGCGGGTCATGGCGCGCCGGTCGACCTGCATGATCCGGTCTTCGGCTTCGCGGGGCACTACGTGACCGGGCCGGCGACCATCAGCTTCACCGCGCGCAACGACAACAGCAACGTCGTCTACACCGCTGACGCGACCGGCCAGACGAATCCGGGGCCTCCGGCGGTCGGCATCGAGCAGAACGGCGTGTTCTTCCACTAGCGTCGTTCCGCGCTCGTCGCGTCAGAACGTGACGACGAGGTTCGCGCGCGCATGACCCTCGCCCATGTACTGCAGCGCGTCGGCGATCTCCGGGAACGGATAGACGCGCTCGATCACCGACTTGATCTTCCCCGACTCGAGCAGCTCGCGTAGCGTCTCCATGTCGGGCTTGTTGAACTTCGCGATGAAGAACGTCGCTTTCTGCTTGCTGAGGCGCGAGGCGAGCGCTGTGCGGAAGATGTAGCCGAGCGGCCCGATCAGAGGATTGTTCCGTCTCTGCGAGCCGACCATGACGAGCGTCCCGTTCGGGGTGAGGACGCGGCGCAGGTGCCTCCACGGATGTGTTCCACCGATGTCGACGATCACGTCGTAGCGGTCGCCGCTGCGCGTGAAGTCCTCCTTCGTGTAGTCGACGACCCGGTCGGCGCCGAGCCTGCGTGCCTGCTCGACGTTGCGCGGGCTGCAGACGGCGGTGACCGTGCTGGCACCGAGGGCCTTTGCAACTTGCACGGCATACGTTCCGACAGCGCCCGATGCCCCGTTGACCAGGACGCGCTGGCCTGCCTCTAGCTTCCCGTGGTCACGGAGCGCTTGTAGCGCAGTGAGCGCACTGACCGGAACCGCTGCCGCCTCTTCGAACGACACGTTCGCGGGCTTGTGGACGAACATCCGCGCCGCGACGAACTCGCAGAACGCCGGCGTCTTCGCGCCGAACACCTCGTCGCCCGGTTGATATCCGCTCACGCTCTTCCCGACGGCTTCGACGACCCCGGCGAAGTCGGTTCCGAGCTGTCGCATCTTCGGCTTCAGGAAACCGCCGATCATGGGTCGCAGCAGGATCCCGGGCGCCACGGTCATGTAGTAGTCGGCGCGGTTGACCGACACGGCCTTGACCCGGACGAGCACCGTGTCGTCCTCCAGCTTCGGCTTCGACACGTCGTCGATCTCGACGACCTTTTCCGGCTTGCCCCACCGCGCCCGCACCGCCGCGCGCATGATCTCGGCTTGCTCGCCCGCAATTGCGCTCACTGCCATCGCTGCCATCTCCGTCTCCTTGAGTACGCTGTAAGCTTACGGGGTAAGGTAGTACGTACGGCGTAAGTCTGTCAAGCCCATGCCCACAAAGTCCGGTCGGAAGCCGCTGACGAAGGAGCGCGTGCTCGAGCAGGCGATCGCGCTTGCGGACAAGGACGGCATCGAGGCGTTGACGATGCGCAAGCTCGGCCGGGCGCTCGGTGTCGAAGCGATGTCGCTCTACAACCACGTCGCGAACAAGGGCGAGCTCGTGGCGGCGATGGTCGACCGCGTCGTCGAGCAGTTCGAGCTCCCGGGGGACGACGAGCCTCGGTGGGACGCCGCGATCCGCCGCTG
>VAYM01000062.1 GCA_005884945.1 Actinomycetota bacterium | reverse complement strand
CACCTCTGGCAGCTAGGTTCGGGCCGAGATCGAGTTGGCCAAAGCGCCGGGCATCACCTGTGCATCAACGGTTGCGACGACATTGGCTGTGCATCACCGGTGCATCACTGCCATAGCATTTGGCGGTGTTCCGCGGAAGCGCCCTCCATGGCGGAACCGCATGGTTGAGGCAAATCTGGAGATTCGACGAGCGATGGGACCACGATCGGCTTACAGGCCTGCTACGGGAAAAGCTCTGGAAACGGGCTTTTTCTATGAACCTTCTCCTCAGTAGATGCCTGCCATCTGGCGTGCGAACGCCAGCGGGCTGGTTGCCGTCAGGTCGATCGCCGGCTCGACGGTCGGGTACGACTGAACGTTGTCTTGGTAGACGGCCTTCGAGTTGAACTGTGCAAACGGGTCGCTGCCGTCGGGTGGGCAGAGCCGCATGCCCGAGACGATCCCTCTTGCGGTGATCGCGTTCGGCCCCTCGACCGCAGCCCCCGCGAGGATCGGCGGCGAGCCGTCGAGCGAACCGGCGAGATTGGCGACCTGGTGCTGCATGCAGTGCGGGAAGGTGCTGCCGTCGCCGACGATCAGGGACGTACCCCAGGCATTGGCGCCGAGGATGTTCGCGAGCCAACGTCCGCTCCAGACCGCGTACGTGGACGTTCCCGTGAGCTGGTCGTACTCGCTCGCCATGACAGAAAGCCCCGCGCCGTGTGACGTGGTGTCGTAGGCCGCCCAGGGGAAGCCGAATTGGAACGGATCCGTCGCCGACTGCGCGAGCGCCTTGTCCAGCTGCTTCTTGAGGTCGGCGAGCAGAGCGGCTCGAGTCGTCTCGAGTCCATTCGGATTGCCCGCGTTCGCGATCGCACGGTCGAGCTCGAAGTGGGCGAGTCCACTCACGTCGTAGAGGTTGAGCGTGTCGGTCGCGTCGTTTGGCCCCGTCATGTACGCGTTCGCCCAGTGCGCTGCCCTCTGGAGGTAGAAGAGCGGGTCGGAGTGCGGCAGGCCGGTGGGAGGTGTGCCGGCTGCGAGTGCGTCGTAGAGCTCCGTCGCCCCGAGCTCCAGGTCGTCGCGCCACTCGCCCTCGGGATAGAAGCTGTAGGGAATGACGGTGAGCAACGTCTTCGGGGCGGTGTCGGCGAGATCGAAGATGTGCTCGGCGGATGTCAGGCATCGGTTCGCGTAAGCGGGATCGGTCGTCCTGAAGACCTGGTAGCAAAGCCCCAGCGCCGCTGCGTCGCGGCCGGCGAGATTGGGGCTGATCGGTGCTCCTGGGGGACCCGCGCGAAACACGGGACGGTTGCGGATGTACCGAAACGCAGGATCGCTCCCGCCGTAGGTGTCGTCGGCTTGCGGCAACCGCCAGATGTCGTGGTCGCCGACCGTCTTCGCGTTTCCCTCGCCGATACCGACCTGGTAGTAGAGCGTCTGCGTCGAGTCGTCCCACATGCGGAGAAGCCAGTCGGTCCCGAACCGCGCCTCTGCCGTGAAGTTGGAGGTGGGCGAGGCGGAGCCCATCTCCGCAGGGAAGTCGCGGACACCTGTGAGCAAGACCGCCGTCGTGTAGCTCGCCGTCTGGACGAACTTCAGATAGTCGCCGGCGTCCCACCAGCCGCCGGACGCGTCGATTCGCACATCGAGCGGACTGAGGTCGCCGGAGAAACGGCCGCTCGAGTTCGCGCTCGGCGTTAGATACGTCATCGCGTTTGCGTCGTTGAGATGACCTGCCGCCGTGCGCAGCGCGGAGGGAATGAAGTTCTGCCCGTCACGCTCGTTCTCGTAGAACGACAACGAGTTCGCCAGCGCGTGCGAGTACACGTTCACACCCGAGTCGATCGCGAAGCTCGGTGACGACGCGGGCGTCGGGCCGCTGACGGAAAGGGCGTACGTCCCCGCTCTGGAGACGCTGTCGAAGTCGAGCGGGTAGACGAACTTGTAGGTCCTGCTCCACGATCCGAGGCTCGAGCCGATCGGCGCACTGAAGACGGTTCTGCCCGAAGAGCTCCGAACGGCGAAGGTTGCTCCGGACTCGTCGGTGGTGGCCATGAGATACGCGCGCTTCGACCCGTCGGCCGGATAACCGACCTGATTGACGCGAACGAACGCTGAAGCCGTCGCCGGTTGAGCAGACGGCGCCGATGCGCCGGCAATCACGAGCGTCGCCACTGCGACAAGACCGAGCAGGCGCTCACCCATCGCGATTCCCCCCTTGTGCGGCTGACCGTGCGGTGGCTGTCGGCGTGCGAGTCTAAAGGGCCCCAGAGCGAAGCGCGAGGACGACGGCTTCGTGGCGTGACTTCTCGGAAACGGAGCGTACGCTCCGTTTCTGTGTCATACTGGGTGGGTGCCGTCGGCGACGACCTTGCGGAGTGATGCTCGCCGCAACCGCGGGCGGCTGGTCGCGAGCGCGCGCGAGCTCTTCGCCACGCACGGCGTCGACGTGCCGGTCGAAGAGATCACTCAGCACGCAGGCGTCGGGATGGGGACGCTGTACCGCCATTTCTCGACGAAGGAGGAGCTCATCGACGCCGTCCTGGAGGACGCGTTCTCCGGGCTCGTCGACGCGGCGGAGCGCGCGGTCGAAGCGGAGGATGCATGGGCGGGCTTCACCAGCTTCCTCGAATACGCAATCGGCTTGCACGCGACGAATCACGGTCTCAAGGACGTGATTGCCGAACGCGCACATGGAGCAAAGCGCGCGCAGGCGATGCGCGCACGCATGCGGCCGCTCATCCGCCGGATGATCGAGCGCGCACAGGAGCAAGGGACGCTCCGCGCCGACTTCGCGCCCGGGGATGTGCCGCTCATCTTCTGGACGAGTGGCCGGGTGATCGAGACGACCGCAGGCATTGCGCCGAACTACTGGCGCCGGTATCTGAGTTTGCTCCTGGACGGGTTGCGCCTCGGGGCGGCGACCACGTTGCCGGAGCCGACGCTCACGCCGGCTCAGCTACAGCGGGCGACGAGAGGCCGACGCGCGTGAACACTCCGTCGAACGGCAGGCTGACGGGTAGGCCGCTCTGGACGATCTTCGCCGCGCTCTTGCTCGGGATGTTCCTCGCGGCGCTCGACCAGACGATCGTCTCGACGGCGCTGCCGACGATCGTCGGCGATCTCGGCGGTCTCAACCACCTCTCCTGGGTCGTCACGTCGTACCTGCTCGCGTCGACGATCTCCACGCCGCTCTACGGGAAGCTCGGGGACATGGTCGGTCGCAAGCCGGTGTTCCTCGCCGCGATCCTCATCTTTCTCGCCGGCTCGATGCTCGCCGGGCTCTCGCAGACGATGGATCAGCTGATCGGGTTCCGCGCGCTGCAGGGAATCGGTGCGGGCGGCTTGATGGTCGGCGCGCAGGCGATCATCGCCGACATCGTTCCGCCGCGCGAGCGCGGGCGCTACATGGGGCTCATCGGCTCGGTGTTCGCGGTTGCGTCGGTGGCGGGCCCGCTGCTCGGCGGCTTCCTCGTCGACAACCTCTCGTGGCGCTGGGTCTTCTACGTCAACTTGCCGGTCGGCGCCCTCGCCGTCCTCATCGTCGTCACGCGGCTGCACCTTCACACGCCGACGGTGCGCCACCGACTCGACGTCGTGGGTGCAGCACTGCTGAGCGGAGGCGTCGCCGCGCTGATCATCGTCACGACCTGGGGCGGGAACGAGTACGCCTGGGGTTCGACGACGATCGTCGGGCTCGCCGGCGCTGGTGTGCTGTGCCTCGCTGCCTTCGTGTGGTGGGAGACGCGAGCGAGCGAACCGATCCTCCCGCTCTCGCTCTTCCGATCGTCGGTGTTCAGCATCTCGAACGCGATGGGCTTCACGATCGGAATGGCGATGTTCGGCGCAATCGTGTTCATCCCGCTCTACCTGCAGCTCGTGTACCACGCGAGCCCGACCAGCTCCGGTCTGCGCTTGCTCCCGCTGATGGCGGGACTGCTCGTCGCCTCGATCCTCTCAGGTCGCGCGATCAGCCGGGTTGGGCGCTACAAGATCTTCCCGATCGCCGGCACGGCGATCGTCGTTGTCGGCATGTTCCTGCTCTCGCGCCTCAGCGTCGGCACGGCGCCGTGGCTTGCGTCGGTCTACATGCTCGTGCTCGGCGTCGGTATCGGTCTCGTCATGCAGGTGCTCGTGCTGGTCGTCCAGAACGACGTTCGCCCGCAGGAAATGGGTGTGGCGACGTCGACCGCGACGTTCTTCCGTTCGGTCGGCGGGTCTTTCGGGGTCGCGATCTTCGGGACGATCTTCGCCTCGAGACTTGCCGACCAGCTGTCGCGCCTGCCACGGTCCGTGAACGCTCGGCTCGGCAGCGGCGTGCACCTGAACCCGGAGCAGGCGAAGCATCTGCCGGCACGCATCCACACGGACTTTCTGTACGCGTTCGCCCACGCGCTCCACGGCGTCTTCCTCTGGGGGATGGCACTGGCGGCAGTCCCATTCGTCCTGTCGTTCCTGCTGAAAGAGGTGCCGCTGCGGACGACGGTCGCTCCCGCCGCGGATCTCGCCGTTGAAGAGGCGGTTGCCGGCGCCGCACCTGAGGAACGGATCCTCGCCGCCGCCGGACAGGAATGATCGGCACGGTATCTCTCCTCGCGGCGCTCGTCGTCGCCGCACCTCCTTTGCCGGACGCGCCCCTGCCGAGCAGCCCCGTCCGAGTTGCGCGCGCTCTGACCGATACGACGACCGCTCTCGACTCGGAGATCGACACGTGGCGCGCATCGGGGAGCGCTGCCGTGCCCGGCGCCGTCACGCTCTACGCCTTGTTCGAGCAACGCCTCGACCGGCTGCTCGCGGCGAGGCCGGCGCTCGCACGGTCGACGATCGCACTGCTCCCGACGGCGCTCGCAGCCAAGGTGCGCGACGTGATCGCCGCGCACCGAGAGCTCGTGCGCATCACGCCGCCGTTGCGCAGTCCGAAGATCCGCGTCGGGCCCGCGGCGCCGGCCGCAAGCCTCCTGCGCTGGTATCGCGAGGCCGAGCGGCGGTTCCGCGTTCCGTGGCGCGTGCTCGCCGCCGTCAACTTCGTCGAGTCGGCGTTCGGGAAGTTGCGGAGCGCGAGCGCGGCCGGTGCGCAGGGGCCGATGCAGTTCATGCCGTCGACGTGGCGCACGTACGGCATGGGCGGGAACGTGCACGATCCGCACGACGCGATCCTCGGCGCGGCGAACTACCTCCGTGCGGCCGGGGCTACCCGCTCGATCCGCCGCGGCCTCTACGCTTACAACCCGTCGCCGCTGTACGTCGACGCGGTGTTGCGCTATGCCCGCCGGATCCGCGCGGACATCCGAGCGTTCTACGACTTCTACGGCTGGCAGGTCTACGTGAGGACGTCGTCGGGTTCTGTGCGGGTGACTGGGCCCGGGCTCCACAGGGGACACTCGCCGATGCGCTGAAATCCGAGCCGCTCGTACACGCGCATGGCGACGTCGTTGTCGGTGTTGAGCACGGCCGGCTTCCCGCTCTCGACGAGGATTGCGCGTCGCATCAGCGCGGTCGCGTAGCCGCGGCCGCGCGCGGGCACGACCGTGGTGACGCCGAAGATCCCGACGGCGCGATCCGTCTCGTAGCTGATCGCCGCGCAAACAGCCTGCCCGTCCACGCGACCGAGCCAACACGTCAAGCGCGGATCGGGGTTCGGCGGATGGATGCTGCCCGCCGGGACCGTCACGTCTTCGCCTCCGAAGCCGCGGACGCTGACCGTCTCGAACTCGACGAGGTCGCGCGGATCGACGCGCTCGATCGTGAGCTCGTCCGGATCGGAAGCCGCCGGCATTGCGAGGGGAGGACGGAAGTACCAGATCTCGAGGCGCGCGCGCCTGAAGCCAAAAGGCGCGAGATCGATCCGGTTCCACGAGTCGTACACGGCACGGGGCGAGGCGCGCATGTGCTCCGCCGTCGCGCGTGGGCTCAGCGTGATGCCCCCGAGGTAGATCAGAGGTGGCCGTCCCAGCGCGAGCCACGCGTATTCGTCGCGTGACCAGGGAACGCGGAACACGTCCAGCCACGACGAATGCCAAGCCGCCGTCGCGTCGGCGCAGAGAAAGACGGGATCGTCGATCGCGCGAGACTAACTACGCGCGCAGGACGACCTCGAGCGCCGTGCCGATGCCGGGCTGCGACGTCAGCGTGAATCCGCCGTCGATGCTCGCGGCGCGCGAGCGGATGTTCTTCAGGCCCTGGCCCGCGGCGGTCGCCTCGCCGTCGAAGCCCTCGCCGTCGTCGCGGATCGTGACGAAGCGCTCGCCGTCGATCCGTTCCGCGATCGTCACGTCGGCGCGCGTTGCGTTCGCGTGCTTGCGCACGTTCCCGAGCCCTTCCTGCACGATCCGGAACACCTCGATCTGTTCGTCGGGCGCGAGCCAGACGTCCGGGTCGATCTCGAGCTCGACCTCGAGCTCGCCGTCGGCAGTCAGGAAGTCGATGTAGCGGCGGAGCGCGGCGTCGAACGGCGCGGTGCCCGACGCCGACGAGAGCGCGAGCACGGCGAACCTAGCCTCCCGCTGAGCGGCGACGGTCGCGTCCTTGAGGTTCGCGATCGTCTCCTCGCGCGCGGCTCCCTCGGCAGTCTCGAGCATCGTCGCGTGCGTCGCGACGGCGAAGAGGTACTGCGCGAGGCCGTCGTGGATCTCGCGTGCAACGCGCGCGCGCTCTTCGGCAACCGCGCGGCCGAACTCGGCGAAGCGGATCGCGCGCCATGCGCCCACCATCAGGACTCCGTAGGCGATCACGCGCAGGAAGTCCCCCTGCGAGACGTAGTCGCTGCTGAGCAGCGGCGTGAACAGGGAATTCAGCGATGCGAACAGCATCAGCGTCGAGCCGAGAGCCAGCCAGCGATCGAGGTCCTCGCCCTTCTCGCGGAACCGGAGTCCGAAACCGATGACCGCGAGCAGGCCGAGGAGCGCCTGCGCGGAAAGAAGTCCCGCGAGTACCGGCGAGTGGTCCGAGCCGTGCGAGGCGAAGTCCGGAAGCGTCCCCACGAACGAGTGCAGCGCAGTCCAGATCAGAAGCAGTACGACGCAGACCGCGAGGCACGCGTTGCCGAGTACGCGCGAGCCCCACTTGCTGCGGCCGCGCGTGAACGGCGCGCTCGCGATCAGGACCCACGCGAAGAGGCGGCCGAGGACCGCTGCCCATCCTTCCGCGCGGTGGACGGGATGGCCGCCGAGCACGGGAACGACGGAGAAGGCGAGCGTCGAGCCGGACGCTGCGAGGAACCCGGTGCAGAGCAGGAGGTCGAGGCGCCGGCCTTCGACGCCGAATCGGACGCCGGCGAGGAGGGCGACGATTCCGGCCGCGATCAGGCCTGCGGTCTGGAGAACGAGCTTCAGCTCGGGGAGGCTCCAGTAGGTCTGCAGGCCACGGTGCGCCAGGAAGAACGCGAGCGAGGCGCCGAGCAGGCCGAAGAGCAGGGTCTGGCCCCAGAGGAATGCCTGGAAAACGTCCTTGTTGTCTTGCTGCACGTTCAGTCTTGTCGGCAGCGGGCCGCCCGCCGATAAGAGCTGAAGGCCGATGGCAGAGCGCATCCTCCTCGTCGACGACCACCCCTTGACCCGTTCGGCCCTGTCGGGGCTGCTGCAGCAGCACGGCTTCGACGTGGTCGGCGAGGCCGCCGACGGCGAATCGGCGGTCGGGCGAGCCGCCGACCTGCAGCCCGACCTGATCCTCCTCGACCTGTCGATGCCGGGCCTCGACGGGCTGTCCGCCTTGCCGCGTCTTCGCGAGGCGGCTCCGTCGTGCGAGGTCGTCGTCCTCACCGCTTCCGGGGAGGAGACGAACCTGCTCGCGGCGATCCGTGCGGGCGCCGCCGGATATCTCCTGAAGAGCGAGCCGCCGGCGCGCATCGTCGACTTCCTGCGCGGAGCGGCGAACGGCGAGGCGGCGCTCTCCGGAACCGTCGCGC
This sequence comes from Actinomycetota bacterium, assembly GCA_005884945.1. Lineage (GTDB taxonomy): Bacteria > Actinomycetota > Thermoleophilia > Gaiellales > Gaiellaceae > 3-1-20CM-4-69-9. Next base: position 2,257 of record VAYM01000062.1, on the reverse strand, counting down.
GCCGCCTGCTCGAGCAGGTCCGCGAGAACGGCGGCCGTTCGACCGGCGTGCCCGACGAGATCGCCGCTGCTCTGTCGGCGCGCGAGCTCGAGGTGCTGCTCCTGCTCGACGAGCATCTCGCGACGGACGAGATCGCGCAGCGGCTCTTCATCTCCGAGCACACGGTGCGCTCGCACGTGAAGAGCCTCCTTCGCAAGCTGGGCGTTTCCTCGCGTCGCGAGGCACTCGAGGCGCTCTCGGTCGCCCGCGCCTGAGTCACCCATCCTGGGTGAGTGGATTCCTCGCTCGTGGGTGACGGGCCGGCTCGCCTCGCTGCCGATGAAGAAGCAGCTCCCTCTTTGCTCCTCGGACGACTCGACGGCCGGCTGACACACCGGCCGTTCGTGTTTCAGGAGTTGAAGCCGTCGAGCGCCGCAGCCACGAGCAACGGGAGCGTGTCGAGGTTGTATCCGCCCTCGAGGACCGCGGCGACGCTCGGTGCGAGGCTCGCGCAACGGCGCGCGAGCTCGCGAAAGCCGTTGTCGGTCACGTGCTGATCGACGAGGTAGATGTCCTCCTCCTCGTGCGCGTCGAAGCCCGCGGAGACGAGCAGGAGCTCGGGCGCGAACCTCTTCACCGCAGGCTCGACGACGCGGTCGAACGCATCGAGCCACTCCGCATCGCCGACGCCCGGAGGCAGCGGGATGTTCAGCGTCGTGCCGTCGTTGTCGGCTTCGCTGCCGGTCCCGGGATAGACGCCCCACTGGTGCAGCGAGACGTAGAGGACGGAGTCGTCGCCGCGGAAGATCGCCTCGGTGCCGTTTCCGTGGTGGACGTCGAAGTCCACGATCGCGATGTGGCCGACGTCGCGCTCGGCCTGCATGTGGCGCGCCGCGACGGCGACGTTGTTCACGAGGCAGAAGCCCATCGCCGTCTGCGGCGGCGCATGGTGCCCCGGCGGACGCACGAGCGCGAAGCCGCCGGTCTCCGCTGCGCCGATCGACGTGCCCGCCGCGAGGAGGACTGCCTCCCAGCTCGTCTCCGAGGCGATCGTGTTCGGGTAGTCGAACCAGCCGGGCTCGCGAAGAGACGCGAGCACGTCGAGGTACTCCGGCGCGTGAACGCGCTCGATCGCCGTGCGGTCCGCCGGTCGGCCTTCGTGCGCGTCGGGAAAGGCGTCGAGCAGGACGGCGAGCCGCTCGGGCGCCTCGGGGTGGCCGAAGGTGGGATGGAGGCGCGCGAGCGCGCGATGGGTTAGGACGTCGATCGGCGAACGGCCTCCGAGCGCCGCTCTCGTGTGCTGCGATCCGCGCGATCTCGAGGACCGTGTCCGTCTCGTCGTCGCTCAAGTCCAGCCGCGACGGTGCGACGGAGGTCGCCGCTGCCAACGCGTCGCGCGCCTTCGTGAGCCACGGATCCACGGCGGGACTGTATGCAAACGGGCTGTATTAGGTAGACGCGAGTACAGCGAGCCGGTCGGACAGGGCGTTCATGCCGAGCTCCCGCGTGAACGCCGATGCCGCGTCCCAGGTCGGCCTCTGGTCGTCGATCGCCGGGAGCGGAGCCTCTGCGTCGAGCGTCGCCATCCGCTTGTAGACGCGTAGCTCCTCGGCCTGTGCGGCGAACCGCCCGGCGTCGAGCGCCGCCTCGAGCGTGCCGTATTGCCTCAACACGTCCGCGGCCGTCTTCGGGCCGACACCTTTCGCGCCGGGCAGCCGATCGGACGGATCTCCGCGCAAGGCGATGAAGTCCGGAACCTGCTCCGGCTCGACGCCGTATCGCTCCCGCACGCCGTCCGGGTCGACGCGCGTCAGCTCGGTCACCCCGCGGACAGGCTGGAGGATCGTCGTCTGCGGGCTGGCGAGCTGGAACGAGTCCCGGTCGGACGTGGCGACGACGGCGGTGCCGCCTCGCGCCTCCTCCTGCTTGACCGCCGCGGCGAGGAAGTCGTCCGCCTCGTAGCCAGGAGCCTTCGCCGCCGTGAACCCGAACGACCGCACCAGCTCCGGCAGCAGGTCGAGCTGCTCGAGCAGCTCTTGGTCGAACACCCGCCCTCCCTGGTAGCCCTCGAAGAGCTCGTGCCGGTACGTCGGGTGCTCGAGCGAGTCCCAGCCGACGAAGACGGCGCGCGGCTCTTCCGCCTCCCAGAGGCGCAGCAGGAAGTTCGAGAACCCGACGAGCGCGTTCGCCGGCCGCCGCTCCGCCCGGCGGATCGTCTTCGGGATGGCGTGGTACGCGCGATGGGCGAGCGAGTCGCCGTCGATGACGAGGAGCGGCC
>VAYM01000061.1 GCA_005884945.1 Actinomycetota bacterium | reverse complement strand
GGCCGCGTTGACGATCACGTCGACCTCCGACACGACGTCGCGCACGAGATCCGCGTCGCGGATGTCTCCGTGGACGAACGAGAGCCGCTCGTGCGACATCACGTCGCTCAGGTTCTCGAGGTTTCCGGCGTACGTGAGCGCGTCGAGCGACACGACGTCGTAAGGCGTCTTCGCGAGCAGGTGGCGGATGAAGTTGGACGAGATGAACCCGGCGCCGCCGGTGACGAGCACGCGTCTCGCCATGCCTAGAGCTCCCGATCGATCGTGTACAGCGGGCGTCCCTCCACGTCGCGTTGGATGCGACCGAGGTACTCCCCGACGAGCGCGAGGATGAATCCCTGGATCCCGAGCACGAACAGCACGGCGACGCCGCCGAACAGCGGCCCTGGGAAGTTCGACTCGCCGACCCAGAACACGACCCCGTAGATCCCCAGCCCGAGCGCGAGCAGCGAGCACACGACGCCGAGTGCGACGCCGATCCACTGGATCGGCTGCGGCCAGAACCCGGCGAGCACGTGCAGCGCGAGGCGTGTCAAGCGCAAAGGCGAGTAGCGCGACGCACCGACGCGAGGCGCGTGGGAGACGGGCACCTCGACGACGCTCGCTCCGCCTGACAGCACGAGCGCCTTCGTGAACTTCTGCTTGCCGATCGATCCGAGCATCGGCTCGACCGCACTGCGGCGGTACGCGTTGAACGCGCACCCGAAGTCGGTGATCGCCACCCCTGTGAAGCGCCGCAGCATCCCGTTGATGAGGCGCGACGGCAGCGTCCGTCCCCACGAGTCGTGGCGTGCCTCACGCCGGCCGCTCGCGACGTCGTTCCCCGCCTCGACCGCCTCGAGCAAGCGGGGAATGTCCTCGGGCGCGTTCTGCAGGTCGCCGTCCATCGTCACGACGACCTCGCCGCGGGCGCGCGACAGTCCGGCGTGCATCGCGGGGTGCTGGCCGAAGTTGCGCTTGAAGCGGACGGCGCGGACGCGCGGGTCTTCTTCGTGCAGCCGCTCGAGCGCCGCGAACGTCCCGTCGGTCGAGCCGTCGTCGACGAAGATGAGCTCGTAGGAGTGCGGCCCCGGATCGAGCGTCGCCACGGTGCGCCGGTACAGCTCCGGCAGCGAGTCGACCTCGTTGTACACGGTGACAACGAGCGAGACGTCGGGCGCAGGCGTCTCCTCGCCTGCCGCCCGGCCGCTCCGGAGGACGTCGGTCTCGACCATCAGCACGCGAGAGCCTATCCAGCGATCACTCGTCCGAGGGACGCGCGCAGCCGGTAACGCGCGCAAGGTGTGTTCCGCGGTGCCTACTGCGGCTCTACCAAGGCGACTGTTGATCCTGTCCGCGATTGCCCTCTACATGGGCATCTTCGTGGGCTTCGTGATCTTCGAGGTGCCCGGTCTGGGGATCGGCCACTTCTACTACGTCGCCGTCGCGATGGTCGCCCTCGCGGGCGGAACGTGGGCGGGAATCGGCGGCGGGCTCCTCGCCGCCGGCCTCTACGTCCTCTCGATCGCCCTCACCCCCCGCGTCCCGACGCACGACGCGATGACGATGGGCACGATCATTCGCACCGTCACCTATTGCTCGTGCGGCGCGCTGATCGGCTGGTTTGCCGATCAGCATCGCGACCACGTGCGGCAGCTGCGCGAGCTCGCCGAGCGCGACTTCCTCACCGGTCTGCTGAACACGCGCGCGTTCGACGAGTCGCTCGCACGCCGCTGTGCCTCCGACGAGCCGTTCGTCCTGGTGCTCGGCGACATCGACGACCTCAAGACCGTCAACGACACGCACGGACACGCGGAGGGCAACCGCGTCCGCGGTCGTCACGAGCGGCTCGGTCGAGGAGGCGCAGGCCTTGTCGACGCTGCTCAAGAAGCGGCTTGCCCGCGACGGCTACGAGCTCAGCTTCGGCTGGGCGGTCCGGCCCGAAGACGGCCCGGGGCCGCTCGAGCTCTTCCGCAAGGCGGACGACCGGCTGTACGCGGCGAAGCTGCTGGGCCGCAACCGCCGCGCCGTGCTGGCGCTGGCGGCTGCGACTCATCAGCAGTAGCGGAGCTACCGGCCGCGTAAGCGGACCGGTGGAGGGGATCTGGGGGAACCGGGAGGTTCCCCCAGCTGGAACCGCTACGCCGCTTCGAGCAGCGGCGTCTCTTCGACCACGGCCTCCGAGACGCGCCGGCGCTTGCCGATCGCAAACGCGGCGACCGCCCCGGCGAGGACGACCGAAGCGCCGATCCACAGCGCCGGCAACATCCCGTCGACGTACGAGGGACCGGACGCGTAGCTGCCGTAGTGCGACCACACCGACGCGAGGACCGCGACGCCGAACACACCGCCGAGCTCGCGGATCGCGTTCTGCGCGCCCGACGCCTGACCTTCCTCTTCCGGGCGGACCGACGAGAGGACGACGTTCGCGACCGGCGCCCAGAACATCGCCATGCCGATGCCGGAGACCATGAACGGTACGACGAGCTGCCAGTACGGGACGGTCGCCGTCGACAGCGCAGCGATCGACGCGAGCCCGGTCGCCTGCAACGTCAGGCCGATTCCCATCAACCGGTGACCGCCGATGCGATCCGAGAGAGCGCCTGCGATCGGCGCGACGAACATCGGCATGACCGTCCACGGCAGGATGCGCAGGCCGGAGCCGAACGGGGAATACCCCTGCACCGTCTGGAAGAACTGCGAGAGCAGGAAGATCGAACCGAACATCCCGAAGAACATCAGCAAGGAAGCGGCGTTCGCGAGCGCGAAGACGCGGTTCTCGAAGAAGCGCATCGGCAGCATCGGCGACTCGGCACGGATCTCCCACAGGACGAACGCGATGAGGACGACGACGCCGGCCGCGAGTGCGATGACGATCTCCGGCGACGTCCAGCCGTTGTCGATCTCGCGGACGAGGCCCCACACGAGCGCAAACAGTCCGCCGCTCGCCAGCGCGAGCCCCGGGAGGTCGAGACTCTTCGTCGGGCCGTAGCTCTCCTGCAGGCGCAGACGCGCGAGTGGGATGAGGACGATCCCGATCGGCACGTTCAGCCAGAAGATCCAGTGCCAGGAGATCCCGCTCACGACAGCGCCGCCGAGCAGCGGGCCGAAGGCGACCGCGAGACCCGCGATGCCGCTCCAGGCGCCGATGAACGCGCCGCGGCGGTTCGCGGGAACACCGGCACTGAGGATCGTCAGGGTCAGCGGGGTCACGATCGCTCCGCCGACGCCTTGCGCCGCGCGCGCGGCGATGAGCACGCCGACAGACGGCGCGAGCGCGGCAGCGGCAGAGGCCGCGGTGAAGATCGCGAGTCCGATCACGAGCATTCGACGCCGGCCGAAGCGGTCGCCGAGCGCTGCCCCGGTCAGGAGAAGGACGGCGAACGTCAGCGTATAGGCGTTGATCGTCCATTCGAGCGTCGCGATCGACGCGTGCAGGTCCTTGCGGATCACGGGCAGCGCGGTCGTGACGACGAGGTTGTCGAGCGTCGCCATGAAGACTGCGACGGCGGTGATCGCGAAGGTCCAGAGAGTGCGGGTCTTTGCCGGCATTGCGCCTCCTTTCAGGTCGTCCGACCTAGCGTGCGTCACGTGGATGCGCCGGGGAATTCGGCTCATCTGCATGTCGAGGTACGGATAACCGGCCTATTGAGTTAGTCATCACTTACTTGCGGGACAAAAAAACACGGCGCGCCGATCACTCCTTGCAACCCTCGAGGAGCCGGCGAGCCCAGCCTTCCTCCGCCTCGAGGAGGTCCATCGAGGCGACGACGTTGAGCAACATCCCGCGCGCAAAGAAGCGCGCGATCTCGTCGGAGGGTCGTCCCGAGGCACGCTCGACGTACTCCACGAGCTCACCAAAGCCCTTTCGGACGACCTCGCGGAGCTCGGGGTCTTCGGCGGCGACGTACGACTGCATCTGCGCGCGGAGGTAGACGGGATTCGTGAGCCGGTGGCGATAAGCCTCGCCGATGGCGTGAAAGACGTCCTCGCCCGAGAGCCCCACGGCGGCCGTCCGGAACATCTCGAGCGTCCCGCGCAGGCAGCGCTCGATCGTCGCCTTGACGAGCGCTTTCTTCGTGCCGAACAACCGGAAGACGTAGGGCTGGGAGATGCCGACCGCCTTGGCGATTGTCTCCGTGGACATTCCGTGCGCGCCGTGGTCGGCGAAGCACACGAGTGCCGCCTCCAGGATCGCCTCCCGGCGCTCCTCGGCCGTCATTCGCGTTGGCGCCGCGGTGCTCACGGCTAGGAAGTTAGCACTAACTTACAATCTGTGTCAAGACCGAGCAGACCCGATCGACGTCGCTGTCGCTCAGCCGGGAGTGGAGCGGGAGTGCAAGTGCCCGCCTGAAGCAGGCGTCGGCGGCGGGGAAGGGCCCCTGGTCGTGGTACGCCCGCAGGCGGTGGAGCGCGTACGTTCCGATCTGGGCCTCGATCCCTTCCGCCCTGAGCGCGGCGACCGCGTCGTCGCGGCGATCGAGCTGGACGACGTACGCCTGCCACCCGTGCTCGTCGCCCTCGTCCGCTTCGGCGATCTCCACGGTTCCGCGAAGGCGCTCGTTGTAGGCCTCCGCGATGCGACGCCGCGCGGCGAGGAGCTCGTCGAGCCGCGCGAGTTGCGGGATGCCGATCGCGCACTGGAGATCGGAGAGCCGGTAGTTCGTCGACGGCGACTCGATCTCGAAGTCGCCCTGCGAAGCGATCCCGTGGTGACGGAGGCGGCGAACCGCCGCGTCGAGTCCGTCGTCGGACGTCGTCACGGCTCCGCCCTCCCCCGTCGTCACCACCTTGCGTGGGTGGAAAGAGAGGCAGCCCATCACGCCGAGACCACCGCAGGGCATTCCACGCCAACGCGCGCCGAGCGCGCCGGCGGCGTCTTCGATCAACTCGACGTCCGGCGCGACGGCCGCCTGGAGCGCCTCCCAGTCGAGCGGCCGCCCGAAGAGGTGCACGGCGATGACGGCGCGCGTCGCCGGCGTGACCGCGTCGTAGACGCGCGAGGGGTCGACGTTCATCGTGCGCGGGTCGACGTCGACGAGGACGGGACGCGCGCCCGTCAGCGCGACGGCGCTCGCCGTCGCGGGGAACGTGTAGGCGGGCACGATCACCTCGTCGCCTTCGCCGATGCCGAGGGCGAGGACGGCGAGGTGGAGCGCCGCGGTTCCCGACGAGACCGCGACGGCGTGCTCGGTCGAGCAGGCGTGCGCGAGCGCGGACTCGAACTCGGCGACCTTCGGGCCCATCGTCAGGAAGCCGGACTCGAGCACCTCGGCCACCGCGGCGAGCTCCTCCGGCCCGACGTCGGGCCAGGCGAGCCTTATGCGAGTGCCGGCTTCCGTTCCCTGTACCACGCGATCGTCCGCGTCAGGCCCTCGTCGAGGTCGACCGCCGCCTCGAAGCCGAGCAGGTTACGCGCCTTGTCGACGTTCGGAATCCGGATGTCGACGTCGGTGTAGTGCAGCGGGCGGAAGACGATCTCGCTGTCCGATCGCGTCAGTCGCTTGATCCGCTGCGCGAGATCGAGCACCGTCACCGTCGAGCGCGCATTGCCGACGTTGAACGTCTGGCCGACGGCCTCGTCGCGCTCGAGCGTGAGCAGCAGCGCTTCGACCATGTCGTCGACGTACAGCCACGCGCGGATCTGTGACCCGTCGCCGTGGATCACGAGCGGCTCGCCCGCGAGCGCGCGCGCCGTGAACATGTGCACCGCGCCGACGCCGACCTGCCCCGGTCCGTACACGTTGAACGGGCGCACCGTGCACGCGGGAAGTCCGAGCTCGTCGAAGTACGAATGCGCCATGTACTCGCCCGCGAGCTTCGATACCGCGTACGTCCAGCGCGCCTCGCCGACGGAGCCGCCGCTCGTGACGTGCGTCTCCTCGACGCGGTACGCACGCGTGCCGAAGACCTCGCTCGTCGAGAAGTCGAGCAGGCGCTCGAGCGTCGAGCCGGTCGCATGTGCGGCCTCGAGCACGTTGTACGTCCCGATCAGGTTGACGCGCATGGTCCGCACGGGGCTCTCGCGAACTGCATCGACGCCCGCGATCGCCGCGCAGTGGACGATGTGCGTCACGCCGCGTGCGAGGTCGCGGACGAGCTCGGCGTCGAGGACGTCCCCTTCGTGGAGCGTGAAGTTGGGATGGTCCGCGAGCTCGGAGCCGGTCAGCGCATCACGATGGAGATTGTCGAGCGCGACGACTTCGTTCGCATCGACGAGCCGGCGCGCGAGCGTCGTGCCGATGAAACCCGCGCCGCCGGTGATCAGCAGCCGTTTTCCCTGCAGCGCCACGCGGCGAGTGTATCGGCGTGCCTTACACCCGCCGCGCCGGCTGCTCGGCTTTACGGGGTGAGGTCCGCCTGCGGACCGATCGTGAGCGTCGACGTGAGTCCTGCGTGATCCGACGGCCAGAGGCCGGACGGCGTCCGCGACGACGGCTGGTCGCCGATCACGTGGATGTCGGACGGAGCGAACAACCCGCGGGCGAACACGTAGTCGATTCGACTGTGCAGCTGTGACACCGGGTTGACGATCGAGTCCGGCGGAACCTGACAGCACGTCAGACCTGCATCGCCCGGATGCGCGACGTCCCATTCGTCCGCGAACCCGGCGCCGGTCACGACCGAGTACGTGGGGTCGGTCACCTGCGAGTTGAAGTCTCCGACCCAGACGACCGGAAGGTCGGTCGCCGCCGGCCCGGCGAGGACTTCGTCCGCCTGCGCGGTGTTGACGGCCGTGTTGAAGCCGTCGAGGTGCGACGTGATGAAGCGGAACGTCTTGCCGCGCACCTTCGCGTCCACGGACAACCAGCCCGCGCCGAACGGGAACGGCCCGGTCAACGTCGGCAGCTGGCTGATGTGCTGGTATGCGCCCTCTTGCGGATTCGACAGCTGGAGCTCGTCAGTCGGCAAGTCCGTCCGGGCGAGGATCGCCGAGCGCTCGGTGAGTTGGACGCCGATGAGCCCAAACGGGTACAGAGCGGGATCGAATCCGGGCGCGAAGCCGCCCCCGGCAGGCGCGACGAAATTGTCCCTGGCAATCACGCTCCTGTAACTCAGCCCGTGTGCCGCCAACGCATCCAGCAGGATCTGCAGGAAGTCGTACGACACCGCCGTCGGTCCGCTTCCGAACGGGATCTGCGTCTTCCACGTGGCGACTTCCTGAAGTCCCACGAGGGCCGGCTTCTCCTGCGCGATCTCCGTCGCCAGGGCGTCGGCCCGCTCGACGAAGTTCGTATCGACGACATTCTGGTAGTCCGTTCCGACTCCGGCGATGAACTGCGGCAACGTCGCCGCGGACAGCGCGTGCTCGAGCTCCGAGCCCTGGTAGATGTTGTACGTCAGCACCTTGACGGCGCGTGGATTGTCAGCGCGCGCGACATTCGGCCCGATGGTCCCGACGATGACAGCCGCCGCCACGGCCAACGCGAGTAATGCGTCCCTCCTCAGTTTCATGCCCTCCCCTTCCAACTTGGTGTGCCTGCACCAATACGGCGCGCGAGAACGCACGAAGCTCTGCTCGCCTCTCTTGCCGCAGCACATCGGACCCCAATCCCCGACGAGCGCACGGAACCCTACACGCGCTTCGAAAACCCGGCAACCGGACGCCGATAGCGAACCTCCGGCGCCCCAGCGGGCAGTAGAGTCGCGCGCCGTGAAGACGGTTCTCTTCGTCGGCGCTGGCCGGCATCAGCGCCGTGCGATCGAGCGCGTGCGCGAGCTCGGGGCGCGCGTCGTCGGAGTCGACCGCAACGCGGACGCGCCCGGGCTCGCCGCCGCGGACGCCGCGGAGATCGTCGACTTCGCGGACGTTCCCGCCGTCACGGCGGTCGCGCGCCGCCACGAAGTCGACGGCGTTCTGACCGTGTCGGCCGATCGCGCCGTCCCGGTCGTCGCGGCGGTCGCGGAGGATCTCGGACTCCCGGGGATCGGGCGCGAGACCGCGCACCTGATGACCCACAAGGTGGCGATGCGCCGGCGGCTCGCCGACGTAGGCGTCGCGCAGCCGGAGTTCGCTGCCGTGCGGACCTTGCACGAGGCGCGCACCGCGACCAGGGCGGTCGGTTTTCCAGCCGTGTTGAAGCCGGCGAACACGGGCGGTCAACGCGGGCTCTTCCTGCTCCAGTACGACGACGAGCTCGAGACGCACCTGCACGCGGCCCTCGCGGAGTCGCCGACCCAGGAGGCGATCGTCGAGCGCTACCACGACGGCCTCGAGCTCAACGGGCTCGCCGTCGCACGCGACGGTTACGTGACGCCGCTGACGCTGTCCGACCGGCTGCGCCCGCCGGGTGTCGGCTTCGGCGTCGGCTGGATCCACGTGTATCCGACGACGCTCTTCGGGGATGCGCTCGCGCGGGCTGAGGACCTCGTCGTCCGCGCCGTGCACGCACTGGGGTTGCGCGACGGGATCGCGTTCCCGCAGCTGCTCGCGTCCCCGGACGGACTGCGAGTGATCGAGGTCGCGGCCCGGATCCCGGGAGGCGAGATGGCGCGCCTTGCCGCGCACGCGGTCGGTGTCGACCTGATCGAGGTCGCGCTCCGCCAGGCGCTCGGCGAGGAGGTGCCGGACTCGCTCGTCCTCCCGCGCTTCCAGCAGCCGCTTGCGATTCGCTTCTTGACCGCGGAGCCCGGGCCGCTCACCCCGGGCACGGTGCGGCGAATCGGCGCCCTCGACAAGGTGCTGGCGTTCCCGGGCGTCGTCGAGGCCGACACGTACCTGGCAATCGGTGAGACGATCAACCCGGTGCGGCTCGACGGCGACCGGCGCGGCTACGTCATCGCGACCGGGGAGACGAATCTCGAAGCGCTCGAACGGGCCGAGGCCGCAGCCCGGCTCGTCGACGTCGAGGTCTGGTGAACGACGTCACGGTCGTCGTAACGGCGTCGGGGGCGCCAGGAACCGCGGCCTTGCTGCGCGCGCTGCGGATGAACGGCGAGCGGCGCATCCGCTTGGTCGGGACGGACATGTCCCCCCAGGCGATCGGGCGACACTACTGCGACGCGTTCTACGTCGTGCCACGCGGGACCGATCCCACGTTCGCAGACACCGTTCACGGAATCGCCAGGGCAGAGCGGGCCGACGTCGTGCTCCCGCAGTCGTCGTTCGACCTCCTCCGTCTCGCCGAGGCGCGCGAGCGGTTCGAGACGGACGGGATCGCGGTCATGGTGTCGAGCGCCGACGCGATCCGGCGCGCGAACGACAAGGCGGAGACGTACGCGACGCTCGAGCGGATCGGCGTGCGCGCCCCTGCGTGGCGGCGCGTCACCGGCGGGAACGGGCTCAGGCACGCCGCGCAGGAGCTCGGCTATCCGGACCGAGCCGTCTGCTTCAAACCGGTGTTCTCCTCTGGCTCGCGCGGCTTTCGCGTCCTCGATCCGACGGCCGACCGCGCGAAGCAGTTGCTGGAGGCGCGCCCGGGCAACATCGCGATGCGGCTGACGGAGGCGCTCGAAGTGCTGTCGGAGGACGGCGGTCCCGAGCTGCTCGTCATGGAGCTCGCGGAGGGGGGCGAGCGCACGATCGACGGGATCGCCCGCGCCGGCCGGATGCTGCTCGGTCATCCGAAGACGCGCGAGTCGATGCGTGCAGGGCTCGCGATGTACTTCGAGACGTTGCGAGACCCGGCGTTGATGGAGATCGGTGCGCGCATCGTCGCCGAGCTGCGGCTCGATCACTTTTTCAACATCCAGCTCGTCGGCGACTACGTGATCGAGGTGAACCCGCGCATCTCGACCGTCGTCTACCAGGAAGACCTCAACCTGCCGTACCTCGGGGTGAAGTACGCGCTCGGCGAGATCTCCGACGAGCTGCTCGCCGCGCACGCGGCGCGGGTGCGCCCGACGCGGCGTGCGCTTCGCTATTTCGACCAGGTCGAGTGGGACGAAGTGCGTCGCGCCGACGATTCGGCACGCTTTCGTTACGAAGAAGACGATGCGCCGGGCGCGTAGCCCGGCTACTCTCGGGGCTGTTCCCCGGGTGGGTGGGGGTTAGGGATGGTGGGGCGTACGGCTTGCAGGGCCATGTCCCGAGCAGGCATGCACAGTCCGCCCCGTTCGCGCACGCCGTCGACGACGCGGTAGAAGAGCCTGTCCCACCCGCCCGACGTCGGTGCGTCGAAGCGGTCGGGATGCCAGAGGATCGCGAACGCGGCGCCGTTCGCGGCGGCCCAGTCGAGCAGCGCTTCCAACTGCGTCCACGCCGCGCGGGCAGACAGGCCGAGGTAGCGCGGCTCCGCCAGCGTCACGTCCATCACGGCAAGCGGAATCTCGACGAGATCGAGCGGCGCGTCGCGCTCGAAGTCCCACGGCCGGAACGGGCGCGCAAGTCCTGCTCGAAAGCCGATCGCATCCGAGAAGCCGAGCGACGAGTCGTACAAGAAACCGAGCGCCGAGAGAGGCCGCAGGTTTCGATGCGGATCGACTCGGAGGTAGTGGTAGCGGGCGCCGGCAGGTTGCACTCCGAACCGCTCGAGCGCGGCCCTCTCCGCCGCGAGTTGCGCGTCGTCGTCGGCCGCACGGTACGAAGGGTGGAGCCCGACCTCGGCATCGACATCCACGAGGGTCTCCACGAGCCGTGGGCGAAGCTGGCTGTACGTCTCCGGCGCTGAGCCGTCGTGCGGATCGCCCTGCCCGCCGAAAACGTAGAACGTCGAGCCGCTTGCGCCGCGGCGGCGCTCCTCGGCGACGATCTGCTCGAACCGCCAGTTGGGATCTGTGCCGCGCAGACGGTGCAAAGGCGCGAGTGCGAGCCCCGTGGCCTCGCGGCCGGCCGAACGGGCCCGGCCGCGGAGAAGGTCCGCTTTCAGCCGCGCCGTGGCGCCACGCACTCCGATCCGCGTCCAACGCCGGACGGAGTCGACGTCGTGCGTGAGTGCGACGAGGAAGCGCGCGCCATCCGGCCAACGCGGCGCGACGGCGAGCTTCCGTCGCAATCTCTCGAGCGACGGATCGAGCGGATCGAGACACGACCACGAGGCACGAAACCTCCCGTGCTCGTCACGCGGGCCGTCGCGCTCCTCGACGCGCGCGAGATGGAAGAACGCGTCCGCGAGGTCACCTCCGTCGCGCCGATCGAGTCGAGCACCCAGCGCGCGCGCCGCTCGACGCCTTCGGGGATCACGGCCGCACCACGCGCGCCCAGTGCACGAGCGCCGGCTTCGGATCGTCGCGCGCCCACATCGCGTCGACATACGACGGGCGCTGCAGCGCCGGACGCGCGCCGCGGGCGAACGTGATCGCCCAGCGCTTCCCGTCGCCGTTCACCCGGACCGGGTCCGGTCGCTCGCCGACGGCGTCGAGGTACGCGATCCGCGCGAAGTCGACGCCGCACGCCGCTGCGAGCCCGTGCCACTCCCACAACCGCGGGTTCACCTCGATCAGCTTGTAGCGGCCGTCGCGCGCATCGTGCTTGAACTCGACCTGCGAGATCCCGTGGAAGCGGAGAGCGCGCAGGAGGCTGAGCGCGTCGTCGGCGAGGGCCGGGGCCAAGCGCGCCTCCGCGACGCGCGCGGTTCCGATCTCGCGCGGCGTCTGCCGCAGCTTCCGGCCCGTGAAGAGACCGAGCTCCTCGCCGTCCACCGTCAGGTACGAGCCGACCGTCCACAGAGAGTCGTCGCCACCGGGGATCCATTCCTGGACGAACGGACGGAACTCGCGCGCGTCCTCGAACCGCCGCTCGAGCTCTTCGAGACTTGCGCAGCGGAATGCCTTGACGCCGAAGCGCCGCCGAAACGCAGTCGGAAGAGACGGCTTCAGCAGCACGGGAAAGCCGAATGCGTCCGTCGGCTCGTCGGCGGTGCGCGGTGCCGCCAGCCCGACCTCGGCCGCGGCGGCGAGCTGGTTGCGCTTGTCCTGGATCGCTTCCAGCACGTCCCAACCGGGAAACGGACAGATCAGCTCGAGATCCTTGCGTGCCCGTGCGATCGTCTCGAGGTCGTCGTCGTGCGTCGGAAAGACGACGCCGCCACCGAGCGTGCGAAGGAAGTCGACGAACGCCGGACCGGCACGCGTCGGCGCAACACGAGCCTCGGCGTAGCGCGATCGGAATCCGAGCGCACTGAGCCGGTCGTCCACGGCGAGCACGCGAACGCCGGCACGACCGAGCGACCGGATCGCCGCGAGGCCGGCGACCCAACCGACCCCGACGACGACCGCCGGCGGCCTCACCGCCGTCGCAGCGTCCGCTTCGCGAGCCGTGCGGCGCGCATCGGCGCCGACGGAGTCCGCCACACGATCGAGTACGCCGTCGGCGCGCCGCCGAACGACCGCACGAACGACTCGACGTGCCGGAGCATCGAGCCCTCGAAGTCGAACGCCGTTCCGCGCGCGGACGCGCGCTTGATCGCCTCCCACAAGACGAGCGAAGCGGCGCCGCGCGCCTCCGCGTCGGTCGCGGCAAGCAGATAGGTCGTGAACCGGTTGTCGTGGACGAAGTAGCCGCCGGCCCGAGCACGACCGTCCGCGTCACGCGCGACGAGAACCGTCCGTGCGTCACGCTCGCGCGCGGCAGCGTCGATCCGCTCGATCCCCTCCGGGTCGCGCGCGAAGCGGCGACGGTGAAGCTCGAGAAACGCCGGGAGCTCCGCATCGCCGACGGCCATCCCGCTCTTCTCCGCAGCGCGGACGTGCCCGCGGATGTTCTCGCGGAAGCCGGCGAACACCGCGTCGAGGTCGGTGAGATCCGGCAACCGCCACGTGTAGTTCGTCGTCTGTCGGTACCCGTGCCAGCGGAGCGGTGTCCAGTAGTCGAACGCGGGGTTGCAGCGCGCCTCGAGGTGCGCGAACGGGCCGATTCGCTCGAGCAGCGACTCGACGAACGCGATCTCACGCGAGCGCCGTCGCGCTCCTTCGCCTGGCGGAAACAACGGTCCGAGAAACGGCGTGAGCGGTGCGCCGGCATGAACCTCCCCGAGCCTCGTCGCGCGGACGACCGTCGGCCACGCTGCGACGACCCGTCCGTTCTCGTCGAGCTCGTGCGCTCGCCAGCGGCCGGGAGCAACGGCGTCGAGCCACCACGACGTGCAGAAGATCGAGCCCTGCGGCGACGTCGCCACGAGCTCGTCGTACGGCGAAGCGACCGCCTGCGCAGTGCTCACGGAGGGCGACGGTACCATCACCGCGATGGAGGGCAACGGGCTCCGCAGCCTTCATTGCCCGGTCAACATCGGCGGCATACCGGCAACGAACGTGCAGGCGCTACGGCGGAAGGGACTCGACGCGCGACTGCTGATGTTCCATCCACCGAAGCTTCGGTCGGACGTGCCGGACATCGTTCTCAACGTTCCCGACGGGCTCTGGCGCCGACAGCTCGTCCAGGCGCGCGCGTTCGCGAAGCTCGTGCCGGAGACGGACGTCTTCCACTTCTACTTCGGCCACACGCTCGTTCCGCGACGCCTCCAGTTTCCGCTGCTGCGCGCCGCGCGGCGCAAGTCGGTGCTGCACTACCTCGGGTCCGACATCCGCGGCAAGCCGCGCGACGAGCTGGCGTGGGGCAAGCGGGCGGACGTGGAGATCGTCGGCTCGTGGGACGCGCACCGCTGGGTGCCGGAGGCGCACGTCGTCCCGCCGGGGGTCGACCTGGCCCGCTACGAGCCGGCGCCGCCGCCCGCGAACGACGGTGTGCGTGTCGCGCACGCGCCTTCGAACCGCGCGAAGAAGGGAACGGATGCCGTCATCGCCGCCTGCGCCGAGCTCGGAGTCGAGCTCGACCTGATCGAAGGCGTCAAGCACGACGAGGCGCGCCGCCGCTACGCGCGCGCCGACGTGATCGTCGACCAGCTCGTCGTCGGTTGGTACGGGCTCTTCGCGATCGAGTCGATGGCGACCGCGCGCCCGGTGATCACGTTCCTCCACGAAGACGCGGTGGCGGAGACGGAGCGTGCGTTCGGCGTGCAGGTTCCGATCGTCAACGCAACGAAGGAGACGCTCGTGGAGAAGCTTCGCCCGCTCGTCGAATCGGCCGACCTGCGGCGTGAGCTCGGCGGGCGCGGCCGCGAGTACGTGGAGCGCGTACACGACATGGACCGGATCGGCGAGCAGCTCGTCGACATCTACGAATCGCTGTGAGCCTCGCAGGCGAGCTGAAGCGGCTCGGCCGGCACTCGCTCGTCTACGGGATCGGCGGGCTCGTCTCGCGGATCCTCGCCGTCCTCCTCCTCCCCCTCTACACGCACTACCTGACACGCGCGGATTACGGCGCGATCGAGACGCTGATCGCGCTCACCGCGGTGCTCGTGATCGTCCTGCGCGCCGGGATCTCGTCGGCGTTCTTCCGCTACTACTTCGACGCGAGGACCGACGAGGAACGCGTCGTCGTCGTCCGCACGTCGTTCTGGTTCACGATGACGATGGCCACCGCGGGGCTCTTCGCGGGCCTCGTGCTCGCAGCGCCGATCGCGCACGCGCTGAACGGCATGACCCCCGGGCTCGTGCGCGCCGCGTTCGTCGGCCTGTGGGCGCAGATGAACTACGAGCAGCTCACGTCGCTCTTCCGCGTCGAGGAGCGCTCGGTCCAGTTCGCAATCGCGTCGCTTGCGAACGTGCTCGTGACGATCGCCGCGACCGTCCTGCTCGTCGCCGTGTGGCATAAGGGCGCCGTCGGTGTGCTCGTCGGGAACTTCACCGGCACGCTCGTCGTCTACGTCGTCCTGCTCGCGTATCGCCGCTACCAGCTCGGGCTGGAGCTCAGCCGCTCGCTGCTGCGGGAGATGAACCGCTTCGGCCTGCCGCTCGTCCCATCCGGGCTCGCGCTGTGGGCGATCAACTTCGTCGACCGGCTCTTCCTGAACACGATCTCCGG
>VAYM01000060.1 GCA_005884945.1 Actinomycetota bacterium | reverse complement strand
GCGACCGCGAGCCCGGCGGGCACGGACGTACGCATGTGAAGTCCTCCTTCAGTGGTTGGGCGCTACGGGTCGAACCGGTTGTCGCGCATCGACACCACCTCCCCGGCGCGTCGCGAGACGCGGGGTTGGAGAACGTCGCCATAGTTACGGCCGTGAGCGTCAAGGTCAAGTTGTTCGCCGGGTTGCGCGAGCTCGCCGGCTGGGGCGAGAAAGAGCTCGAGAACGTCACGCGCGTGGATGAGCTCTGGCCCGTCCTCGGCCTCGGGCCCGAGCCGGAGGGCCTGCTCTACGCGGTGAACAAGGAGTACGCGACGCGAGATCGCGAGCTGCACGACGGCGACGAGGTCGCCCTCATCCCGCCGGTGAGCGGCGGCGACTTCCGCCTCAGCGACGAGGGGCTATCCCTGGACGCCGTCGTCGCGGAGGTTGGCCGCGACGAAGCAGGCGCGATCGCCACGTTCACCGGCACGACACGTGTGCATTCACGCGGCCGCACGGTGACGCACCTGGAGTACGAGGCGTACGCAGGCATGGCGGAAAGGGTCATGGCGGAGATCGCCGGCGAGCTGCACGGGCGCTACGAGGTCTGCGAGATCGCGATCCACCACCGCACGGGCCGCGTGGAGATCGGCGAGCCCTCGGTCGTGATCGCAGTCTCGGCTCCGCATCGCCAGGACGCCCTCGCGGCGTGCAAGGACGCGATCGACCAACTGAAGGAACGAGTGCCGCTCTGGAAGAAGGAGGTCTACGAGGGCGGCGAGGAATGGATCGGGCGCGGCTCCTGAAGCGGCGATTCGCGACCGATAAACCGTAGGCACAATGGCTGACATGGAGCAGTACCCCCAGGAGTGGCGCGAGTACGAGCCGATTCAGCCGAAAGGCTTCGACTGGCGTGGGCTCGCGCGGAAGCTCTGGGCCCCGATCGCCGCGATCGGCGCCTTCCTCGCGAAGTTCGGCGCCGTCCTCCTCAAGTTCAAGTTCCTCTTCTCGATGTTCATCTCGTTCGGCGCGTACCTGCTCCTCGGGCCGTGGTGGTTCGCGCTCGGGCTCGTCGGGCTCCTCTTCGTCCACGAGATGGGACACGTGCTCGAGGCGCGGCGGCAGGGACTGCCCGTTTCCGTCCCCGTGTTCATACCGTTCATGGGCGCGCTCATCACGATGAAGGAGATGCCGCACAACGCGTGGAAGGAGGCGCGCCTCGCGATCGCCGGGCCGATCGTCGGCTCGCTCGGCGCACTCGTCCTCTACCTGCTCGGCGTCGCCTACAACTCACACGACCTGAAGGCGCTCGCATTCCTCGGCTTCTTCCTGAACCTGTTCAACCTGCTGCCGGTCGTGCCGCTCGACGGCGGTAGGGTCACGGCGGCGCTCCATCCCGCGCTCTGGCTCGTCGGTTTCGTCGGGTTGCTCGCGCTCGTGATCTACCGGCCGAACCCGATCCTGATCATCATCCTGCTGCTCGCCGGCTCGGAGCTCTGGCGCCGCTGGCGGCTGCGCCGCGCACCGCAGACACAGGACTACTACCGCGTCGAACCGCACCGCCGTTTGATCATCGGCCTGCTCTACTTCGGGCTCGCGGCCGCGCTCGTCTTCGGCATGCACGCGACGCACGTTCCGCATAGCTTCTAAATCGGCTCATCTCATTGAACGGCGTATCTGGCCTCTCACGTAACTCGGACGCGTAGCGTGGAAGACCGCCGCATCCTCGAGTCGCACGAGACGGCGGACGAGCTCGAGCGACACGTCGCGATGATCGCGCACGAGTTCCGCGACGGGTTCGCAGCAGTGAACGAGATCGACCGTCCCGCGGTGACGATCTTCGGCTCCGCCCGCGTGCGCGAGGGCGACGCGCCGTACGAGGACGCGCGCGCCGTGGCGCGCAGGTTCGCGGAGCGCGGCTGGGCCGTGGTCACAGGCGGCGGGCCCGGCGTGATGGAAGCGGCAAACCGAGGTGCCAAGGACGCCGGCGGACTGTCCATCGGGTTCAACATCGAGCTGCCGCACGAGCAGCACGTCAATCCGTACCTCGACATCTCGCTCACGTTCAGGCACTTCTACGCGCGCAAGACGATGTTCGTGAAGGCGGCGGAGGGATTCGTCGTCTTTCCCGGCGGGTTCGGCACGGCGGACGAGCTGTTCGAGGCGCTGACGCTGATCCAGACGGGAAAGGTTCTCCACTTTCCCGTCGTGCTGTTCGACTCCGCGTACTGGGACGAGCTGCTCGACTGGTTCCGCGACGACCTGCTCGCCGAAGGAATGATCTCGCCGGACGACGTCGACCTGCTCTACGTCACGGACGAGCCGGAGGACGCGGTTCGGCAGGTGCTCGAGTGCTACGAGCGCCGCTGCGCTCACGTTCCGGCGGCGCCGGCGAAGGCCGACGCGCAGTAGAAGCGCGGCTGAGTTCGTCCTAGGATCGGCGGGGTGTGGGGTCGCCTGGCCGCCCTCGTGTGCCTCTGCCTGCTGGCGACCGCGGCGGACGGCTCCGCGCAGGACGAGCTGACGTGCTTCGGCGCGCCGGCGACGATCGTCGGCACGCAGGGAAACGACCAGATCGTCGGCACGCCCGGCCCCGACGTGATCGTCACGCTCGGCGGCGACGACAGCGTCATCGGGCTCGGCGGCGACGATCGCATCTGCCTCGGAGACGGCAACGACATCGTCCTGCCGGGCGCCGGCAACGACAGCATCGACGGCGGCCCGGGCGATTCCGACGGCGTCACGTATGACGACGCGACAGGGCCGATGCACGTCGACCTCCAGGCCGGAACGGCGACCGGCGGCAGCGGGACCGACACGCTCACCGGGATCGAGGACGCGGGCGGCTCGCCGTTCGACGACACGATCCTCGGCGACGCGAACATCAACGTCCTCTTCGGCGAAGGCGGCAACGACACGCTCGACGGCAGGGCGCACTCCGACGCGCTCGACGGCGAAGCCGGGAACGACACGCTGATCGGTCATCCCGGCGACGGCGACGCCGCGGCCTACGTCGACGCAGCGAACGGCGTGAACGTCGATCTCCAGAGCGGCGTCGCGACCGGCGACGGCCGGGACACGCTCACGAACGTCGAGTCGGTGCTCGGCTCGACGCACGCCGACACGCTCGCGGGCAACGAGGGCCTGAACTTCCTCATGGGCTTCGGCGGCAGCGACGCGGTCGACGGCCGGGGCGGATTCGACATCGCCGACTTCATCGATCCCGCAAACGCGAATCTCGTCACTGGCGTCGCCACGAGCAACGGAACCGAGAAGCTACGCAACATCGAAGGGCTCGCAGGCTCGGCGACCGGTGCGGATCACCTCGTCGGGAACGCCCAGCAGAACTTCCTCGAGGGCTACGGCGGCAACGACGTGCTCACCGGCGGCGGCGGCCCCGACGTGATCTTCGGCGACCAGGGCGACGACCGGATCGACGGCGGGCCGGGCGACGACAAGCTCTTCGGCGGAACGGGGAACGACGTCTTGAACGGCGGCGCGGGACGGGCCGACATCGTCTCGTACATCAACGCGGCGACGGGCGTCCGCGCCGACCTGGCGACGCGCAGCGCGACGGGCGGCGACGGAACGGACAGGCTCACGGGCGTCGAGGGGCTCTCCGGTTCGCCGTTCGACGACACGCTCCTCGGAGACGGCAAGCCGAACGAGCTGTTCGGAAACGAAGGCGACGACACGCTGTCCGCAGGCGGCGGCGCGGACTTCCTCGGCGGCGGCGACGGAAACGACACGATCCAGGCGGGCGCGGGAAAGGACTACTGCCTCGACACGCAGGCGACGCCCGGGTGCGAGATCACCGGCGCGCCCGACGTCCCTGGCTCGCCGCCGCCGCCGCCGGTCCCGGCGCGCGCCTTCGCGCTCGCGGGATCGCAGGGCGTCGGCTCCGCGCCGATGCCGAGCCGCGGGAACGTCCTCGCGTGGATGGCGCGCACGATCCCGCGTCTCGATGCGGCCTTCGCGGCGCTCGACGCTCACCGGCTCGCCGATCCGCGCATCTCCGATCCACCGGCGGTGCGCGCAACCCCCTCGGTCGCCGAAACGGCCGACTACGAGTACAGCGCGGAGCCGGTGTGCATCACGACGAGGACGGGCGGGACGACCGACATCGCGCCGCCGAACGTCGTGCACCCCGTCGGCAACGACGATCGTCCGGAGGAAGCGTGGTGGCAGGGGACGCTCTACCGGCAGACGGGCAAGCGCGGGCCGTTCGCGAAGCTGCAGGCGAAGACGGGTTGGGCGCGCGCCCAGCTCGCCGGCAACGTCGTCCTCCCGGGCGGCATCGTCGTGTGGAAGGACGCGAGCGGCCGGCGTGCGTTCCGCTCTCCGGTCCCGTTCACGGTCCCGCACGGACGGTATGTCTGGAAAGGCCAGATCTACTGGGTCCGAAGCGGCGGCCGCATCTTCGCTCCCGTCGAGCCGCACATCATCCAGGCGCGGACGATTCGGCACAACAAGAACTGCGACTTCAGCTGAGCGATGTCGCGTCGCGTTCTCGCCGCGCTCGTGCTGTGTCTTGCGTCGGGAACGGCGAGTGGCAGCGCCGCGCCGTCGGCGGTGACGTGCTTCGGGTCGTCCCCGACGATCGTCGCGAAACCGGGAGAGACGACCAACGGAACCGACGGGGCTGACGTGATCGTCGCTCTCGAGGGAGGCCAGCACTACATCTACGGCAACGGCGGAGACGACAAGATCTGCGGCGGCCCGGGGATGGACTCGATCGACGGTGGGCCCGGTGACGACCAGATCGACGGCGGGGCGGGCACACCGGACACCGCGTTCTACCTGTCCGCGACCGGACCGATTCACGCCGACCTGACGACCGGCACCGCGACGGGCGAAGGAACCGACACCCTCGTCAGCATCGACAGCGTCGTCGGCTCGAACTTCGGCGACACGCTGACCGGCGATGCGAACGTCAACGCGCTGCTCGGGCTCGACGGAAACGACACGCTCGACGGCGGCCCGAACTGGGACGTGCTGATGGGCGGGTCCGGCGACGACACGCTGATCGGCAACCCGGGCGACGGCGACGCGGCCGTCTTCCTGCTGTCCGATCAGGGAGTGACGGCGGATATCCAGACGGGAACTGCCACGGGTGAGGGCAACGACACGCTGCGCGGCATCGACACGCTCATCGGCTCGAAGAAGGACGACACCCTGCGCGGCGACGACAGGACGAACTTCCTGCTCGGCCTCGGCGGCAACGACCAGCTCGAGGGACGCGGCGGGGACGACGTCCTCTTCGGCGAGGACACGACCGGCGCGAACCCGACCTTTGGGTCCCCGGGCTCCGACGTTCTCGACGGAGGGTCGGGAAACGACACGCTGTTCGGCGGCGCCGGGTTGATCGCGGACACATTCATCGGCGGCCCCGGGCCCGACGACACCGTTTCGTTCGCCGACGCACCGACCGGCGTCAACGTCGACCTCGCGACGGGACGCTCGTCGGGCGAAGGGCTCGACCGGCTGTCCGGGATCGAGGACATCACCGGCTCCGCGTGGGCGGACCGGCTCGTCGGCGACGCGAAGGCCAACTCGGTGTCCGGCGGCGACGGGAACGACACGCTGTCCGGCGGCAGCGGCGACGACTTCCTCGGCGGCGGCAACGGCACCGACACCGCGCGCGGCGGACCGGGTCGCGACTACTGCCTCGGCGACGAGAGCTCGTCCGGCTGCGAGATCGGCGGTCTGCCGCCGCTCGTCGGCTCGCCGGGGACGCCGCCGGGGCCGACTGTCTCCACGGTGGTCGCGGCGTTGCGGGCGATGACCGGGCACCACCCCGAGACACTCGGACCGGCTGTCGGCGCCATCGCGACGGTTCGCGACACGGCGCCGTACGAGTACAGCGCGGAGCCCGTGTGCATCTCGGCGCAGCGCGGCGGGTCGACGCAGATCGCGCCTCCGCGCGTCGTCGATCCCGTCGGAAGCGACGGTGCGCCCGAAGAGGCGTGGTGGCGAGGAACGCTCGTCCGCGGGAACCCGAAGGCGGGCGCCGTCGGCCGCGTGCAGGCGAGGACGGACTGGGCGCGCGCGCAGCTCGCCGGCGCCAGCCTGATCCCCGGCGGCGTCGTGATCTGGAAGGACGCGACCGGGCGCCGGCCGTACCGTTCACCCGTCGGCTACCACGTCGGTCGCGGCCGCTACTACTGGATCGGCCTCATCTACTGGGTTCGCAGCGGCGGCAAGGTCTTCGCGCCGGTCGAGCCGCACATCATCCGCGCGCGGACCGTCCGGCACGACAAGAGCTGCGCGTTTTCCTAGTCAGCTCTTCCAGCTGCGGGCTTCTCGCGAGACGAGGAACGCAGCAACCTCGTCGTAGCGTCCGCCCTGATTCGCGAACTCCACGTAGTTCCGCGCAGTTGCGAGCCATTCGAGCGTCGACGGTCGCATCCCGTCGAGCGCGGTCTCCAGATCCCCGGTCGTCAACCGACGCTCTTCGCCTCGTTCGAGAGCGTCGTCGATCACGATGTCGACGGCCCGTTCGACGAGGGCGCGCAAATCGGCACCGCTGAAGAGCGGCGTCTTCTTCGCGACCCGCGCGACGTCGACGTCGTCGTGCGGACGATCCTCGAGATGGATGGCGAGGATCCGCTCCCGCGCCGGCTGGTCCGGCGGCGGGACGAACAGCACGCGGTCGAACCGTCCCGGCCGCTTCATCGCCTCGTCGACGTCCCACGGTGCGTTGGTCGCCGCGAGCACGAGCAGCCCCTCGTTGTCGGAACCGATCGAGTCCAGCTCCTGCAGCAACTGGTCGACGAGCGGGCGGCCCACGTTGCTGACGTGCTTGCGCCGCGCGTACGCAATCGCGTCGAGCTCGTCGAGGAAGAGGACGCACGGCGCGAAGTGGCGTGCCTGGACGAACGCGTCGTGGAGGTTCGCCTCGCTGACGCCGAAGTAGGGATCGAGGATCTCCTCGATGCGCACGTTCGAGAACGGCAGGCCGCACTCGCCCGCCGTCGCGCGTGCGAGGAGCGTCTTCCCGCAGCCGGGAGGGCCGAACAGGAGCACGCCGCCACCCGCTCCGCGCTTGTACTTCTCGTACAGGTCGTGCCGCCGGAACGGGAGGATGATCGTGCGGTGGACCGCCTTCTTGACGTCCTCGAGGCCCCCGACGTCGCCGAACGTCACCGCCTTCTCCGTGGCCAGGCTCAGCTGCGCCTGCCGCTCGACACCCGACTCCTCGACGCCCGACTTCACGACGCGCAGGGTCTGTTCGAGGCCGAGGCTCGCGTTGATCTCGTGCTTCAGCTCCGAGACGCCGTCGGTCGGACCGAGCTGCGCCGCGGCGTCGGCGAATGTCTGCGCCCGGTCGTGACGGCCTGACGCGAGCGCCGCGCGGCCCGCGACCAGGAGCTCGTCCTGTTGCAGCGATCCGGCTGCGTAGAGGATCTCGAACTCCACGAGCGCTTCCGCCGTCGCTCCTTCGGCAAGGAGCAGCTCGGCGAGGAGCAGCCGGACGGTGTGATTGTCCGGCGACGCCTCGAGAGCGCGGCGCAGGCCGTCGACGCGCTCAGAGCCCACGGCGTGAACGCCCGTACCAGCGACGGAGCAGCGGCGGCGCGATCCAGCTGAGCGCGATCGCCGAGACCCAGAAGATCATGAGCGCGAGTCGGAGGGACTGGAGCCGAGCCGCGGCGAGCAACGACGCGAGCGTGAAGTAGATCGCGACCGAGCGCCAGCGACCGAGGCGCCAGATCGGGCGCTTCCCGGGATTCAAGCGCGCGGCTTCCTCGAAGTGACGCAAGGCGTGCTTGAAGCGGGCGCTCGAGATCTCGGCGTTTCCGCGGGCGAGATGCGAGAGCTCGCTTTCCGGCTCGAGCGCGAGGAGCTCGTCTGCGTGTTGCGTCGCCGCCCTCCGGTCGCCGCGCAGTCGCGCGACCACCGAACGCGCCATCACGACGTCCGGCGACTGCGGGTCGACGCGCATCGCCTGCGCGATCGCCGCGTCCGCCTCGTCGTGTCGCTTCCACTTCGCCAGCATCGTCGCGCGGTGCGCGAGCAACGTCGGGTGATCCGGCGCGGCGGCGAGCGCGGCGAGGATCGCCTGATCGGCTTCGTTCTCGTGTCCGAGCCTCAGCTCGCTGATCGCGAGCACGTCGAGCAGCGTCACGTGATCGGCGTCGACCTCGAGGCCCCGCCGAGCCGCTTCGGCTGCATCGCGCCAGCGGCCGAGCTCGAAGAGCGCTTCGGCGCGGATCACCCAGTACTCGGCGGCGTCGAGCGCCTCGCCGGTCTGCTCGAGCTCCGCGAGCGCGCGCTTCGGATTGCCGATCGACAGGTAGTGCCGCGCGAGCCCCAGGCGCTGTTCGACCCCGTAGGCGGCCATGGACGCGAGATCGGCAGGAGCCCGGCCGCACTTGAATCCGGCGCCGCATTAGCCTGTGTCGCGTGGCCAGGCTGCGCGACCTTCCGTCCGTCGACGAGCTGACGCGAGGGATCACCGACCCGCTCGCGGTCGATGCGGCGCGGTCGGTGCTCGCGCGTGCGCGCGAAGAGATCCGCGCCGGAGCCGATCCAGGCGATCTCGCGGCGCGACTCCGCGCCGAGCTCGAAGCGGCGCGCGAGCCGAAGCTCCGCCGCGTGATCAACGCGACGGGCGTGATCGTGCACACGAACCTCGGACGCGCACCGCTTGCCGACGAAGCGCTCGCACGCGTTCACGCGGCTGCGCAGGGATACTCGAACCTCGAGTACGACCTCGCCCGCGGCGCGCGCGGCTCGCGCCAGGATCACGTCGCCGCGCTCCTGCGACGTCTGACGGGCGCGGAGGCTGCGCTCGTCGTCAACAACAACGCCGCGGCGGTGATGCTCGCGCTCGCCGCGCTCGCCGAAGGGCGCGACGTGCTCGTGTCGCGCGGCGAGCTGCTCGAGATCGGCGACGGCTTTCGGATTCCGGACGTCCTCGCGCGCTCCGGCGCGCGACTGCGCGAGCTCGGGACGACGAATCGAACGCGTGCCGTCGACTACGAGCGCGCGATCACGGACGAGACGGCGCTGCTCCTGCGCGTGCACCAGTCGAACTTCCGCGTCGTCGGCTTCACCGAACAGCCGCGCGTCGAGGAGCTCGCCGCCCTCGCGCGGCGTCACGGGCTGCCGCTCGTCGACGACCTCGGTTCAGGCGCGCTCGTCGACGTCGGCGACGAGCCGACCGCACGCGAAGCGCTCGCGGCGGGCGCCGATCTCGTCTGCTTCTCCGGCGACAAGCTCCTCGGCGGCCCGCAGGCGGGAATCGTCGTCGGTCGTGCCGATCTCGTCGAGCGGTTGCGCCGCCATCCGCTGCAACGCGCGCTGCGTGCGGACAAGCTGACGCTCGCGGCGCTCGAGGGGACGCTCGCCCTGTACCTGGACGCGCCGGAGCGGATCCCGGTGCTGCGCATGCTGCGGCAGGAGACGGCCTCGGTCCGCGCACGCGCCGAGCGGCTCGCCGAGCTCGTCGGCGGGGAGGTCGAGGAGACGGTCGCGCGCGCCGGCGGTGGCGCTCTCCCGCTCGCGGAGCTGCCGAGCTACGCGTGTGCCGTCGAGGAGGAGCTCGCGGAGAAGTTGCGCAGCGCACGTCCTCCCGTCGTGAGCATCGTCCGCGACGGACGGACGCTCCTAGACTGCCGGACCTTGACCGACGGCGAGGTGGACGAGGTTGCGGCAGCAGTCGTCTCCGTCCGCGCATGAGCGAACGTCCGGCGGAGGCCGTCCTCTGGGATTTTCTGCGCGGCGCGACGATGACGCGCGCGCTCGGGGTCGCTGTGGACCTGGGAATCCCGGAACGCCTCGCCGCGGGGCCGCAGTCCGTGCACGACCTCGCACGCGAGACGGCCGTCGACGCCGACGCACTCCACCGGCTGTTGCGTGCGCTTGCGAGCGACGGCGTCTTCGCGGAGGAGGAGCCCGGCGTCTTTCGCAACAGCACGACGTCGGAAACGCTGCGCGCAGAAGGCTGGCACGACTTCGCGCATCTCTTCGGAGATCTCTTCTTCCGCGCCGTCGCCGATCTCGACCGGGCCGTGCACTCGGGCCGTGCGACATTCGCGGATTCGTTTGGTTCCGACTTCTGGTCCTGGCTCGCAGCTCACGCGGACGAGCGGGCCTCGTTCGACCGCGCCATGGCCGGGGGGAAGGACCGCACCGCGGATCGCCTCGCCGAGTTGGACTGGCATGACGACGAGGTGGTAGTGGACGTCGGCGGCGGAAGCGGTGCGTTGCTCGTGGAGCTCCTGCGGCGTCGACCGACGCTGCGGGGAATCGTGTTCGATCTTCCCGAGACCGAACGCGACGAGTCCATGCTCGGCGACCGCATCCAGTTCGAGGCGGGCAGCTTCTTCGAGCGGGTGCCCGCGGGGGACGCGTACGTTCTGTCGGCGATTCTGCATGACTGGGACGACGAGAACGCGGTGGCGATTCTCAGGGGGATCCGCTCGACGGCGCCATCACACGCGCGGCTGTTCGTGACGGAGTCGGTCATCCCGCTCGACAACGAGCCCAACGGAGCCAAGTGGCTCGATCTGCTGATGCTCGTGCTTGCCTCCGGACGCGAACGGACGGAAGCCGAGTGGACGGCGTTGCTCGAACTCGGTGGATTCCGCGCGGAGCGCATCGAGGACGGATTGATCGAGGCGCGATGCCTCTGACGATCGGCACCGCCGGTCACATCGACCACGGCAAGACGTGGCTCGTGCGTGCCCTGACGGGAAAGGACACGGACCGTCTCCCCGAGGAACGGAACCGCGGGATCTCCATCGACCTCGGCTACGCGCCGCTCGAGCTTCCCGACGGGCGGCGGCTCTCGCTGATCGACGTGCCCGGACACGAGCGCTTCGTGCGCACGATGGTGGCCGGCGCGACGGGGATCGACCTGTTCCTGCTCGTGATCGACGCGAACGAAGGCGCGCGGCCGCAGACGCACGAGCATCTCGCCGTGCTGCGGCTCCTCGGCGTCGACAAAGGGGTGGTCGCCGTGACGAAAGCGGACACGGTCGAGGCGGACATGCTCGAGCTTGCCGTCGAAGAGGCGAGAGGTCTCGTCCCGGGCGCGGAAGTCGTGCCGGTGAGCGCGAAGACGGGTGCGGGCGTCGACGACCTGCGAGCAGCGCTCACGCGAGCCGTCGAGACTTTGCAACAGACTGTTGCAAGGAGCGAGCTCACGCGGTTGTTCGTGGACCGCGTCTTCACGCTCCACGGCATCGGCACCGTCGCGACGGGAACACTCTGGTCCGGACGCATCGGCGCGGGCGACCGGTTGCGCGCCGAGCCCGCCGGCCTCGACGTCCGCGCTCGCAGCGTGCAGGTGCACGACGAGGCGGTCGACGTCGCCGAAGCCGGTCAACGGGTCGCAGTCGCGCTCCCGGGAGTCGAGCGGCACCAGCTGCGCCGCGGCGACGCGCTCGTCACGCCGGGCGCGTTCGCGCTGAGCTATCGCCTCGACGTCGCACTGCAGGAGCTGACGGCGATTCCCGAGCGCGTCCTCGTGCACCACGGCACGGGAACGACGCTCGCGCGGGTCGTCCGCGCGGGCCGTTACGCACAGCTGCGGCTCGGCGAACCGGTCGTGGCCGCGCGCGGCGACCGCGTCGTCCTGCGAGCGGGAACGACGGTCGGAGGCGGAGACGTCCTCGACCCGGCGCCGCCGCGACACGCCGACCTCGAGCGGTTCGAGCGCGTCGCGCAGGGCGAACGTCTCATCCACGCTCCGGTCCGCGCGGCGGACGGCACATGGGAGTACGCCGAGGAGTGGCTCGCGGAGCTCCGCGCCGACCTTGAGCAGCGGCTCGACCGCGCAGACCCGATCGACCCGAGCATCCCCGCGCCCACGGAGCCGTGGGCCGACGCAGTCCTGCCGAAGCTCGGCCTCGGGCGGCGCGGCGCGAGGCTGTACCGGCCCGGCGCGGCGGGCGCGCTCGGCGCACGCGCTGCGGAGGCGGCGGCGCTCGAGGCCCGTCTCGGGCTCGAGCCCGTCAAGGTCGAGGACGCTCGACTGGCTCGGTTCCTCGAGGAGGAAGGGCGCCTCGTCCGCGTCGGCGACGGCTACGCGATCTCGCCGTCTGCCTACGCGCGCGCGCGCGGCGCACTCGTCGAGGAGCTCGAAGCCACGGGCACGATCACGCTCGCGCGCTTCCGCGACCTGCTCGGCGTCTCCCGCAAGCCCGCGCAGCTGCTGCTGGAGCGCTTCGACGCGGACGGAATCACGCGGCGGGTCGGCGACGAGCGCGTGCTGCGCCGAAGCGCCGTACGATCACGGGAATGACCGATGCCGATTCCGCGGACGCGCTCCGCGAGACGATCGAGCGCTACAACGACGCCTGGAACCGCCAGGACGTGGACGCGATCGTCTCGATGCACGCGCCGGACTTCGTCTTCCACAACTGGACCGCGGGCGAGCGCGTCGAGGGCGACGCTGTCCGCGCACACCTCGAGCGGATCTTCGCGAACACGCCGAGCCTGCGCTTCACGGGTCGGCGCCTCTACGTCCACGACGGCCTCGTCGTCAACGAGTGGACCGCGCACGCCGAGCGCGACGGGCAGCAGGTCGAATGGGACGGCGTCGACGTCTTCCCGTTCGAGAACGGCCTGATCAAGCGCAAGGACGTGTACTCCGCGTCGCACGCGCCACGAACGAGGGATGGAGGCTGACGAGGCCCTTGCCGAGAGGAAGAGGGCGGCATCGTCCTCCACTGCGGAAAGGCGGCAAACAGATGACTGCGGCTGAACTCAAGAAGAAGCTGTCCGGCAGCTTGGCCACCGGCCTGACGATCAAGACGCTCGGACGCTGACTTCGGACGACCTCCGGCCGGCGGGCAACGGCCGGAACCGCCCCTCCCCCTCGTCAGTCGGCGGTGACGGCGTCCCCGACTGAGATCTCGCCGTCGTTCAGGACGTCGGCGTTCAAGCCGGCGCGATGCACGAGACCCTTGAGCACACCGGGCTTCGTCATCGACTCGAGGTGCGAGCACGGCTCGCACAGCTCGACGCCGACGCACTCGACGTCCCCGATGCGGAACCGCTTGCCGACGAGCGCGTTGACGTCGATCCCGCGCGTGACGACGTTGCGGCGCGTCTCCGCCGCTGTGACCTCGATGCCCGTCTCACTCACGAACGCCTCCACCGCTTCAGCCGCGACCAGCGTGATCGCGCGCCCCGGCGGAGCGTCGCCGTCCGCGTAGAAGTAGCGGTTGCCGACGAGCCCGCCGCCCGGGACGGCGCGCACGCGCTCGATCGGCTGCGGCACTTTCCCATGTGTCTCCGTGACGAAGATCCCTTCGACGCGTCCGGTCATCCACGAGACCTTAGCGACCGGACCCGCCGCCGCCGGGTGTCTCGATCGACACGACGTCGCCGGCCTCGAGATCGAGGATCGCCTTGCCGGGCAGCGGCTTGCCGTTGTGGAGATTCCGCCCCCGCGCGCCCGGCCCGCCCCCGCGCTCGCCCTGCGGCGCGTGCCGGCGCCGCTCCGAGATGATCGAGAACCGGCACGGCTGGAGCACCTCGAGCTCGCGGACGACGCCGTCTCCGCCGCGATGCGCGCCGTTCCCGCCCGAGCCGAGCCGCAGCTCGTAGCGGCGGACGCGGAGCGGGTACTGCAGCTCGAGCGCCTCGACCGGGGTCGACAGCGTGTTCGACATCGCGACGTGGACGCCGCTCGGCCCGTCGGCGTCGGGACACGCGCCCTGGCCGCCGCCGATCGTCTCGTAGTACGTGAAGCGGTCGTTGCCGAGCGTGACGTTGTTCATCGTTCCCTGTCCCTGCGCGGGAACGTCTAGGGCCCGGCCGAACGCCCGCATGACGACGTCGACGATGCGGGAGGACGTCTCGACGTTGCCGGCCGCCACGGCGGCAGGCCGGCGCGCGTTCAAGAGACAGCCTTCAGGCGCGCGGACGGTCACCGGGGCAAACGCTCCACCCGAAGCGGGTAGATCAGGGTCGACGAGCGCCCGCACGACGAAGTAGCACGCCGAGCGCGCGACCGAGAGCGGACAGTTCAGGTTCCCCTCGTGCTGAGGCGCGGTGCCGTCGAAGTCGACGTCGACTAAGTCTCCCGCGATCGTCACCGCCGCACACACGTCGAGATCGCGGTCCGCCGCTTCGAGAACGTCCGTTGCCTCGTACCGTCCGTCCGGGAGCGCGGCGATGCCGGCGCGCATGCGCCGCTCCGAGTACGCGAGCAGCTCCTCCATCGCCGCAACGACTCGCCCGCGCCCGCGCCGCGCGCACAGCTCGGCGATGCGCTGCTCGGCGAGGTGGTGGGCCGCGAGCTGCGCGCGCAGGTCGCCGCGTCGCTCGTCGGGATTTCGCATCTGCGCGACGATCGACGCCAGCGTCGCGTCGTCGAGACGCGTCGGCGGGATCACGACGCCCTCTTCCTCGAGCGTTCGAGAGTCGGCCGGCATCGAGCCGGGCTCGCGGCCGCCGACGTCGGCGTGGTGCGCACGTGTGACGGCGAACCCGATCTCGGTGCGCGACACGAGCGTGATGTCCGGCAGGTGCGTGCCGCCGGTGTACGGGTCGTTGACGATCCAGATGTCGTCGCGTCCGGGCCCGTGCGCCATGACCGCGGCGACGGCGTCGGGCATCGCGCCGAGATGGACGGGGATGTGCTCCGCCTGCGCGATCATGCGCCCCTGCTCGTCGAAGATCGCGGTCGAGCAGTCGCGGCGCTCCTTGATGTTCGCCGAGAACGCGGAGCGAACGAGGGCGGCACCCATCTCCTCCGCGACCGCGCGCAGGAGCGAGCCGACGATCTGCAGCTCGACCTCGATCACGGCTCCCAGTCCGTGCGCGTCGCAGCGGTCGCGTACGACCACGCGGAGATCAGGCGCGGTGTGACTCGATAGACGTGGTCGTCCTCGACGAAGATCGTCGCGGGCGTTCCCGACCCGGGATCGACGTACTTCGCGGCGTACGCGGCGTCGACGCGCGCGAGCTCCTGCGCGTCCGTGACGCGCTCGGCGCGCCCCTTGAGGATGATCGGATCGGTGCCGTCGCCGTTGTGCAGCACGACGTTCGGCTCGTGGGCGATGTTGCGCGGCTTGACCGTCCCGGCCTTGCACGAGAAGTACGCGACCTCGCCGTCCCACCAGAACCAGACGGGGACCGCGTCGGGCCGTCCGGCCGGCGACGACGTCGCGATCCAGATCTCGCGCATGCTTCGCAGTCGCGCGTCTACGTTGGCCCACGGGAGATGTCCGCGCGTCGCCTTCATCGTCTCCGCAGGAGCATCGTCCCGCGCGCGTCCGTCGCGCCAGACCAGCCTGCCGGAACCCAGACGGTCGCGCCCGCGAGCGCGACGAGCTCCGGGCCGTCGACGACCACGTGGCTCTCGGCGACGAGGTCGACCTGCGGCGCGGGCCGCGTCTCCGCCGTCCGTACGGCGACGAGCTCGATCTCGCGGTCCCGGTCCGCGAAACCGTAGAGCTCGTCGTGGGCGCGATGGAACGCGGTCGCCAGGTCTCGCTGAAGCGGGATCGTCAGCTCGAACGACTGCCCGCGGTAGCGAAGATCCGCCTCTCCCTCGTCCGGCAGCTCGCCCGCATCCCCCAGCGGAACGAGAAACGAGCGCACCGAGTCGCGCCGCTCGTCGGACATGACGAGTCCGAGCGCTGACAGGACACCCGCCGCCTCGGGGACGATCACGGTCGTCGAGCCGAGCTCGTCCGCGAGCTCACACACATGCAGCGGGCCGGCGCCGCCGAACGCGACGAGCGCGAACTCCGCCGGATCGTGGCCGCGCTCCACCGAGACGACGCGGAGCGCGCGCAGCATCTCCGCGTTCACCACGTCGACGACCGCCGCCGGATCGAATCCCTCCAGCGCCCGCTCGGCGGCTCCACGGTCGAGCTCCACAGCGCCCGCGAGACGGAGAGGAAGGCGGCCGAGCACGAGGTTCGCGTCGGTCACGGTCGGCTTCGTTCCGCCGCGGCCGTAGCACGCAGGCCCCGGATCGGCGCCCGCGCTCTGCGGCCCGACCCGCAGCGCGCCGCCGCGATCGCGCCAGACGAGCGACCCGCCGCCGGCGCCGACCGTGTGGATGTCGACGCTCGGCAGCCGGATCGGGAGGCCGCCCACCGGCCGCTCGCTCGTGCGCTCCGCTCGTCCACCCGCGATGAGGCAGACGTCCGTCGACGTTCCGCCCATGTCGAGGCCGATCGCGTTCTCGAGCCCCGCGAGCGCGGCGAGCCGCGCCGCTCCGACCGCACCCGCCGCCGGGCCCGACACGAGAATCGTCGCCGGGTGCTCGGCGGCCTGCCGCGGCGTCGCGACTCCACCCGACGAGCGCATGACGAGCGGCTCCGGGAGCCCGGCAGCCGCACATGCAGCCGCGAGCGCGGACAGATACCGCCCGGCCGCGGGCCCCAGGTACGCGTCGGCGGCAGTCGTCGACGCGCGCTCGTACTCGCGGAACTCGGGCGCGACCTCGTGGGACGCGAAGACGCGGGCGTTGGGGTGACGACGGCGGAGCTCGGCCGCGACGAGCCGCTCGTGCTCGGGGTGCCGGTCGGCGTGGAGGAGGCAGACGGCGACGGCTTCGACCTCGGCCTCGATCCCGGGCAACGTCTCCAACGCGAGCGGCTCGAGCTCGCCGTCCGGCCCCATCCGTCCGCGGACGCCGAAGCAGCGTTCGAGCGGGACGAGCGGCTCCGGCTGGGGAGCGCAGAGCCGGTAGAGGTGGGCCCGCGCCTGACGGCGCAGATGCAAGAGGTGCTCGAAGCCGGCATTCGTCACGAACGCGGTGCGCGCGCCTTTCCGCTCGAGCAACGCGTTGGTCGCGACCGTCGTGCCGTGCGCGAATCGTTCGACGTCCGCGGCGCCGACCGCGCGCGCCGCCGCGACGACCGACTCCTCCTGCCGCCGCGCGGTGAGCACCTTCGCCGTCGCCACTCGCCCCTCGTCGAGCAGCACGGCATCCGTGAACGTCCCGCCCACGTCGACGCCGAGGAACGCCATTCCGGAAGACTGACAGCGTGAACGTCCGCGGCCTCCTCTTCGACTTCGACGGTCTCCTGATCGACACCGAGACTCCCGGCCGGCGCAGCTGG
>VAYM01000106.1 GCA_005884945.1 Actinomycetota bacterium | reverse complement strand
GCCGCTCGAGAAGGCGTTCATCCCGCAGGTCGACGACGTTGCGGCCGGGCTGCGCGAGCTCGCGGAGTACTGATGGCCACGGAAACTGCAATCGACGTCGTGATGCCGCAGATGGGCGTCTCCGTTTCGGAGGGGACGATCACGAAGTGGCTCAAGCGCGAGGGGGAGCAGGTCGAGGCGGACGAGCCGCTGCTCGAGATCTCCACGGACAAGGTCGACACGGAGGTCCCTTCGCCTGGAAGCGGGACGGTGACGCAGATCCTCGTGCAGGAAGGCGAGACCGTCGCCGTCGGCACGAAGCTCGCGCAGATCGGCGGCGCACCGAGCGGTGACGGCGCAGCGCCCCCTGCGGGGGAGGCGCCGCCCGAGCCCGCGACCCAGCAGGCCGCCGACGCGTCGATGGCAGCCGCGAGCGAAGGAGTGGGCGACGTCACGCCGAGCGCGCCGCCGGAACGTGAGCCGGCCGAGGCTGCGACGACGAACGGGAAGACGTTCGTGTCGCCCGTCGTCGCGCGGATCGCGTCCGAGCACGGGGTCGATCCGAATCAGGTGCAGGGAACCGGGCGCGGCGGGCGCGTGACGAAGAAGGACATCCTCGAGTTCATCGAGTCCGGCGCACCGCAGCAGGCTGCCGCGCCGGCCGCGCCGACCGCACCGGCTGCGCCGCCCGAGGCGCCCGCCGCGCCCACGCCTCCGCCACAGCAGCCTCCGGCTCCTGCTCCAGCGCCCGCTGCCGCTGCGACGCCGACGCCCGCGCCGGCCGCCGCCGGGATCGGCGAGAGCCTCGAGCCGATGACCGCGATGCGTCGCGGGATCGCGGAGCACATGCGACGCTCGCTCGACACGTCCGCGCACGTCACCAGCGCGATCGAAGTGGACATGTCGAAAGTGGTCGCGATTCGCGCGAAGCTGAAGCGGGAGTACCAGTCTGCGTACGGCGTCAATCCGACCTACCTCGCGTTCATCGCGCGTGCGGTCGTCGAGACGCTGCGCGAGTACCCGTGGGTCAACGGCGAGATCCGCGGCGACCAGATCGTCACGCGGAACTACGTCAATCTCGGGTTCGCGGTCGAGCTCGCCGACGGCAAAGGACTGATCGTCCCGGTCGTGAAGAACGCGGAGGGGCTCAATCTCCTCGGCATTGCGCGCTCGGTCGCGGACGTGGCCCGACGCGCGCGCGAGAAGCAGCTGACGCCGGACGACGTCACCGGCGGGACGTTCACGATCACGAACCCGGGCGGCTACGGCACGTTCCACGGCACGCCGGTCATCAGCCAGCCGCAGGCGGCGATTCTCGGGACGTACGCGGTCGTCAAGCGGCCGTGGGTCGTGCAGGACGACCTCGGCGAGGACGTGATCGCAATCCGGCCGATCATGAACCTGACGCTGACGTACGACCATCGCCTCGTCGACGGCGCGCTTGCCGGTCGCTTCCTCCGCGACCTGCGCGAGAAGCTCGAGAACTGGGACGAAGCCGCCTACTAGGGCGGCGTGTGGAGAGAAAGTCACACTCCCGTCACGACTAGGCTGGACGCATGAGCGACGGCGCCTACCTGCTCGAGCTCGGCACCGTCCCGTACCTCGAGGCGTGGGACCTTCAGCGGTCGCTCGCCGGTGCCGTCTCGCAGGGCGCTGTTCCGGAGACTGTGATCTTTCTCGAGCACGCGCCGGTCGTGACGCTCGGCCGCCGGACCGACGCACAGGAGCTGCACGTTCCGGACGACGCCGAGGTCGACGTCGTCGAGACCGACCGCGGCGGGAAGTCGACCTTCCACGGTCCGGGCCAGCTCGTGTGCTACCCGATTCTCGATCTGCGCCGACACGGCAAGGACGTCAAGAAGTACGTCCGCGATCTCGAGGAGGCGCTCATCCGAACGCTCGCGCAGTTCGACCTGAGCGGAGCTCGGTTCGAAGGGCTGACCGGCGTTTGGCTGCATCCGCCGCCTCGGAAGATCGCCTCGATCGGCGTGCACATCTCCCGCTGGATCACGACGCACGGCTACGCGCTCAACGTCGACCTCGACCCGGCGCCGTTCACGGACTGGATCACGGCGTGCGGCCTCGAGGACGCGGCGTTCACGACGATCGCGCGTGAACTGGGACGGCCGGTGACAGTCGACGAGGTGCGACCGGTCGCACGCGACGCGATCGCCGAGGTGTTCGAGCTCGAGCTCGAGCCGCTTCCGGCAGACGACGGCGCCGGTTTGTGGAAGCAGCCCGTGCACAGCCGGCTCTCCGCCGGGTGACACTCGACGTCGCGAAGGTTCCGCGCTCCGAATGGAGTCCCCTCCCGTACGAGGGTTGCATCGGCGTGGAAGGCAAGGTGCTCGTACGCGAGGAGAATTTCCTCGTCGCGATGCTCCGGTTCCAGCCGCACGCGACGATCCACGAGCACCCGGGCGCGAACGCTCGGCGAATACGCGGGCTGAGAGGCGACACCTAGACTTGAAGGCTGTGGAGACGTCGCTTCCCGTCGCCGAGCGGCCGCGTCGGCCTGAATGGATGAAGGTCCGTGCACCGAGCGCCGACTCGAAGTACTTCGACGTCAAGAAGCTCATCCACGGCGCGAGCCTCCACACGATCTGCGAGGAGGCGCGCTGCCCGAACATCGCCGAGTGCTGGGGGCGCGGGACGGCGACGTTCCAGATACTCGGGGACACCTGCACGCGAGCGTGCCGCTACTGCTACGTGCATTCCGGCAAGCCGGACGGCCCGCCGGATCCGCTCGAGCCGCTTCGCCTCGCGAACGCCGCCGCGCAGATGGGCCTCAAGCACGTCGTCGTCACCGCAAGCTGCCGGACGCGAGCGTGGAAGTGCTGACGCCGGACTTCCTCGGCGTCGAGGAGGAGGCGATGCAGATCGTGCTTGCGGCGCGCCCGGATGTCTTCAACCACAACATCGAGACCGTGCGTCGCCTGCACCGGAAGATGCGCGGCGCGAAGGCGAGCTACGACAAGGCGCTGTGGCTGCTGACACGTGCCAAGGAGCTCGCGGACTACCCGCTGCTCACGAAGTCGGGGATCATCGTCGGTCTCGGGGAGACGAACGACGAAGTCGTCGACACGATGCGCGACCTCCGTGCGCACGGCGTGGACGTCGTCACCATCGGCCAGTACCTCCAGCCGTCCGCGAAGCACGCGAAGATCGACCGCTGGGTGCATCCGGACGAGTTCCGCTGGTTCCGCGAGCAGGGCGAGGAGCTCGGGTTCGGGTCCGTCTTCTCCGGGCCGCTCGTTCGCTCGTCGTATCGCGCCGACGAGCAGCGGCACGCCGCCGCAACCGGCCGCGGCGCCGTCGCGTACTAAGAGAAAGGGCCGCCCGCAGGCGGCCCTTTCCTCGGCGATGCGCCGAACCTACTTGACGTTCGCGTAGACGACGGCGTGCGCGATCTCCGTGCCGCCGCTCTTGACGCGGAGGATGCCCTGGTAGTCACCCGCCGCCGTGGTCTTCGCCTCGGTCATCGTGACCGTGACCGTGTTGCCCGAGAGCGACGCCGAGAAGCTGACGCCGTTCCCCGTCTGGTTCCCGACGGAAACGGACGTCGCGGCCGGGCCGTTCAAGGTCGACAGCGCGATCGTCACCGTCCGCGTCTGGCCGGAGCCCGACGGAACGGAGCCGAAGCTGACGCTGACCGGATCGAGAGCGACCGCAGCGTCCGTCGCGTGGTTCACGTCGTCACGCCCGGCACCGATCAGGTTCACGTCTGTCGCCGTGGTCGTTCCGTTCGAGTTCAGGATCACTCCCTGGTCGGCCGTGTTGACGATCGCAGAGCGCACCTGCGCAGCCGACCACGTCGGATGCTGCCCCAGGATCACCGCAGCCGATCCCGCCAGGTGCGGCGTCGCCATCGACGTGCCCTGGAAGAACGCCCAGCACGGCGCCGTAGCGCAGAACCCGCCCGGGATCGAGCTGAGGACGTTCACGCCCGGCGACACGACGTCAGGCTTCACGCGGAAGTCGACGAACGTCGGACCCTGGCTCGAGAAGCCGGCCATGATGTTCGAGTTCGCGGCGTCCTGGAAGTACTGCAACGTCGCGCCGATCGTGACCGACGTGTTGTTCGACGCCTTCACGGCACCCGCGTCCGCCATGCTCAGCATGTAGGCGGGGATCGACGGCTGATTCGGCGTGCCGTCCTGGCCCATCGCGATCGGGCCGCCGCCGACGTTGTTGCCGACGAGCACGGCGTCCGCGCCCGCGTTCTGCGCGTTCCGGATCTTCGTCGAGAACGTGCACGTCCCGCGGCTGACGAGCGCGATCTTCCCGGTCAGGCTCCCCGCGGGGAGCGCCGAGCAGGCGATGCTGAGACCGTTCGCGCCGCTACCCGAAACGGCGGCGAGCGTCTCCGTCAGATCCGTCGCGACCTTGTGGAAGTCACCGGTCGCCGCACCGTAGGTGTGGCCGCCTGCAGTCACCGGCGCGCCGATGAAGTGACCGACCGTGAACGCACCGGCCGTGAGGCCGCGCGCGGCGGAACCAGGCGACTCGACGGTCTGGTGACCCGGCCCGCTGTTCCCGGCTGCGATCGCAGAGATCATGCCGGCCTGGTCGAGGTCGTCGACCGCGGTCGTCAGGAGGTCCTGGACGCCGAGCGTCCCGCTCTTGTGCACGCCGCCGAGGCTCATGTTGATGATGTCCATGCCGTCCGAATAGGCAGCCTCGAGCGCGTTGAGGATGTCCTCGGAGCGAGCGTTGGTGACGTTCCCAGGGAACACGTTGTAGTTCCCGAGCTGAGCGCCCGGAGCAACGCCGAGGATCCCGTACGGAACGATGACGCCGTCGACCGACGTCGTCGAGTGCGTGAGGCCGTAGTCGCACGCGATCGTCCCGGAGACGTGCGTGCCGTGCTCCTGGACGGCCGCCGGGGTCAGGCTCTGGTTCTTGGCCTTGTTGTAGAAGACCTTGGCGACGATCACCTTGTTGTTCGTGAGCGACGGCGGGCCCTGCGGGAATCCCTGCGTTGCGCTGTAGCCTGCATCGTTGAAGCACGGGTTCGTGATGTCGATGCCCGTGTCGATGACGCCGACCTTGACGCGCGTGCCGTTGGACTCCACGCCGGCATTCGCGCCGTTGCCTTCGCCGCCCCACGCCGCGAATGCGCTGATCAGCGGCAGGTCGGGATCGAGGCTGGCCTGCGGCGTGTAGTACGCCTCGTAGTCCGCGGACTTCACCTGCGGCGCCGAGCGAATCACGCTCAAGGGTGTGCCGTTCAGCTGCACGGCGACGGCATTGAGCGCGATGTCGAACTGGCCGGTGACGTTCGCGGCAGGCGCGTTCGCATGCAGCCACTGCTTGAAGTCGTTGCGGAGCGCCGAAAGCTGCGCGCGGTACGACTTCACGGTGTTGCTGGAGAAATCGATCTTCTTGCCGGCCGGCGGCTTCGTCTTGACGTACGTCGAGAGCGGATCGCCGTTCAGCTGGACGATGGCACTGTCGGAATCGACCGCCGGGCTCGGTGTCCCCGAAGAATCGGAGACGCTTCCGGAACCGGCGACCGCGGCACCGGTGACGAGCGCTGCAACGAGCGCCGCCACCGCTAGAAGGCCGGTGAACCTTCGCACTGTCTTCCTCCCCTATTCGTTTAGACCCCAACCTCGCGCGCCGGTTCGGCGCGGAGCGGCCGGCATCGTACCAGCGCTTTCCGGAGAAACGGCTCGCCCTGCCGAGGACAGACAGAACGGCCCCTCCCGAAGGAGGCGCGAGCGGCACGACCTGGAGCCCCGAAGGGGCTTAGACGTCGGAAGGCGGAGGCTCAGGCGGATCGATCGGGAAGGTGCCGCCGACGACCGGGAGGCCGAGCACCGACATCGCCTCGCGCTCGGGAATCTCTTCCGCGTGCTGAGCCTCGAGCTCCTCGTCTGTGAGGGGTTCGTACTCTTGCTCTTTGCTCATGGTGTTCGCCTACCCGCAACGGGGGCGACAAAAACGGCTCAACCGTGCGGTTTTGCCATTGTGCGGTAGTCGAGCGCCTGGTCGAGGACGTCGTCGGCGACTCCGCGCTCGCGCGCGACCTCACGCAGCGACCGACCCGATGCCGCAGCCTCCTTGACGATCTCGGACAGCGTCAGTTCCGCGTAGTGCTCGGCGTGCTCACGGTTCGCCTCGATTCCCTGGACGCACTTCTCGTCGAGGAGCCGCGAAGCGGAAGCGAGCAGCGCGATCGACTCGAGCAAGTTTCGGGCCAGCAGCGGCACGAAGACGTTCAGCTCGAAATGGCCCTGCATCCCGCCGACCGCGATCGCCGCGTCGTTGCCGATCACCTGGGCGGACACCTGCGTCACCACCTCGGGGATCACCGGGTTGACCTTCCCCGGCATGATCGAGCTGCCTTTCTGCAGCTCCGGCAGGAAGATCTCGGCAAGACCGGCGCGAGGACCGGAGCCCATCAGCCGCAGGTCGTTCGCGATCTTCGTCAGCGAGACCGCGAGCGTCCTCAGCGCGCCGGATGTCTCGACGAGGCTGTCCCGCGCCGCCTGCGACTCGAACGGGTCCGCCGGGGCGGAGATCGTCAACCCCGTCTCGTCCGCGAGACGTCGGCGCACG
>VAYM01000105.1 GCA_005884945.1 Actinomycetota bacterium | reverse complement strand
AAGCGGCTGCGCGACCAGGAGCAGGCGCGTCTGACCGACGGCGCCTACCTCGACGCGGTGCGGCTGCTCGAGGTGCACCGCGGCGCGCTCGACCGGCTGGCGGCCACGCTGCTCGAAAAGGAGACGCTCGTGCGCGAGGAGATCCTCTCGCTGCTCTCCGACGTCGAGGCGGTGTCGCGCGCTTCGGAGACGGTCGGGACGCCGCAGGTCGTCGCGATCGGCGCCGACTGACCCTCGCGCAAGCCGCCGCTCGGTAGCATCGGCGCGTGGAGGTCCGCGGGATCCACCATCTCGGTCTTGCCGTCGAGGACCTCGATACGGCGCTCTCCACGTACGAGCGACTCTTCGACGCGCGGACCGAGCATCGCGCGACCGTTCCGGACCAGGGCGTGGAGGCGGCGTCCGTGCGCGTCGGTGAGAGCCGCGTGGAGCTCCTCGAGCCGTTCGAGCCCGACACGCCGGTCGGTCGCTTTCTCGCCAGCCGCGGACCGGGAATGCACCACGTTGCGTATGAGGTTTCCGACGTCGGCGCGGCGATCGCGGGGCTGGAGAAGGCGGGCGCCGAGCTGATCGACTCCGAGCCGCACGAGGGCCTGTTCGGGCTCGAGGTCGCGTTCGTCCATCCGGATTCGGTGCACGGCGTTCTCGTCGAGGTGGTCTCGCCTGGCTGAGAGCCGCGTTCGGATCGAGATCGGCTTCGACGGCGGGCAGGTGATGAGCGCCCTCGTCAAGCCGGAGTCTGCGGACGCGCTCGACCAGGCGCTCGGCTCGGCCGAGCTTCGGGCCGGCACCGGAGCTGCGGCCCTCTCACTCGATGCGGAAGACGGCCGCTACACGATCGCGCTCCAGCGCGTGGTCTACGTCAAGCGCTTCGCTCGGGACTCGCAGGTCGGCTTCGGCGCCGCCACGGCGTGACACCGGGGTTACCGGCCCCGTCGCGGCGGGGATGCCCAGCGTGATGGCCGAGAAGGCTCCCGCTCGCCCCGCCCGAGATTCCACGGAGAACGTGCGCCGCCTCGTCGACCGCGCACAGGCCGGCGATCGTGAAGCACTCGAGGAGCTCTACCTTCTGCACTTCGACCGGATCTACAGCTACCTGCACGTGAGCGTCGGCAATCGCCACGACGCCGAGGATCTGACCACGCAGACGTTCCTGCGAATGCTCGAGTCGATCAAGCGCTTCCGCTGGCAGTCGGCGCCGTTCTCGGCGTGGTTGTTCCGAATCGCGCACAACCTGGCAATGGATCACTTCCGCGCCGCGCGCCGCTGGCAGCCCGAGGAGGACGTCCCCGAGCCTCCCGGCGAGTCCGAACCATCCGCGGAGGCGCAGGCGTTGCAGTCGATCGGGCGGCAGAGCCTGCTCGAGCTGATCGAAGACCTGTCGCCCGAGCAGCAGCAGGTGCTCACGCTGAAGTTCGTCTTCAACTTCACCAATGCGGACGTCGCCACGATCCTCGGCAAGACCGAAGGCGCGATCAAGTCGCTGCAACATCGCGCGCTCGTGTCGCTGCAGAAACAGCTCGACCGCGCGTAATGGCGCTCGAGGTCGGGATCGTGGGGCTTCCGAGCTCCGGAAAGTCGACGTTGTTCCGCGCGCTCACCGGCTCCCGTTCGAGCGGCGACGTCGGGATGGCCGCGATCCCCGACGATCGGCTCGTTCGTGTCGGCGAGACGGTCGGCGCGCGCAAGGTGACGCCCGCCGCGATCCGCGTCGTCGAGGTGCGCGGAACGGGCCCCGAGCTGCTCGGCAACCTCCGACAGGTCGATGCGCTGCTCGTCGTGCTCGATGCATTTTCCGGAACGCGCGCACCGGCCGAGGATCTCGAGACGCTTCGCCTCGAGCTCCTGGTCGCCGATCGCGACCACGTCGCGCGGCGCCTGGAACGGGTCTCGAAGCAGGCGAAGTCCGGCGATCCGGCGCTCAAGCGCGAGGTGACGCAACTCGAATTGTTGCTGGCCCACGTCGACGCTGGTGCGTCGCTCGCGGATTGGCCCGGCAAGCTTCCGGCCGAGCTCGAGCCGCTGACGGCGAAGCCGCTGCTCGCGATCGGAAACGGGCCCGATGGAATCGACCTCAAGCTCGAGGCGGAGCTGGCCGAGCTCGCGCCGGACGAGGCGTCGGCGTTCCGCGAGCGCGCCTCCGCCCTCGAGGAGGTCGTGCGACGCCTGACGTCGGAGCTCGACCTGATCAGCTTCTTCACCGCCGGCGACAAGGAGACGCGGG
Source organism: Actinomycetota bacterium (assembly GCA_005884945.1). Taxonomy (GTDB): domain Bacteria; phylum Actinomycetota; class Thermoleophilia; order Gaiellales; family Gaiellaceae; genus 3-1-20CM-4-69-9. Next base: position 1,206 of record VAYM01000105.1, on the reverse strand, counting down.
CGTGGACGCTCCGCCGTGGCTCGTCCGCGCTCGACGCGGCTGCGACCGTCCACTCCGACCTCGCGCGCGGCTTCATCCGCGCCGAGGTGATCCGGTGGGACGACCTCGTGGAGGCCGGTTCACACGCGGAGGCCGCGAGACGCGGCCTCCAGCGGCTCGAAGGCAAGGCCTACGAGGTGCAAGACGGTGACGTGATCAACGTCCGCTTCAACGTCTAGGAGGGCTTGGTGGAACGTCGCTCGTCGTCGGGGTGCGATGGTCGTTCCGAGGCAAGGACGCAGGGAGCGTCGATAGTGGTCGACTATCGGCGCGACTGAGGACGCCGCATCGGGGCGAGCAGCGCGGCCCGACGGCACAGCCGATGTTTCGCCAAGTCCTCCTAACAGCAGTCGTCGCCGCAGCAGTCCGGGCAATCGCAACAGCCTGGCACGGAGCCTCCTTTCATCGACGTCCTTCGATCTTGCTAGATTGAAGCATGTCAATGCAAGCATTGCCAGTCCTTCAGCCGATCTGCTGCGCGTCCGACGCCCCGCCGCTGCCCAAGGCTGCCGCCGCGGAGCTCGCCGAGCGGTTCCGAGCGCTCGCCGACCCGACCCGGGTGGCGATCGTCAACCGGCTCTCCGGGGCGGATGAGCTCTGCGTCTGCGACCTCACTGCCGCCTTCGAGCTCTCGCAGCCGACCGTGTCGCACCATCTGAAGATCCTGCGCGAGGCCGGTCTCGTCGAGGCGAGCCGCCGCGGGACCTGGTCGTATTACCGGCTCGTCCCCGAGGCAGTCGAGGCGTTGCGGGGGACGCTCGGCGGATGAAGAAGGTCCTGTTCGTGTGCGTCGGGAACGCCGGACGCTCGCAGATGGCGCAGGCCTTCTACGAGCGGCGCGGCGGGGAGGCGCGCTCGGCGGGGTCGCGTCCGGAGACGGAGGTCCACCAGGCGGTCGGTGAGGCGATGGAGGAGATCGGTGTCGACATCTGGAATCGCAGGCCGAAACGACTCGAGCAAGCCGACGTCGAGTGGGCCGACGTGGTCGTGCGGATGCGGTGCGGCGACGTGTGTCCGGTGATCTCCGGCAAGGAGTACCTCGACTGGAATCTCACCGACCCGGCGGGGCTCTGCCTCGAAGAGGTCCGTGAGCTTCGCGCGGTGATCGAACAGAAGGTGGCGGCGCTCTAACCGGCGGAGATCAGCGCGACGCCTCCGAGCGTGAGG
>VAYM01000104.1 GCA_005884945.1 Actinomycetota bacterium | reverse complement strand
CGAGCGGGGACGGACGCGCCGGATCTCCCTCGGGCGCGTCAACGGGCGGCGCTTCCTCTTCAACGCAGGTCTCTTCTTCGACGCGGAGCTCGTGCGCCGGATCGAAGCCCAGCGGACGCGTGCCGGTCGTCCCGGTGATGCCGCCTTCATCGCGACGCTCCTGAAGCTCATCGCGGAGCACGGCGGCCGTTTCGATCCGGTCCTGGAGATCGAAGGCGCCGTCCGCGCGGCGTTCGTGCTCGTCGCGAACACGGACCCGTACACGTACTTGGGCGCCGTTCCCGTCCACGTCGCACCTGCTGCAACCCTCGAGGGAGGTCTCGACGTCGTCGCGCCGACGAAAGTCCGCCCACGTGACATTCCCGGACTCACGCGCTTCGTCACGACCGGTCGGGGGCAGCCGCGCTCCGTGGTCGCCCTCCATGACGTCAATCGGATCCGCGTCCGCTGCTTTCGACCGCTCCCGCTGCAGGCCGACGGGGAAGACCTCGGAGACGTCACAGAGGCGGTCTTCGAGGCGGAGCGGCAGGCGCTCACCGTCCTGGCCTAACCGGCGGCCTGTCTCTCCGTCTAATAGTCCAGTGCGGACTATTCCGACCGAGACTAAGACGCTCACCCTGACGGAGGCTGCCGTGCTTGCCCTGCTGACCGTGGAAGGGGAGCGCTCGGGGTACGACCTGACGAAGGCGGCTGCGAAGAGCGTCGGTCACGTCTGGAGGCCCGCCCGGAGCAACCTCTACGCCGTGCTGGCCCGGCTGGCGCGCGACGGGCTCGTGAGCGCACGCCGCGTCGTCCAGAGCGACCGTCCGGACAAGCAGCTCTACCGGACCGCGCCCGCAGGCGAGCGCGCGCTCGCGGCCTGGCTTGAGCACGTCGACGGCACCGACGTCGACGCTTTCCATCTGAAGATCTTCTACGGCGGCCTGTTGCCGCGCGCGAAACTCGTCGAGCACCTCGAGGCGTACCGCGACGCCCTCCACGAGCGGCTCGAGCGCTACGACGCGATCGGCGCAACGAACACAAATCGCGGGCACGACTACTACCACCGGCTGATGCTCGACTACGGGTACGCGCAGGCCCGCGCGTCGCTCGCCTGGGTGGACGAAGTGCTCGCCAAGCTGCGGCGGAAACGATGAGGCGCCTGCTCGCGCTCTCGTTGCTCGCCGTCGCAGCTCTGGGCACGGTCGTCGCGCACGGGGACGACGGAGGTCACGCCGCCGACGTCCAGCTGCTCGGGCAGCGGCTGCGGAATGACCATCCGAACCTCTTCCACGACGTCTCGGCCGCGACGTTCGACGCGGCGGTGAACGATCTCTCCGTCCGTGCGGGCACGATCGGCGAGGACGAGTTCCTGGTCGGGCTGATGCGCCTGGCCGCGCTCCCCGGAGTGCGCGAAGGGCACACCGGGATCTTTCCGCTCGATCCCACGAACTCGCGTGTCTTGCACGAGTTTCCGATCCGTCTCTACGACTTCTCGGACGGGATGTACGTGATCGGACAGGTCGGCGGCACCGATCTACTTCGTGCGCGGCTCGTCGCCGTCGACGACCGGCCGCTGACGGACGTGGAGCAGCTGCTCCGGCCGCTCGTCCCTCACGACAACGACTCGTCGCTTCGGCAGCAGCTCACGCAGTACCTGACCACGGCCGAGGTGCTGCACGGGCTCGGCGTCGCGCCGAACGCAGGGCCGCTGCGGTTCACGTTCGAGCGCGACGCCTCACGATTCGACGTCGCGCTAACCCCCATCGCCGCGCCCGCGTACAACTCCGCGCTCGGGAGCGCGGTGCCGCCGCTCATCGGCCAGGCGATCACCGGGCACGTCCCGGCCTACGTCGCCCGGCGGGGCCGCGATCGGTGGACGACGATGCTCGCATCCCGCCGCGTGTTCTACGTCGGCTACAACGAGATGTCGCGCGGGACGTCGAGCCTCTCCCGGCAGGTGCTCAAGGCCGCCAACAAGAAGCGCCTGCGCGCGGTGATCGTCGACCTCCGCAACGACAGCGGCGGCGACAACCACACGTACGTGGACCTCCTCAGCGCGCTCACGCGTGTCTCGAAGACGAAGCGTGTCGTCGCGATCATCTCGCGGACGACGTTCTCCGCTGCGGAGAACTTCGTCACCGAGCTCGAGCGGCGCGCGCACCCGATCTTCGTCGGCGAGCCGAGTGGCGGAAGCCCGAACCTCTACGGCGACGCCGAGTCGATCGCCCTTCCGGCCTCCGGCGTGACGGCCCGCATCGCGACGGTGTACTGGCAGAAGTCGACGCCGGACGATCCCCGGATAACCACCGATCCGCAGGTGCCCGTGCCGTTGGCCTCGGTGGACTTCTTCGCCGGACGGGACCCGGTGCTTGCGGCCGCTCTCCGCACGGCGCTCGGCTAGATTCCCTGCAATGGCGCAGGTTCTTCCCGCCGAGCGCGATCTGCGGCGTGTGATCGGCGACGCGGACGGCTTGGGCGACCGCGAGGTCGACGGGCTCGGTGAGCAGGACCTGCTCGACCTGTTCCGTTCGCTCGTCCTCCTTCGCACCTACGACGAGCGCTCGGTCGTCTACCACCGCCAGGGGCGCATCGGGACGTACGCGATCTTCTGGAA
>VAYM01000059.1 GCA_005884945.1 Actinomycetota bacterium | reverse complement strand
ATTCCGGTCGGGCGGGAACACCGGGTAGAACACCTTCACGATCACGCCGTCTTCGGCGACGAGCGCGAGGCGCTTGTAGAGCGTCAGGCCTTCGACCTCGAATGTCGGCAGCGCCAGCCGACGCGCAAGCTCGAGCCGCTCGTCGCTCATCACCGGAAAGGGCATGCGGTTCCGCTCCGCGAACTCGATTTGGTCGTCCAGCGTCTGTGCGCTCAGTCCGGCCACGCGTGCGCCGAGCGCCGCAAGCTCGGCGGAGTGGTCGCGAAACGCGCACGACTGCGGCGTGCAACCGCGCGCACCGGGAATCGCATCCCAGCCGGGCGGCATCGGCCGCCCCGGCCGGCCCGCGCGCGGGTACACGTAGAGCACCTCGAAGTCGCGCACGCTGACCGGGCCTTGCGACGACGGCAGCTCCAGGTCCGGCATCGCCGAACCGGTGAGATGATCTGCGGCGCCGTCGTCCTCAGGCACCGGGAGGTCCTCCGGCAGGGTGTACGGATCGGCGTTCACGCGACGCCGCACACCCTTGCCGCCGCGCGCGCGTAGACCTCGGCGGTCCTGACGAGCCCGTCGACGGCGAGATTCTCGCCGAGCTCCGCGTCGGGCAGCCCGCTCGACGTCCCGTAGTTGACCGTCGCGATCCCGTACCGAGTCAGCACCGACGCGTCGGAGAACCACCGCGTCACGTCCCGCTCCGCCGGCGTCCCGAATACCTCCGCATGTGCGCCTTCGACGGCCTCGACAAGCGGGTCGTCCGCTTCGATCTCGGCGCCGGGCGCCGTCACGTACACCTCTGCGTCGACGCCTTCGAGTGACCGGGCGAACTCGAGCGCCTTCCGCCGCGCCTCGGCCATCGGCACGTTCGGCGGCACGCGCAGGTCGAGGAACAGGTCGGTGCGATGCGGCGTTCGCGAGGCGCGCCAGCCGAAGCCGCCCTGGACCGCGCCGACGTTCGCGACGCCGCGCGTCCCGTCGTAGCTCATCTCGTCTTCCCACGTCGGCAGCCACTCGAGCACGGCGTCGAGGACGGGCCGCATGCGCACGATCGAGTTCTCCTCGAGCTTGCCGGAGCTGAATGCGGTGTGGATGAACGGTCCGCGCGTGGACAGCCGCATCCAGATCGTCCCGAAGTGCGCGAGCACGACTTTGTTCTCGGTCGGCTCGCCGAGGATGCACGCGTCGGCGGCCCCGCCGTGGGAGACGAGATACCGCGACCCGGTCGCGTACCCGCGATATTCGGCGCCCTGCGCCTCGCCCTGCTGAGTCTTCTCGATCTCGCCCGCGACGGCGGCGATCATCAGATCCCCGCGCAACGTGACGCCCGCGGCCAGGAGCGCGCGCACCGCGGCGAGGTAGCAGCAGAGCGCGCCCTTCATGTTCGAGATCCCGAGCCCGTAGATGCGACCGTCGCGCTCGAACCCCTGCGGCTGGAAGCCGGGGATGCCCTGCAACCAGGGCTCGCGCCCCGAGTAGGACGTGTCGAGGTGCCCGTTGAACATCAGCGTCGGCCCATCGCCCGCGCCCGGCCACGTTCCGAGGACGTTCGCACGCCCGTCCTCGACCTGCTGCCACTGGACCTCGAGCCCGAGCTCGCGAAACGCGCCGCCCATCCACGCGGCCATCGGCTCCTCAGACCCGGTGAAGCTCGGCACGGACACCGCCGCGATCGCGTCGTCGACCAGTCGCTTCTCGTCGACGCGGAGCTCCATCAGCGAAAGCGCGGCAGCACCTGTTCGCCGAAGAGCGCGATCTGGTCCTGGCGCCGCTCCCCCCAGAGCTCGAGCATCACGTGCGTACAGCCGGCGTCGCGGTACTCCTCGATCGCCGCGATGCATTCGTCCGCCGTGCCCGCGATCGGTTTGCACTTGTCGAGGATCTCGTCCGTGACCTGCTCCTTCGCGGCGAGCCGACCACCCCGTTCCATCGCGTCGGCCACGGGGCGGATCTCCTCCTGCGTCAGCCCCGCCAGGTCGAGCAGCGTGTCGGCCGCACCCTTGATGTTCTGCACCTTGTTCGCGAGGTACATCCCCGCGATCTCGCGCGCGCCGTCGCGTCCCGCGTCGCGATCGGACTCGTGGATCGACGCGACGACCGTGCACCCGATGTCGATGTCCGAGCCGACGTTCTCGCGGGTGTAGCGGACAAACGCGGGCGTCGTGATCGACGGTGTCAGACAGCCGTCGGCGATCTCTCCCGCGAGCGCCTGCATCTTCGGCGCCGTCGCTGCGACGTAGACCGGCGGCACGTCGCGCGGCGCGTGGACGCCGTTCTGCATCGCCGGGACCGAGGCGCTCCACGTGTCGCCGTCGTACTCGAACGCACCGCCGCCGAGAACTCCGCGGACGATCTCGACCGCCTCCCGCATCGGCCCGAGCGTCTTGTTCGTGGAAATGCCGGCATTGTTGAGAAAGATCTTCGAGGTCCCGAAGCCGAGGATGAAACGACCGGGGCCCGCCGCCTCCTGGACGACGCGTGCGTCCATCGCCACCTGTACCGGGTGCCGCGTGAACGGCGAGATGATCCCCCAGCCGACGGTCAACCGCTTCGTCTCGTGCGCGATCACCGCGGACGCGACCGTCGACGAGCGCGCCTCCATGCCGTGCTTCCGCCACCAGGGATACGCCTCGGCGAGCCAGATCGTGTCCATGCCGGCCGCGTCCATCGCGCGCGCCGACGCCACCATCTGCTCGAGCGGCTCCATCGTCAGCTGCATCACGCCGATGCGAAAAGGCGGCGGCATAACGTCGATCCTCTCACGCCAGTTCGCGGTAGTAGAAGGCCGCGGGCGCGAGCCGGCCGTCGGGTCGCGTGGAGTAGCGCGGCATCACCCCGAGCTGCGTGTAGCCGACGGCCTCGTAGAACGCGCAAGCGTCGGTTTCGGCGTGCGTCGTCAGCCAGAGCAGCGTCAGGCCGCGGCCGCGCGCTTGATCCTCGACCGCCTGCATGAGCAGCTTCCCGACCCCGGCCCCTCGGACGTCTGCCGCGACAGCGACGCGTTGCACCTCGGCACGATGGCGCGCGTTGTCCGCCGAGCTGCGCGCGAGCTGCGCCATCCCGACGATCTCGCCCGCGCGTTCGGCGACGATCAGCACGCGGTCGTTCTCGTTGAGGTTCTGCACGACGCTCCGATACGCCCGCTCGAGCGCCTCGACGGAGGACGCGCGAGCGCCGAGCGCCATTCCGGATCCGTGCGCCTCGGCGTGCAATCTCGCCAGCGCGCCGGCGACACCAGGCTCGCCGCGCGCGACGACTCGCGTCGAAACGTCCGCCGCTACGAGCCCCCGTCCTCGGCCGACGCCTCCTGCACCTGCTCGTCCAGCGCCGCGAGCACGTTCGACACCTGCTGGTTCACGATCGGCTGCAGCACGCGCTGGCCCATCGACGCGATCGGGCCGAGAATGTGGACGTCAGCCTCCCACCTCATGTGCGTGCCGCTGCCGGCATCGCTGAGGTGGAACGCCGTGTCCATGTTCATGATCGCCCCGACGCCGTTGCCCTTCGCGTGCAGCTTCGCGAACTCGAGCGCACGCTCCTCCGTCTTCTCGAAGTCGACGCTCATCTTCAGCCCGCCCGGCCCGAGCGGCACCTTGAGGTTCGCACGCCAATGCCTGTCGTCGGCGACGTCGAAGGACTCGACGCCCGGCATCGTCTTCGCGAGGCGCGTCGGGTCGTTGAGCACCTCCCACACCGTCTCGCGCGGAGCCGTGAACTCCCGCTCCCCCTCGACCTTCATCGAGACACCACCTCCACGCCCGCGCGCGACGCCGCCGGATCCTGCAGCAGCGACCAGACGCGGTGATAGGGATTGCAGCTATCGGTCACGATCGGCCGTCCGCGGGAGCTGAGCGCGTCCTGCAGCGCGGCGCACACGGCGTGGATGCCGGCGCCGCCGCCCTCCCCCATCCCCTTCGCGCCGAGCGACGTGAACGGCGACTCCGACTCGATGTAGCCCGTCTTCATCGGCGGCATGTCGAGCGCGTGCGGAACGTGGTAGTCGTAGAAGTTCGGCGTCAGCAGGTTGCCGTCCTCGTCGTACGGGAAGGTCTCGTGCGTCGCGGCGCCGATCGCCTGCGCGGTCGCGCCGTGCACCTGCCCTTCGACGATCTGCGGGTGGATGCGCTTGCCGCAGTCGTCGACGGCGGCGTAGTCGACGATCTCGTAGACGCCTGTGTCCGGATCCACCTCGACGACGCACGCGTGGATCTGCGTCGCATAGGTCAAGGTCAGGTTGCCGTACTTGCGCTCGAGGTCCGGCTTCTCGAACGGCGGCCGGTAGACGTAGCGGCAGTTGAGGGTGATGTTCAGATCCTCGGGGAGGCCGGCGTTGTTCGCGTTGAGGATCGCGCCGAGGGCCATGAACGGCAGCGCCGCCTCCGGATTCGCCTTCATGCGCGCCGTCCCGTCGGCGAGCTCGATGTCGTCGGGCGCGCAGCCGAGAACGACGGCCGCCAGCTGCTTCATCTCCCCGGCGAGCATGTCGGTCGCGCCCTTCACGGCGCCGAGCCCGGTGACGGCGAACTGCGACGCGTACGTCCCCGAGAAGCCGGCGTGAGAGTTCCAGTAGGTGTCGTGCCCCGCCCGCACCGTCACGTCGGCGGGCGAGCAGCCGAGGATGTCGGAGACGACCTGCGCAGACGTGGTCTCGTGGCTCTGACCCTGCGGCACCGTCCCGAGCGTGACGACGATCTCGCCGAAGATGTCCAGCTTGACCGTCGCAACCTCGTTGTTCCCGGAGAACTGGAGCTCCGGGTTGAGGATCATCGACTGACCGAAGTTGTTCGTCCCCGAATCAAGGGTCGAGCCGATCCCGATGCCGAACAGCTTGCCGCGCGCCTCGGCGTCGACGCGCTTCTCCTCGATCTTCTTGTAGTCCACGAGGTCGAGAGCGATGTCGAGGCAGCGCGCGTAGTCGCCGGAGTCGTAGACGCAGCCGTTGGGCGTCTCGTACGGAAACTCCTCGTGCTTGACGTAGTTCTTCTTCCGAACCTGCACCGGGTCGAGACCAAGCTCGTGCGCGACGACGTCGATGATCCGTTCCGTCAGCCACAGGTGTTGCATGCGCGAGTACCCGCGGTTCGGCGAGACCGGCGACTTGTTCGTCACGACCTGCGTGAAGCCGACGCGGATGTGGCGCCAGCGGTAGCAACCCGGCGTCACCTGCGCCCAGATGATGCAGCCGAGCGGCTCGTAGCGTGGGAAGGCGCCGCAGTCGTCGAGCGCCTTGACCTTGAAGCCGAGCAGCGTCCCGTCCGCCTTGACCGCCACCTCGATGTCCTGGAACCAGCGCTCGTTCCCGTGCGCGTTCGCCGTGTGCTGGTCCGTGCGCCACTCCGTCCACTGGACGGCGCGGTTCAGCTTCCGCGCGAGCAGGCAGCACGCGACGAAATATGGATGGAGGCAGATCTTGTTGCCGAAGCCGCCGCCGATGTCCTGCGTCACGAAGCGGAGCTTGTCGATTCCGACCCGCATCGCCGGCGCCATCCAGATCGCGCCGACGCCGGGCATCTGGTGGTTGCAGTACATCGTCCACTGCCCGGTTCCGCGGTTGTACTCCACGAGGCAACCGGAGCACTCGAGCGGCGTCGACGAGAAGCGGTCGAAGTGGAGCTCCTTGATCTTGACGACATGGTCCGCCTCCGCCGCGGCCGCCTCCCAGTCGCCCCAGTCGAACGTCCCGTCCCAGACGACGTTCGAGCCGGCCTCCTCGTGCAAGACCGGGGCGCCGCCTGACTGCGCTACGCGCGCGTCGACGAGCGGCTGAAGCGGCTCGTAGTCGACCTCGACGAGCTGCGCCGCGTCGCGCGCGAGATCCCGCGTGGCCGCCACGACGGCCGCCACCGGCTCGCCGACGAAGCGCACCTTCCCGACCGCGAGCGCGTAGTCCTTCATGTCGGCGCCGGGCTTGACGGAGAGCTCGAAGAACGGGTCGGTGAGGATCGCCACCTCGTCGCCCGTGAGCGTCCCGTAGACGCCGTCGAGCTCGAGCGCCTTCGAGACGTCGACGGACTTGATCCGTGCATGCGCGTACGGCGAGCGCACGAAGTGGACGTAACCCATCTCGTGCCGCTTGATGTCGTCGAAGAAGACACCTTCGCCTTGCAACAGGCGCTTGTCCTCCTTGCGCGGGACGTTCTGGCCCGCCCAGCCTTTCTGCGGCTTGCCTTCCTCGACGACGACGGGCTTCGGGGGAGCGACGGTGGTCTCGGTCATGCGCCCACCGACTTGATCGCCTCGACGATGTTCACGTAGCCCGTGCAGCGGCAGATGTTTCCTTGGATCCCCTTGCGGATCTCGTCCTCGGTCGGATGCGGCTTCTCGCGTAACAGCGCGGTGGCGCTCATCAGCATCCCGGGCGTGCAGTAACCGCACTGGAGCGCGTGGTGCGCGCCGAATGCCTGCTGCAGGTCGTTCAGCTCGTCGCCTTCCGCAAGCCCTTCGACTGTCTCGATCGACGCTCCGTCCGCTTGGACTGCGAGCAGCATGCAGCTCTTCACGAGCGTGCCGTCGTAGAGGACGGAGCACGCGCCGCAGTTGCCGGTGTCGCAGCCGACGTGGCTTCCGGTCAGGTCGAGGTCGTCGCGCAGAAAATGGATGAGCAGCCGTCGCGCCTCGACCTCGCGCTCGTACGTCGTCCCGTTCACCCGCACGGTGACCGTCTTACCGCCGACGGGTGCCGTCGCTGCCACTCAGCTCCTCCTCGTCCGCGCTCGTTGGACCGCGCGCGCCGCGACGACCTCGGCGAGATGACGCCGGTAGTCGGCCGACGCGTGGACGTCCGACGGGGGTTCCAGGTTCGCTCCGCGCACGGCCCTGCGCACCGCCTCTTCATCGGCGCCGTCCGGTCGGACGAGCACCGGTACTCCATGGACGCAGCCGACGACGACGCGCGGCGCATCGCCGTCGAGCGACGCGGCCGCGCTGACGATGCACGTCCCGTCCTTGCCGATCGTCACGGCTGCGAACCCGTCGCCCTTCCCGGCGGGAATCGAGATCTTCGTCAGCAGCTCGCCCGGCCCGGCTGCCGTCGCGTAGACGCCTACGAAGAACTCCTCGGCCGGCACGGTCCGCTCCCCGGCGGACGAGGCGATCGTCATCGTCGTGCCGAGCGCAACGAGGAGCGGCGGGAGATGATTCGTCGGGTCGTTGGAGCAGATGTTGCCGCCGACGGTCCCCCGGTTCCGCACCTGCACGTCGGCGATCTGGGCGCACACCTCACCGAGGATCGGGCGCGCGCGGGCCTCGGCGGATGCGATCACTTCGCTGTACGTCGCCATCGCACCGAGGACGAGCGTGCCGTCGGCGGCGAGCTCGATTCCCCTGAGCTCGTCGAGATCCTGGAGGTCGACGAGGACGTCGGGCGCCGCGGCCCGTGACTTCATCACGTTGAGAATCGTCTGCCCGCCGGCGAGCGGCCGAGCTCCGTCGTGCGACGCGAGGACGTGCACAGCCTCGTCCACGGTCGAGGGCCGCGCGTACCCGACCTCAGGAAGAAGCATGCGCTATTTGCGCAAATCCGCCCAGCACCTGTCAAGAAAGAAACGCACGCCGCAAACGCCGGGATCGACGAGGGCGACGGTCCCCCATCGCCGCAAACCGCATCACGCGTCACCGGCGAGAAACAAGCGCGAAGCACGTTTTTCGCCGGTCGACTCCCCAGGTTGGACTCGAACCAACAACCCTCCGGTTAACAGCCGGATGCTCTGCCAATTGAGCTACTGGGGAAGGCAGCGCGCGACAGTGTAGCCGCTCGCTTCTGACGGCTCTGAGCGCCGCTACGCGCCGGTGGGGTCGTGGATCTCGTCGTCGATCCAGGCGCGGATCCGGTCGGTCGTCGTCTGCGGCTCGACGAGCGTCTCGATCCGCTCGAGCCGCGAGGGGTCGTCGGCGACGGCGCGGAGACGTAGCGTCTCCGCATAGCCGCCGCGGAGCTCGTCCACGACTGCCTCGACAGGAACGTCGAACTCGGCGTCGTCGACGCGAAAGACGTTGCGCGGCTCGGCCGTGCTGCCCCAGGCTGCGTGGAAGGCAACCGTCCGCCGCCAGGCGTACTCGGGCCAGACCGGCACGACGCAGAGCCCGTCGTTCCGATCCGCCAAGGAGTCGACGACGCTCGCCGCGAGCTCGCGGTCGGAGAAGAGCGGCTGGGTGTCGCCGGCCGGCAGCAACTCCAGCTCGCCGTCGGTGCCCAACTCGGCGAGCGCGTACAGCGGCCGGCCGTCGGTCCGTCTCGGCCCGAGGGCGAGCGCCCGCTCCAGCTCGTCGCGCCGCGCGTCCGCGCTCCGTTTGCCGGTCAGGAGCCGGTGCGCATGCTGACGCGTCGTTCGCAGATCCTCCGCGAGCTGTGCGACGGTCAGACCCTTGGCGCGGAGAAGTGCCTGCCAAACATCGGCATCCTCGGGCATTGGTTACGAGTGTAACTCGCCGGTCTTCCTGGATCAGCGCGGCAAGGGCTGAACGGTCGCGAGCTCCTCGACCGCAGCGCGGATCCTGGCGAGCGCGGCCTGCAGCTCGAGCGTTCGCGCCGGATCGGCGTCGGCGAGCTCGCGACGGATGCGCCGCTCGCGGAGGCGGAGCAGCAGCTCTTCGGCTGTCCGCTCGTCGATCCCGTCGGCAGCAGCGCGCGCGTCGAGCTCGGCAAGCAGCCCGACGAGCTCGGGATCGCCCGCCGTCTCGCCGACGAGGAGACTCCGGACACGCCGGTGCGGGTCGGAGTCGAAGTGATCCGGCCCGAGCTCGGCGAGCACGGGCACGAGCGACCGGTGGACGGAGACGCCGGCTAGCGCGTTTCGCTCGAGCCGGTCGCCGGCGTCGAGCAGGCGCGGCGAGACGCTTCCGGTGGAGGCGGCGTCGCCGCGCGGGGCGAGCCCTGCCTGCGTCTCCTTCGGCAGGTCGAGGCGGTCGGCGACGAAGCGGAGCGCCCGTTGTCGCTCGGGGGAGTCCTCGAAACGGGACAGCACCTCGCGTGCATGGACGAATGCCTCTTGCCGGTCGGGCGCGCGCTCGACCTCGAGCCGCACGCGGTGCAACAGGTACGTGGTCGCCTCCGCGATTCGCTGCTCGAATCCGTCCGCCAGGTCTGCCGGGTCGAGGCCGGCCGGGAGTGCGACGACGCGGACGTCGATTCCCTGTGACACCGCGAGCTCCATGCCGCGCAGCGTTGCCGCCTCGCCTGCGGCGTCCCCGTCGAAGCAGAGAACGATCCGCTTCGTCAGCCGTCCGAGCTCGCGCAACTGGCGTTCCGTCAACGCCGTGCCCATCGGGGCCACGACCGGCTCGATCCCCTCCTGGCGCAGTGCGAGAACGTCGGGATTCCCCTCGACGACGACGGCACGGTCCTGCTTCGCGATCGCCGCGCGCGCTCGATCGAGGCCGTAGAGGACGTCGCCCTTCTTGAAGAGCTCGCCCTCGGGTGAGTTGACGTACTTCGCACGCAGCGGGTCGTCCCCGCGGAGCTTTCGCGCCTGGAAGCCCACCACTCGCCCACGCGCGTCCGCGAGCGGGAAGACCAGCCTCCCGGAGAAATAGTCGTTCCCGCGACGGTTCACGAGTCCCGCCGCGAGAAGCTCCTCGCGCGTGAACCCCCGGTCGCGCGCCTTTCGCGCGAGCGTCGTG
>VAYM01000103.1 GCA_005884945.1 Actinomycetota bacterium | reverse complement strand
CTTCGAGAAGACGGCTCTTGCCGATGCCCGGGGACCCGATCTTCGTCGCCATTCCGGGCACGCGTTCCCGCCGGACGGTCTCCCAGAGAGCGAGCAGCTTGCCGAGCTCCTCCTCACGGCCGACGAGCGTCCCGCGCCGCACCTCGCGGCGAACCGGCGCGTCGCGTGCCTGGACCGCTTCCCAGATCGGAACGGGCTCCGCTTTCCCCTTCGCGATCACCGGCTCGGCCTCGCGGTACTCGATCGCGTGCTTCGTCAGCTGGTGCGTGAGCTCGCCGACGACGATCCCGTTGATCGGCGCGCCGCCTTGGATACGCGCTGCGGTGTTCATCACGTCGCCGGCCGCCTCGCCGATGTCCTCGCCCGGATTCGAGCCGAGGACCACGATCGCCTCGCCCGTGTTGATGCCGGTGCGGATGTTGAGCTCGAGCCAGTCGTCGCTCTTGTCGAGCTGCTCGACCGCCCTGGTCAGGGCGAACGCGGCGCGCACGGCACGCTCGGGGTCGTCCTCGTGCGCGATCGGCGCGCCGAAGAGGGCGACGACCGCGTCGCCGATGAACTTCGCGACGCTGCCGCCGTGGAGCTCGAGCTCCCGGCGCACCTCGGCGTAGTACGGCGCGAGCCGCGCGCGGACGTCCTCAGGATCGAGCTGCTCGGCGGTCGCGGTCGACCCGACGATGTCGGTGAAGACGGCGGTGACGAGGCGACGCTCCTCGCTGCGCGTCTCGACGGGCGGCGGCGCCGCCGCCGCGGCCGGAGCCGTCGCGATCGGCGTTCCGCACGCCAGGCAGAACTTCGCGACGTCCGGGTTTTCCTGGCCGCAATTGATACAGAAGGGCACGCATCGAGTCTAGGTTCAATTTGGACGGTTGACGAGGCGGTGCGCCTCAGGCGCTGTTGCCCACCGTCAGCTCGATCGCGTGGAGCGCACGCTCGAGGTCGCCGTCGGTGTGCGCGACGGACAGGGAGAAACGGATGCGCGCCGTGCCCGGGGGAACCGTCGGCGGACGGATCGCGACGCCGAGCACTCCCGCCGCTTCGAGCTCTTGCGCAAGTTCGAGCGCCGCATGGCTCTCGCCGACGACGACCGGCACGATCTGCGTCTCCGAGGAGCAGGTATCGAGGACGAGCGCCTCGAGCCGCGCGCGGAAGCGAGCCGCCTTCGCGTGCAGGTCCGCCCGCAACGTCGCCCCGTCACGGACGAGATCGAGCGCCGCGTCGACCGCGCCGACCACGGCCGGCGGAAGCGCGGTCGTGAACACGAACGTGCGGGCGGCGTTCACGAGGTAGTCGATCAACTGCGACGCGCCCGCGACGTACGCGCCGTAGACGCCGAACGCCTTGCCGAAGGTGCCGAGATGGAAGTCGACGCGGTCCGCGACGCCGACCTCCTGCGCGTACCCCTCGCCCCGCGGGCCGAACACGCCGTCTGCGTGCGCCTCGTCGACGAGCAGCGCGGCGCCGTAGCGGTCCTTCAGCTCGACGATCTCCGCAAGCGGCGCGACGTCGCCGTTCATGCTGAACGCGGTCTCCGTGACGATCAGCTTGCGCCGGGCACCTTCGCGCTCCGCGTGCTGCAATGCGCGTTCGAGGTCTTCGAGATCTCGGTGCGCGAAGCGGTGGATCGTGGCCCGGCTCAGCCGGCAGCCGTCGATGATGCTCGCGTGGTTCAGCTCGTCGCTGAAGATCGCGTCGCCGGGTCCTACGAGCGCGCTGATCGTCCCGACGTTCGCGAGGTAGCCGCTGCCGACCACGAGCGCAGCTTCCGTGCCCTGGAAGTCCGCGAGCTTCTCCTCGAGCGCGCGATAGGCGCGGTCGGTGCCGACGATCAGCCGCGACGACGTCGCGCCCGCCCCCCGCGCGCTCGCGCGTGCAGCCGCCTCGGCGACTGCGGGATGCGACGCGAGCCCGAGGTAGTCGTTCGACGACAGGTTGAGGAGGCGCCGGCCGTCCTTCGTGACGACGTGCCCGCCGTCCCGCTCGAAGGTGCGCAGCGTGCGGAGGTTCCCCGCGTCGGCGAGCGACTCCAGCCGGTCGGCGAGGAACGCCTCCCAGTCGCTCGTTACAACGCGCACTCTTCGATCTCGAACCCGAGGTCCTCGATCATCCGGTAGTCGGCCTCCGCGGCCTGGCCGGGCGTCGTCAGGTAGTCGCCGACGAAGACCGAGTTCGCCGCATAGAGCGCGAGCGGTTGCAGTGACCCGAGATTGAGCTCGCGACCTCCGGCGACCCGGATCTCCTTCGACGGGCAGACGAACCGGAACAGCGCCAGGATCTTGAGGCAGCGGCGCGCATTCAGCTCGCGCATGCCCTCGAGGGGCGTCCCGTCGACGGCGTGCAGGAAGTTGATCGGGATCGAGTCCGCGTCGATCTCGCGGAGCGCGAAGGCGACGTCGACGATCTGCTCGTCGCTCTCCCCCATGCCGGCGATGAAGCCCGAGCACGGCGAGATGCCGGCGCGCTTCACCGACTCGAGCGTCGCGACGCGGTCGTCGTAGCCGTGCGTCGACGTGATGTTGCCGTGGTGGTCGCGGCTCGTGTTGAGGTTGTGGTTGTAGCGGTCGACACCGGCCTCGCGCAGTGCGAGCGCGTCCTCGTCCGACAGCAGACCGAGACACGCGCACACCTTGAGCGGAAGCTCGTCCTTGATCTGTCGCACGGCGGCCGTCACCTCCCGCAGCTCGCGCCGGCTCGGCCGGCGGCCGCTCGCGACGATGCAGTACGTCCCCGCGCGGCGCGCCCACGCCTCGCGGGCGCCGTCGAGGAGGACGTCGCGCGAGAGCAGCTGGTACTTCGCGACCGGCGCCGTGGAGACGATCGACTGGGAGCAGTAGCCGCAGTCCTCCGGGCAGATGCCGCTCTTCGCGTTGACGAGCATGTTCAGCTTCACCTTGCGGCCGAAGTACGCGCGCCGGACGCGGTAGGCGGCGTGCAGGAGTTGCAGCAGCTGGTCGTCGTCGGACACGAGCACCGTCCGCGCCTCGCCGCGCGTCAGCGGCTCGCCGGCGAGCGCCTTCTCGGCGTAGCTCTCCCAGCGGTTCGCGACCTCGAGCGTCACGACCTCAGACATGCGCAACCTCCCTCTGGCGGATTGAGACGCCCTCGAGGACGTCGACGTCGATGGTGTCTTCGATCGCGCGGCCGAGCCGCTCCCCCGTCAGCTCGCCGTCGAGCTGGGGCAGGTGCCCAAGGACGCGGACGTCTCGGTTCCAGCCCGAGCTCGCGCGCGACTCGAACCGTCAACGCGCTGTGGTTGACCGTTCCCAACCCGGCCCGCGCGACGACGACGAGCGGCAGCGCGAGATCGTGCGCGAGGTCGGCGATCGTCCAGTCCTCTCCGAGCGGGACGAGGAGACCGCCGGCTCCCTCGACGACGACGGCGTCGTACCGCGAGGCGACAGCGCGAAGGTGGTCACCGAGCTCCGCGCGGTCGACGACGCGGTCTTCGAGCTCCGCGGCGACCGACGGCGCGAGCGGAGCCGCGAACGAGAACGGCGCGATCTCGCCGGGCGACTCGGCGACCTTCGTCCAGCGCTTGAGCATCATCGCGTCGCCCTCGGGATCGAGCGTCAGCGCGCCGCTCTGCACCGACTTCGCGACGCCGACCGAGTGGCCGCGCGCACGCAGCGCGCAGACGATGCCCGCGGTCACGACGGTCTTGCCGACTCCGGTGTCCGTCCCGGTGACGAAGAGACCGTTCACGAGCCGGTCACGTCCATGATCGCGAGCTCGAGGATCCCGACCATTGCGTCGAGGTCCTCCCGCGCGGTGACGAGCGGCGGCATCAGGACGACGACGTCGCCGAGCGGGCGCGTCAACATCCCGAGCTCGCGGGCGCGCAGGCCCACGCGTTGACCGACTCGCTCCCGCCAGTCGAACGGCCGCTTCGTCTCGCGGTCGGCGACGAGCTCGATCCCGACCATCAGGCCACGCCGGCGCACGTCGCCCACGTGCGGCAGCGCTGCGACAGCACGCAGGCGCCGCGAGAGGAACCGCGCCGAGTCCTGCACGCGCGCCACGAGGCCGTCTCGCTCGAAGAGATCGAGGCTCGCGAGCGCGACCGCGCAGCCGAGCTGATTGCCGGTGAACGAGTGGCCGTGGAAGAACGTCTTCAGCTCGGCGAAGTCGCCGTAGAACGCGTCGTAGATCGCGTCGCTCACGAGCGTCGCCGCGACGGGCAGGTAGCCGCCGGTCAGTCCTTTGCCGAGGGACATGAGATCGGGCTCGACACGCTCGTGCTCGCACGCGAACAGCTCGCCGGTGCGGCCGAAGCCGGTCGCAACTTCGTCCGCGAACAGCAGCGCGTCGTGCTCGCGGCACAGACGCTCGACCTCGCGGAGGAAGCCGGCCGGCATCGTCCGCATCCCGGCCGCGGCCTGCACGAGCGGCTCGACGACGAGGCACGCGATCCGCTGTGCGTCCCGGTCGAACAGCGTCTCGAGCTCGCCGAGGCTCGCATCCGCGCACTCCGCTTCGCTCCCGGGGAACCGGTACGCGTGCGGGAACGAGACGCGCTCGCAGGAGAACAGCAGCGGCGCGAACTCCGAGTGGAAGAGCTCGATCCCGCCGACGCTCATCGCCCCGATCGTGTCGCCGTGGTAGCCGTCCTCGAAGCCGACGAAGACGTTCTTCTCCGGCCGGCCGATGCGCCGCCAGTATGCAAACGCGAGCTTGAGCCCGATCTCCACGGCCGTTGCGCCCGAGTCGGAGTAGAAGACCTTTCCGAGCCGCGCAGGCGTGAGCTCGACGAGCCGCTCGGCGAGCTCGAGCGCCGGGACGTTCGCCATCCCGAGCAGCGTCGAGTGCGCGACCTTCTCGAGCTGCGCCGCGATCGCCTCGTTCAGCTCGGCCCGGTTGTGGCCGTGGACGTTGACCCAGAGCGAGGAGTTTCCGTCGTAGTACTCCGCGCCGTTCGCATCGACGAGCTTCACGCCCTCGCCGCGCTCGATCACGACCGGCTCGTCCGCGAGGTAGTCCTTCATCTGCGTAAACGGGTTCCAGAGGAACCGGCGGTTCTGCTCCAGCAGCTCCGCGTAGGTAGCGCTCGACGCGCCCGCGAGGGTCATGGGTGGTGACGATAACGCGGTAGGGCTTAAGCTCCAATCGGCACCGTGGCACGCAACCTCTACGTCACCGCGATGGAGCCGCAGAGCGGCAAGTCGGTCGTCTCCCTCGGCCTGATGGAGCTGCTCTCCCCGCGCGTGGAGCGGCTCGGGTTCTTCCGTCCGATCGTGCCGTCAGGCGACGGCCCCGACCCGCAGATCGACCTCGTGCGCCGCCGTTATCAGGTCGATGCGTCCCCCGACGAGATGCGCGCCCTCACGCAGGACGAGGCGAGCTCGATCCCCGCCTACGAGGAGCTGCGCAAGCGCGTCGTCGCGGAGTACAAGGCGCTCGAGCCGCGGTTCGACTTCATCCTCTGCGAGGGCACGGACTTCACGAGCGCGACGTCGGCGCTCGACTACGGCCTGAACGCCGACCTCGCGAACGAGCTCGGAGCTCCCGTCCTCGTCGTCGTCAAGGGCGGCACGCCGGACGAGACGGTCGCGTCGGTTCGGGCCGCGCGCAACTCGCTCGAGCACAAGGGCTGCGAGATCTTCGGCGTGCTGGTGAACCGCGTCCCCGAGGAGCTCGTGGACGACGTGCGCCGTGCGGTGGCCGAGCAAAACGGCGACGAGCCCGTCTACGTCGTGCCGGAGCGGCCCGAGCTCGCGTATCCGACGATCGCGGAAGTGGCCGCCGAGCTCGACGCAAAGGTGCTCGCCGGAACCGACGAGCAGCTCGACCGCGAGGTTCGCGACATCCGCGTCGCGGCGATGAGCGTCGAGCACTTCATCGAGGACCTCGTCGAGGGCACGCTCGTCGTCGTGCCGGCCGACCGGCCCGACATCCTCGTCGCAAGCCTCGCGTCGATGGTCTCGCCCGCGATCCCGACCGTCGCCGGCGT
>VAYM01000102.1 GCA_005884945.1 Actinomycetota bacterium | reverse complement strand
TCCATCCGGTCGCAGGCCGGATGCCGGGGCACATGAACGTCCTGCTGGCGGAGGCGAACGTGCCGTACCCGGCGCTGAAGGAGATGGACGACGCGAACCCCGAGTTCCCGCGCACGGACGTCGCGCTCGTGATCGGTGCGAACGACGTCGTCAACCCGGACGCCCGGACGAACGCCGGGAGCCCGATCTACGGCATGCCGATCCTGAACGTGGACGACGCGAAGCAGGTCGTCGTGCTGAAGCGGAGCATGAACCCGGGATTCGCCGGCATCGACAATCCGTTGTTCCTCAACCCGCGGACGGTGATGCTGTTCGGGGATGCGAAGGACTCCGTCGACAAGCTGATCCAGTCCGTGAAGAACGTGTGACGGTTTCGACACATACGTGTACGAACTTCCTCGATAGGATCGCAGTGGGTGGTGGGTAGGGGCCGCCTCGCGCGCGTGTACCTAGAGGTACCCGGCGGAGTCCAGGGCTGACTCTACGATTGCGGCCGTGGTTGCGAAGGTGCTCTTCTGTACGAGTCTCGGCGCGCTTGCGTGGACGCAGGTCACGTATCCGTTCGTCGCCGCCGCGCTCGCGCGGATGCGCGGACGTCCCGTTCGCAAGCGCGACGACGAGCCGCGCGTCACGCTGATCGTCGCGGCGCACGACGAGGAGAGCGTGATCGAACGCCGGCTCGAGAACCTGCTCGAACTCGACTATCCGCCGGAGAAGCTCCAGATCGTCGTCGCGTCCGACGCGTCCGCCGACCGCACCGACGAGCTCGTCGAAGCCGCGGCCGGCCGCGACTCACGCGTTCGTCTGCTTCGCTGCCCGCGCGGCGGAAAGGTCGCGGCGCAAAACCGGGCGGTCGCCTCGTCCGAGGACGAGATCCTCGCGTTCACCGACGCCAACGCTCAATGGAGGTCGGACGCGCTTCGCCGTCTCGTCCGAAACTTCGCCGACCCGGACGTCGCGTACGTCTGTGGCGGCCACTTCTACGAAGCGGCTGACGGGACGAATCGCGAGGGCACGTACTGGCGCTTCGAAGCGTGGCTCCGCCGCAGCGAGTCCGCGCTCGGATCGATCACCGGCGGGATCGGCCCCATCTACGCGGTTCGCCGCTCGGACTACGTGGAGGTCGATCCGCGCTTCGGACACGATCTCGCCCTGCCGTATCTGATGGTGCAGCGGGGCCGGCGTGCGGTCTTCGAGCCCGAGGCGGTCGCGTGGGAGAAGCCGTCACGAAACATCGGCGACGAGTACCGCCGAAAGGTGCGGATGTTCGAGCACTGCTGGTTGATCGTGCTCCGCGGGCGCATGCTGCGTGGACTCGGGCCGACGTACCTGCTCGAGATCGTCTCGCACCGACACCTGAGGTACGCGAGCGGCCTGCTTCACCTCGTTCTGCTCGGCGCGTCGATTGCGCTCGTCGGCGACGGGCTCGTGTACCAGGCCGCACTCGGAGCGCAACTGCTCGTGCTGCTCGCCGCCGCGGTCGGTGTCGGGGTCGCGCGCTACTACGTCCTCGTGACGTGGGCGACCGTCGTGTCGCTCGTCCGCTACCTCCGCTTCGGCGTCCCGGCGGTGTGGGCGAAAGCCGAAGGGACGCGGTGAACCGCGCTCTCGACGTCACGGCGGCCGGAGCCGGGCTGGCACTCGCAAGTCCCGTCCTGGCTGCGGCGGCGATCGCGATCAAGCTCGACGACGGCGGCCCCGTCTTCTACCGGCAGTGCCGTGTCGGCTTGCACGGCAGGGAATTCGCGTTGCTGAAGCTGCGGACGATGGAGGTCGGCGCCGAGACGCGCGGGGCTGGTCTCGCCGTCAACGAACGCGATCCGCGCATCACGCGAGTCGGACGAGTGCTGCGACGCCTGTCGGTCGACGAGCTGCCGCAACTGTGGAACGTCGTTCGCGGCGACATGAGCCTGATCGGTCCGCGCCCCACGCTCGCGTACCAGGTCGCGCGGTACACGCCGCGACAACGTCGGCGTCTGGACGTGAAACCGGGCATCACGGGGTGGGCGCAGATTCACGGCCGCGCGCGACTTCCCTGGGACGAACGGATCGAGCTCGACGTCTGGTACGTCGAGCACCGGTCGCCCTGGCTCGACCTCCGGATCCTTGCACGCACTCCGCGCGCACTGTTCGCCGGTACGTACAAGGGCGAGAGCGGCGGCTGGCGCGCGTGATCTTCTTTTCCGGCGACGACGTTCGCCGTGCGGTCTCACCTGAACGCGCACTCGACGCTATCCGCGACGCCTTCATCGCGTACGCGCGGGGCGAGTGGACGATGCCGCCGAAGGTTTACGTGCCGGCGAACCCCGCAGGCGACTTTCGCGCGATGCCGGCGCTCGGCGGCGGTCATGCCCTGCTCAAATGGGTCACGTCCTTTCCCGGCAATCCTGCGCGGGGCCTGCCGACGGTGAGGGGGCTCGTGCTCCTCTCGGACGCGACGAACGGGACGCTCGAGGCGGCATTCGACGCGGCCGCGGTGACCGCACTGCGGACCGGTGCCGCGGCGGTGCTCGCCGCAGAGACGCTCGGGCGCGACGGCCGTGCGGCGGTCGTGGGTGCAGGCGTCAACGGCGAAGCCGCGGTCAGGACTTTCGTCGCCCGGGGCCGCGAAGTGCTGCTGTACGACATCGATCGCGAGCGGGCCGCGAACGTCGCGGAGCGGACCGGCGCAGCACTCGCATCGCGTGACGATGCCCTGGCCGCGGACGCCGTCGTCACCGTGACGCCTGGTCGTGAGGTCGTTTTCGCGGAGGGCTCGCTCCGTGCGGGACAACACGTCAGCCTGATGGGAGCCGACGGCCCCGGGAAGCAAGAGATCGCCGTCGAGGAACTCGTTCGCGTCCGCGTCTTCTGCGACGACTGGGAGCAGGGTGAAACGGATGGAATACGGCCGCACGGACGCATCTACGCCGATGATTGGGAGCAGGCTTCTCACAATGGCGATCTTGTTCACGCCGTAGAGGCGGCCGTCCTCACCCGCGAAGACGTGGCGCAGCTCGGCGACGTGCTCATCGGCACTGCCGAAGGGCGCAAGTCCGACCGTGACATCACGATCTTCGATTCGACCGGCCTCGCGATCCAGGACCTCGCAATTGCGCTCGCCGCGATCGAGCGCGCCGACGAGCTAGACCTGTCGAAGATCGAGCTATAGGTTTCGCCGATCGGACGCATCGACGACCGGCTCACGGAACTCGGCTTGACGTTGCCCGAGCCGATGACGCCTCCCGGCAATTTCAAGTTGGTCAATGTGCAGGGTGTTGTCGGGCGTGACCTGACTCTCGACGAGGGATACAACGCTGCACGATTGACGGGACTATCGATTCTCGCGTCTCTCAAGAAGGAGCTCCGCGAGCTCGACCGGGTCACGCAGTGGTTGCGTGCGGTCGGGTACGTTCAGACAGCCCCGGACTTCCACGACAACGCGAAGGTCCTCAACGGCTTTAGCGACCTCATCGTTGAACTGTGGGGAGAGAACGGCCGACACGCGCGCTCGGCTCCGGGGCAAGGCCCGTCACCTTTGAACGTTCCCGTCATCGTCGACGCTATCGTCGCCGTTGCCGACTAATCAAGCGTCTGCAGCCCAGAACCTCGCGATCGCGCGGGCCGCGCTGGAGCGCGCGGCCGACGTGAGGCCGCCGAAGCTCGACCTCTAGATGCTCGAGCCGTTACCGGCTTTCGACTTGCAGGAGTCGCGCCGGGTCGAAGAGCTCGTGCAACGGATCGCCGATACCGAGGATTGCGTCGGCGACAAGGCGGCCGCAGAGGAAACCGAGAACGTTCCCATGACCGGAGTAGCCGGCGGCGACCCACGTGCCCTTGCGCCCAGGCACCGGACCGACGAGCGGGAGCAGGTCCTGCGTCAGTCCGAAGATGCCCGCCCAGCGGTGCTCGATCCTCGGCAGCGTGCCGAGCAACTCGACGAGAAAGGAATCCAGCGCACTCTGGATCTCGTCGGTCGTGACCTCTTCGTCTGTCATCTCGGTGAGGATCGAAAAATCGCGGAACCCGCCGAGGACGATGCGATTGTCGGGGAGCTGCTGCCAGTAGTCGAACCCGTGCCGCGCATAGTGCGGGTACTCGAACAGCCGCTCGGCGAGCGGCTCGCTTGCGATCACCTGGCCGCGCGCCGGCCACAGCGCGTCGTCGAGCTCGGAGAGGAGGCCGCGTCCCGAACCGTCCGTCGCGATCACGACGTTTTCGGCACGCAGCTCGTCGAGCGACGCGACATTCGAGCGAACACGAAACTCCGCACCAGCTTCAGCGGCAGCATTCGCGAGCCGCCGAACGAACCGTGCGGGCTGCAGAGCGCCGTCGCCGATGTGGTAGATCGCACCGCCGAAGTGCGACGAAAGCAACGGGGGCAGGTCGTCCCGCCACTCGCACGCGAAGCCGTCACCCCGGAGAGCCTCGAACTCGGCGCGGATCTCGGCGCGCTCGTCGTCGTCGGCCGCCAGCCGGAGACTGCCCGTGCGCCGGAACGCGTCGCCGCCGAGCTCCTCGAGCCGCGCGAGCTCTCGCTCGGTCCGCGACCAGAGCTCCCGCGCGGCGTCGTGCCCGTAGGTCTCTCGCGCGATGTCGTAACGTGCGGCGCCGCCGCGGAGCGCGAAGCCGCCGTTTCGCCCGCTCGCACCCTCTGCGATGCCTCGCCGGTCCAGAACGCGAACGCGTCTCCCGGCTTGCGCCAGCGTCAGGGCGCACGAGCAGCCCGTGATCCCAGCACCGATGATCTCGACGTCGACGCCGTCGAGCGCGACG
>VAYM01000058.1 GCA_005884945.1 Actinomycetota bacterium | reverse complement strand
CTCGTGCTCGCGCAGGCCCGAGTCCATGTCGAGGAAGATCACGCCCTGCTTCTCGAGGTTCTCCTGGAGCTTGTGGTACACGACCTCGGACTCGTACTGCGCGCCGACGCCGGCGAGGTACTTCTTCTCCGCCTCCGGGATGCCGAGCTTGTCCCAGGTGTCCTTGATGTCGGCCGGCAGATCCTCCCACGAGGACGCCTGCTTCTCGGTCGGCTTGATGTAGTAGTAGATGTTCTCGAAGTCGATGTCGTTGAGGTTCCCGCCCCATTGCGGCAGCGGGCGCGCAAGGAAGTAGTCGAGCGACTTGTGACGGAACTTCCGCATCCACGCGGGTTCCTTCTTGTGCTCGGCGATCGCCTCGACGACCTCGTGCGAGAGACCGCGGCCGGACTTGAAGAAATACGCCTCGGCCTCGTCCGGATTGGAGAAGCCGTACCGGTACTCCTCGCGGATCTGCTTGACGACTTCGGTTTCGGGGGTGGCTGCCATCAGACTTTTGCCTCGTATCTCTCGTACCCTTCGGCCTCGAGCTTATGTGCGAGCTCGGGACCGCCTTCTTCCACGATACGCCCGTCGATGAAGACGTGCACGAAATCGGGCGTGATGTACTCGAGGATGCGCTGGTAGTGCGTGATCACGAGTGCGCCCATCTCCGGGCTGACGAGATCCTTGACGCCGCGGGCGACGACGCGGAGCGCATCGATGTCGAGCCCTGAGTCCGTTTCGTCGAGAATCGCGATCCGCGGCTTCAGCATCGCCATCTGCAGGATCTCGACGCGCTTCTTCTCACCGCCGGAGAACCCGTCGTTCAGATAACGCGACGCGAGCTCGCGGGAGACCTTCAGCCGGTCCATCTGCTCCAGCAGCTCCTTGCGGAACTCCGGGATCGCGACGGGGTCGTCCTCGCCGCCCTTCCGGGCTTTGCGGATCGCGTTGATCGCGCTGCGCAGGAACGACGTCACCGTCACGCCCGGCACGGCGTGCGGGTACTGGAACGCGAGGAAGAGGCCGCGCTGGGCGCGCTCGTCCGCCTCGAGCTCGGTCAGATCTTCTCCGTCGAACAGGATCCGGCCCTCCGTGATCACGTACGCGGGATGGCCCATGAGCGCGTAGGCGAGGGTGGACTTGCCGGAGCCGTTCGGACCCATGACGGCGTGCACCTCGTTCGCGTTCACCGCGAGGTCGACACCCTTGACGATCTCGGTACCGTCCTCGAGGGCGACGTGCAGATTCTTCAGCTCGAACAGTGCCAGCTTGTTACATCCTTTCTTAGGGAGGAAAGCGGCTCGAACGCGCCGCTAGTAACCCCATCGTGGCCAACCCCGCGCCGGCTCCGAGCAGGCCGCGATGGAGCCGCAGCCAGGTCCACGCCGTCGATTCGCGGGACGTCTCGTCGAAGCGACCGTGCGCTCCCGGATCGCCCGGCATCGGCTCGAAGAGGTTGTCCGGCGAGTCCTGCGGCTTCAGCTCCTGCGTGTGCTGCGACTTCCAGCCTGTGCGGAACAGCACTAGGTCGGCGGCCCGCGGCGAGAGTTTCTGTCCCCAGAGCGCCTTCTGCGAGCCCCAGCCGAGCGGGAGCTCCCGGATGGGTCGTTCGCAGCAGCGGACGACCGGCTCGGCGAACGGCTCGGGCTGATAGATCGGCGGCACGGGCTGCGGCTGCAGGCCCATCTTCTGGCGCGCGCGATCGAACTGCGGCGTGTTGATCGCCCCGGGAAGGATCACGCAGATGTCGACGCCGGACCGCTCCTTCTCCTGCTCGACGCGCGCGCTCTCGAAGAACCCGCGCAGCGCAGCTTTCGTGGAGCAGTACGCGGACTGGAGCGGGATCCCGCGGTAGGAAAGCGCGGACGCGATCTGGATGAAAGTCCCGCGCGATTTGCGCAGCTCCGGGAGGGCTGCCCAGAAGCCGTAGACGCCGCCGAAGAAGTTGACGTCGAAGACGCGTCGCAGCTCGTCGTCCTCCAGCCGGTGCGCCTCCGCGTAGACCGTGACCATCGCGTTCGCGATGTACGTGTCGACTCGGCCGAAGCGCTCGACCGACTCGTGCACGAGCCGCTCGACGTCGTCGCGCCGGGCCACGTCCACCTCGACCGCGTGGCCTGCCGAGCCGGCCGCCTCGACCTCGCGAACGGCGGCATCCAGGGCCGCGCGCGTCCGCGCGCCGACGACGACTTTCGCGCCGCGGTCGGCGGCCGCCCGCGCGATCGCGCGGCCCAGTCCGTAGGAGCCGCCTGCAACGACGACGACCTGCTCGTCCAGTGGCTTCTTCCTGGCCATCCCGGCGGGTCTGTTCCCGCTCGTGGGCTTCAAAACGCGCTACCCTGCGTCCATGCCGAATGTCGGCCCCTGGGAGATCATCCTCCTCCTGCTTTTGGCGCTTCTCCTCTTCGGTGCGAAGCGGCTTCCGGAGATCGGCCGCTCGATGGGCCGCGGTCTCCGCGAGTTCAAGGACTCCGTCGGCGGCAAGGACGACCACGACGAGCCCGCAGAGCTCCCCGTAACCACCACGCCTGCCGAGACTCCCGCGCGCGAGCGCGACACCGTCTCCTAGCGAATGGCGAGGCTGCCGCGGCGTCTTCGCCACGGCGAGGAAGCGACGCTCGTCGAGCACCTTGACGAGCTGCGCGCGCGCATCTTCGTCTCGCTCGGCGCACTCGCGGTCGGATTCACGATCGCGTTCGTCCTCCATCACCGGATCATTCACTGGCTCAACCGGCCGCTTCCCGCGGGGAAGAAGCATCCGATCACGTTGGGGGTCGCAGAGCCGTTCCTGACGTCGATGAAGGTGAGCCTCGCGGTCGGGCTCGCGATTGCGCTTCCCATAGTGCTGTGGCAGCTGTGGAGCTTTCTCGCACCGGCGGTCGAGGAGCACGCGCAGCGGATGGTCGCGATGTTCGTGCTGTTCGCTACGGGGCTGCTCGTGGCGGGGATCGCATTCGGCTACTACCTCGTGCTGCCGCAAGCGATCCACTTCCTGACGAACTTCGACGACACCCTCTACAACGTCCAGATTCGCGCGAGCAACTACTACTCGTTCGTCCTGACCGTTCTGATTGCCGTCGGGCTCGTCTTCGAGTTGCCCATCTTCGTGCTCGCGCTCGTGCGCCTCGGCGTCCTGTCCACGCGCACGCTGCGGAAGAATCGGCGGCTCGGCTACTTCATCGTCGCGATCGTCGCCGTCCTCCTGCCGGGCATCGATCCCGTCACGACGACG
The DNA here is from genome assembly GCA_005884945.1 of Actinomycetota bacterium. Classification (GTDB taxonomy): domain Bacteria; phylum Actinomycetota; class Thermoleophilia; order Gaiellales; family Gaiellaceae; genus 3-1-20CM-4-69-9. Next base: position 5,483 of record VAYM01000058.1, on the reverse strand, counting down.
TTCGAAGCGATTCCGCTGATGGTGCTCTACGAGGGCTCGATCTGGCTGTCCGTCCTGATGGAGCGCCGGTCGCCGCAGATGGAACCGGCTAGCCTGTCCGAGCCGTGATCGCCGCGAAAAATGGTGCGCATTTTTCGCGGGTGGGGGTTTGACCCGTCGCTTCGCTCGGGTGATTTGGAAGGCCGCTAGCATCGTCTCGCCATGACCACCGTTCTTTCCGCCGATTGGGTGTTGCCCGTTGAGGGCCCGCCGATCGAGCACGGCGCGGTGGCGATCGAGGACGGGCGGATCGCCGCCGTCGGGACGGTCGGCGAGCTCGGCGAAGGGACGCGATACGAGGACGCCGCGATCGTCCCGGGCTTCGTGAACGCGCACTCGCATCTCGAATACGCGGTGTACGCGGGCTTCGGCGACGCGCTCACGGACTTCGCCGAGTGGATCCGGCTCCACACCGAGCGCAAGTGGCGGATCGGCTGGGAGGAGTACGTCGACATCGCGCGGCTCGGCACAGCGCAACTGCTTGCGAGCGGCGTCACCACGATCGGCGACTGCAGCTACAGCGGCGCGGCCCTCGTCGCTGCAGCCGAGCTCGGCTTGCGCGGCATCGTCTACCTCGAGGTCTTCGGGTCGGATCCGGGCGACGCGATGTCGCACTTCAGCTCGCTGCGCGAGCGCATCGCACCCCTCGAGTCGGACCGCTTGCGTGTCGGCGTTTCGCCCCACGCGCCCTACAGCGTCTCCGCCCCGGTCTATCGAGCGTGCGCGGAGCTCGGGATTCCGCTTGCGACGCACATCTCCGAGAGCGAGTCGGAAGTCCGTTACCTCCACGACGGCGGCGGTGCCTGGTCGTCCATCCCCTGGCTTGTCGAGCCCGTCGGGACGACCGGGACGCGTCTGCTCGCGCGCGAAGGGCTGCTCGGCCCGAACGTGCTCGCAGCGCACTGCGTCGTCGTCGACGACGAAGAGATCCAGATCCTCGCCGAGCACGACGTCGCGGTCGCGCACTGCCCACGGTCGAACGCATACGTCGGCTGCGGGACCGCGCGGCTTCGGGAGCTCCGCGAGGCCGGGCTGCGCGTCGGGCTCGGAACCGACGGCGTGTCGTCGACGCCGTCACACGACTTCTTCGACGAGCTTCGAGCGGCCCTCATGTTCGCCCGGGCCCGCGAGCGGCGGCCCGACGCCTTGACCGCGACTGCGGTACTGGAGCTGGCGACGCTCGGCTCGGCCCGGGCGCTCGGGCTCGACGACGAGGTCGGCTCGTTAGTCCCCGGCAAGTGTGCGGATCTCGCCGTCGTCTCCCTCGCCGACTCGGCGTATCTACCCTGGGAGGACCCGGCCGGCGCGGTCGTCTTCGGCGGCGCACCGGACCGGGTGGTCGCGACGTTCGTCGATGGGGAAGCTCGGTATGAGAAGGGAGGGTTCGAGTGGCACGAGTTGACCGCCGCCGCGCAGCGCGCGAGGCGCGCCATGCTCGCAGCACCGGCCGGCGACGCTCCGGCTCCAGCGGCCGCAGCCGTGGGTCCGCGAGCGCGGTAGAGAGCACCCTCTTCTTCACGCGCCTGCGGACGAAGGCGAAATGGGCGTTCGCCGTGATGGTGATCGTCTTCGGCGCCGGCTTCGCGTTCCTCGGGGTCGGCTCCGGCGGACTCGACCTCGGCCAGATGATCCGCGACACGTTCGGGAGCAAAGGCAGTAGCGGCGTCCCGTCGGTCTCCGCGGCGCTGAAGCGGACGCACGAGCATCCCCGCGACCCGGCCGCGTGGAAGTCGTATGCGGACGCGCTCGAGAAAAAGGGCCGGACGAACGAGGCGATCGGCGCGCTCGAGAACTACACGCGGCTCAAGCCGAAAGACGTGCCGCAGCTGAACCGCCTCGGCAGGCTCGAGTACTCCCAGGCCGACGCGTCCGCAGCCGTGGCGCAGGCGGCCTACGCCCAGCAACAGAGCGTGTACGCGTCCTCCACGTTCGGGCCGTCCCAGTCGAGCAAGCTCGGCCAGGCGCTCGGGCAGGATCCGATCACGCAGGCCCTGAGCACGAAGGTCTCGACAAGCGCCCAGGACGCGACCACGAAGTACTCGACGGCGTCCCGGAAGGCGGTCGTCACGTTCCAGCAGGTCGCCAAGGTCGCTCCCGGCGCCGACTCCTACTTCAACCTGGCCCAGGCGGCCGAGCATTTCCAGAACAACAAGGTCGCGCTCGGCGCGTACCGGTCGCTGCTCAAGTACGAGAGCGACGCGGGGACGAAGGCGCGGATCCGCGCGAAGATCGCGCAGCTCGAGGCGGCCCTGAAGAAGGCAGGCGGTTAGACTCCGCCGAGCGGGGGAAGACCGCCCTCCGAACTTCGCAGCGCATGAACTTCGACATCGATACCGAGCAGCTGGGCAACGAGGCGTACGTGATCTCGCTGAAAGGCGAGGTCGACCTCTACACGGCGCCCGAGTTCAAGCAGCAGCTGCTCGAGGTGATCGGTCAGGGCGGGAGGGAGGTCATCGTCGACTTCAGCGACACGACCTTCATCGACTCCACCACGCTCGGCGTGCTCGTCGGCGGGGTGAAGCGTCTCCGCACGAACGACGGTCAGCTGTCGCTCGTCTGCAACGACCGCAACATCACGAAGATCTTCGAGATCACCGGGCTCGATCGCGTCTTCACGATCTATCCGACGCGCGACGAAGCCGTATCGAAGCTGAGTGCGTCCGCGAACCAGCCGCCTGCGTAGCTTCCTGCCGCTGCTCGGCGCGGCGGTGCTCTTCTCCGGCTGCGGCGCCGGAGGCCTCGTCACGAAGGGCGACAAGCAGGCCGGGATGAAGATCTTCCAGCAGAAGTGCGCCGGGTGTCACACGCTCGCAGCCGCGGGAGCGTCCGGGACCATCGGCCCGAACCTCGACGACTCCTTCGCGCAGGCGCGGGTCGACGGCTACAAGGAGAGCGCGATCGCGGACATCGTCGCGGGCCAGATCCGCGAGCCGGGCCAGTACGCGACCGGAACCGCGCCCGAGCTGCTGACCGCGAACATGCCGGCGAATCTCGTTCGCGGACAAGAGCTGAACGACGTCGCCGAGTTCGTCGCGGCGAACGCAGGCGCACAGGGCTTCTCCGAGGCGACCGCCGTCACGAGCCTCGACGGGAAGACGATCTTCAAGGCGAAGTGCGGCGGCTGTCACACGCTCGCGGACGCGGGGACGACGGGGACGACGGGGCCGAACCTCGATCAGCTGAAGCCGCCGTTCGCGCGCGTGCAGAAGCAGGTGATCAACGGCGGCGTGATCATGCCGGCGTTCAAGGGAATCCTGACGGACGCGCAGATCAGGGCTGTCGCGCAGTACGTCTCTTCCCACGCGGGCAAGAAATAGACGCAGGGTGTGACCCTGGCTTCTTAGCCGCGGACTTCCTCTCGCTCCGCTTCGAGATCGACGACCACGTGCGTGATCGGAACCGCGAACCGCTCGCGCGCTTTCGTGACCACGCCGCGCTCGAGCCAGTGCGAGCGGCCTTCCGGATGCGTCGAGATGATGATCTCGTCGGCGCCGAACGTCCGTAGGGCGTCCTCCATCGCCTGCAGCGGGTCCCCGTCTCCGACGGCGCCGCGCGCTTGTACGCCGAGGCCGCGCAACCGTCCCAGGCTGCGGTCGAGTCGCTCCTGCGCGGCGGCCCGCGCGCCGTCCTCGTCGGAGGCCCAGTGGCGCAGCGGTGAGTTGAGCGCCGGCGTCACGACGAGCACCTCGGCGCGGACGCCCTCGCTTCGCTGCTGGATCAGGTCGCGCAGCGTGCGGCCGCCCACGGTCTCGTTTGCGACGACGAGGATGCGGCGCTCGCCCGGCGCGCTCGGCCGCGGCACGGTCTGCTCGGGTCGCTCGGCGCGGCGGGCGCGCGCCCACCAGGCGAGCACGACGGCCGAGAGGAAGATGAAGACTCCGAGTCCCGCCCAGCGACCGCCTGCCACTGCCGCGATCGCGATCGCCGCGAAGTAGACGATCGCTCCGATCAGGAACCGGAACGCCTCTGCTTCGCTGCGGAGCGGGTTGATCATCGCCTTAGATGATGTAGACCGTCGTGTAGACCACGATCCACATGACGTCGACGAAGTGCCAGTAGATCCCGCCGATCTCGACGCCGTGGTGCTGCTCCGGCGAGAAGTGGCCGCGGAACGCCCGGATCGTCATGAAGAGGAGGATCGACAGCCCGACGAACACGTGCGCGCCGTGCAGGCCGGTGAGGCAGTAGAAGATCGTGCCGAAAGCGCCGTCGTGCGGCGCGAAGCCGACGCGTGAGTACTCGCGGGCCTGCGTGAGCAGGAAGACGAGGCCCATCAGGAACGTGAGCAGGAGTCCCGCCTGGAGACCTGCACGATTGCCTCGCTTGATCGACTGCAGCGCCCAATGCATCGTGAAGCTCGATGTGACGAGGATCGCGGTGTTGATCCCCGCGACGAAGATCGGCAGGTGAAACGGGGGCGTCGGCCACTGCACGTGGTTGACGACGCGGACGAAGAAGTACGCCGTGAAGAACGAGCCGAACAGCATCACCTCGGAGGCGATGAAGAGGAACATCCCGAGCACCGACGCGTTGACGCGCGAGCTGTGGTGCGCGGTCGGCGGCCCGTGGTGGACGGCTTCGATGTGAGCTTCCATCAGGACGGCGCCGCCACGGTCGACATCACGTGCTCCACAGGCAGGCCGGTCTCGTCCTTCAGCCGCTGCACGAGGTCCTTGCGCAGCCAGCCGGACTTCTCCGGCCCGAACGTCGAGACGATGATCTCGTCGATCCGCTCTTCCTGGATCTCCTGCATCGCCGCCTCGAACGGGTCCGGGTGGGCCACCCAGCCGTGCACCTCGATCCCCGAGCCGCGCAGCTCGGCCAGTGCGCGGCGCAGCCGCCGTTCCGCGTCCGGATGCTCGCCCTGCGTCGGGTCGCTCTGCGGGGCGACGATCACGAACCGCGCCCCACTCCGCGCGGCGCGCTCGCGGATCGCGTGCATCAGCGGCTCGTCCACGACGGTCTCGTTCGCGAGCACGAGTACGTCGGCGGGGCCGCCCTCTTCGCGGATGTCGACGACGACGTGCTCGACCGGCCGCGGTGCGACTGCGTCGCGGATGCGGTCGACGACGTTCTTCCGCAGCCAGCCGGACTTCTCCTCGGGATGCGTGGCGACCATCACCGCGTCCACCGGCGGCTCGAGCTGTGCGACGGCGTCTCTTGCCGCCGTCACCGGGTCAGACTCGACGACGAAGCCGTCGGCGCTGATTCCCTCCTCCCGCAGCGTCGTCAGCGTCCGGTCGAGGCGCCGGCCTGCCGCCGCGCGCCGCGTGTCCTGGTACACGACGAGCCCGCGCTGGGGCTGTACGACGGGGCAGATCACGCTGACGCGGAAGCCTTCGCCGGACCGATGCTGTTCGATCGCCTCGATCAGCTTGCGGCCGGTGACGGTCTCGTTGGCGACCACGAGGACGTGCACCGTTAATCCACCGGCACCCTTTCTT
>VAYM01000057.1:4691-14383 GCA_005884945.1 Actinomycetota bacterium | reverse complement strand
TCCACAACGGTGCGGCACTGATCCCGCTCGGCGATTTCCTCACGCATGCGGCCGAGTGGACGGGCCGCCCGCTGGGTGAGCTCGTCGAGGCGCTGAGCGGCGCCGCGCCCGTGTCGGCCGGCGCATCCCGGGAGCGCGCTCGTGTCGTCGGCGCGATCAAGGCGGAAGCGGCGGCGCGCGAGCTGCTCCTCTCCGACGGGGATCCCGGCGACGTGCTGGAAGGGCTCCTGGCACACCCGGGGGAGGTCGGAGAAGCGACGCGCGCCTACCTCGACATCTTCGGCTACAGGCTCCTCGACGGCGTGGAGGTGAGCAACCCGTACGCGCTCGAAAAGCCTGAGCTGCTCGTGAAGACGTTGCGTGCAGGCGTCGTGGGCGACGAGAAGGAGCACGATGCCTCGAACGCCAGCATCGACAAGATCCGCGAGCTCGTTCCGGAGGGCGAGCGCGAGCAGTTCGACGCGCTGCTCGACGAGGCCCGCTACACGTACCGGCTGCGCGACGAGCGTGGCGTCTACACGGTCGCGTGGGCGGGCGGAATCCTCAGGCGCGCGCTCCTGGAGGCGGGGCGGCGGTTGGCAGCCGACGGCCGCGCTAGCCAGCCCGACCACGCCATCGAGGCTGCATGGGACGAGCTGCGGGCGCTCCTGACCGACGGCGGCGGTCCGTCGGCGGCCGAGCTGGCGCAGCGCGCGGCCTTCCGGGCCCGGTACACCGCCGGCGACGCGCCACCGCATCTCGGGGCGCCGGGCGGCGGCGGTCCGGGACGGGGCGGGGGCCCGGGCGCCGGCCACGGGCCGGGAGGCCCCGGGGGACCAGGAGGACCCGGAGGCCCCGGCGGACCCGGAGGCGCGGGCGGACCCAGCCGGGGAGGCCCCCCGCAAGCTGCGGACCTGCCGCCTGCGGGAGCGCGGGCGATGCGAGCCATGAACACGGTGCTGACGGCGCTCAACGCCGACTCGGACGCTGAGAGCGAGGCCCGAGTCGTCCGTGGCTTCGGCGCCAGCCCCGGCGCCTACACGGGCACGGCCCGCGTAATCGCCGGCCCGGAGGAGTTCGACCGGGTCCAGCAAGGCGACGTCGTCGTCACGCGCTCCACGAGCGAGGCGTTCAACATCGTCCTCCCGCTCCTCGGCGGGCTGGTGACCGACTCCGGCGGCCTGCTCTCCCATGCGGCGATCGTCGCGCGCGAGTACGGCATTCCCGGCGTCGTCGGCTGCCGCGATGCGACGAAGGTCATTCCGGACGGGTCGCGCGTCAGCATCGACGGGCGCGCGGGCGAGGTGAAGGTGCTCGATTGAGCGGCTACGTCCCGCTTCGCGAGGCGCAGGAGGAGAGCCTCTACGGCGGTAAGGCCGTGTCGCTCGGGGCGGCGCTGCGCGCCGGGCTTCCGGTGCCGGGCGGCTACGCCATCGCGGCGCCGTTGGTGGCGTCGGCCGGAGCGGGCGACCCGTCGGCGTTACAGGAGCTCGGAGAGCTGGCCGCGGCGCTCGACCGGTCCGTCGCCGTGCGGTCCTCCGCAATCGGCGAGGACTCCGCCGAGGCGAGCTTTGCGGGCCAGCACCTGACCATGCTGAACGTCTCGCCTACTCCGGAGTCGCTAACCGATGCGGTCCGATCCGTCTGGCGCTCCGCGTGCACGGAGTCAGCGCGCGCGTATCGCGAGCGAATGGGCGTCGCGGGCGAGCCGCAGATCGGGGCGGTCGTGCAGATTCTGATCGATCCCCGCTGCGCCGGCGTCATGTTCACGCGCAATCCGATCGACGGCTCCGACGAGCGGGTGATCGAGGCGACCTGGGGTCTCGGCGAGGCCGTTGTCCAGGGGCTCGTGATCCCGGATCGCTACCGGCTGAGCCGCGCGGGCGACGTGCTGGAGCGCATCGCCGGGCTGAAGGACCGCGCGGTGCGGGCGACGGCAGACGGCGGCACGATCGAGGTCGACGTCGACGCAGAGCTCGTCGAGGCGCTGTGCCTGGAGGACGCTGATCTCGCCGAGCTCGCCGCGCTCGCGACAGGCTGCGAGGAGTACTTCGGCGGCGCCTGCGACATCGAGTGGGCGTTCGAGCAGGACGGTCTGCGGTTGCTTCAGTGCCGTCCGGTGACACGAGCGGGACCGACGGGGTGAATCTCCGAATGATCGGATGGGAATCGGAGGGATTCGCATGAGTGACGGCGAGCAGAGCAAGCAGGTCGTGCTGCGGCTCATCAACAACGTGATGAACAGCGGAGACATCGACGTGATCGACGAGCTGCTCGACGACGAGTTCGTCAACCACGGCGGCGAGATCGGCGGGACCCCGCCCGGAATGACCGAGAAGCAGCTGTTCAAGCGCGTCGCCCAGAATCATCGCGACACGATGGGCGACCTGCGCGTCGACATCCTCGAGGCAATCGCGGAGGGAGAGGAGGTCGTGGTGCGTAGCATCCTCAACGCGCGTCATACCGGAACGATGTTCGGGATGAAGCCGACGGGAAACCAGCTGCGCTTCCCGGTGATCCACATGTACCGCGTCCGCGACGGGAAGGTCACCGACCATTGGGAGTGCCGAGACGAGGCGGAAATGTTCCGGCAGCTCGAGGCGGTGCCGCCGCCGCTCGTGCAACGGATCAAGGGCACGAACGAGCAGCGTGGACACCATGACTGATCGAGTCGAAGCACGCGAGACGAACAAGCGGGTGGCACGAAGGCTGTTCGAGGAGGCCGTCCAGAACGGGAATGTGGCGGTGATCGACGAGGTGTTCGCGCCGGATGCAGAGTTCGAGGGCCCCGCCCCGGCGGGGCGGGGCACGCAGTACCGCGACCACCTCGCCGCGCTCCACCGCGGCCTCGACCGCGTGACGTGCGAGATCGAGCAGATCATCGCGGAGGATGACCGCGTTGCGGTTCGCGCTCGCATCGGCGGAACCAGCGCGGGCGAGTGGGAAGGGCTGCCCGCATCGGGGCGCGACGTCTCGTTCGTCGCGATCACGATCTTCGAGTTCCAGGACGGGCGCGTGGTCCGGTGCGTCGAGGCGCGCGACAACATCACCATCTGGGTCCAGGTGGGCGACCTGCCGGCGCACCTCCAGCCGTACGCCGAACAGCGAGGGGCCTAGCGTCGTGTTCGCGCGGTTCGCCTTCTACGGAGCCCCTGACGTGTCCAGGGAACAAGCGGTGGAGTTCTTCCGCGACAAGGTGCTCGGCGATCTCAGCGCGATGGAGGGATTCCAGGAGGCGCTGTTGCTCCTGTCCGACGACACGGACGAGGTGCTCGCCGTCTCGCTGTGGGATACGGTCGAGCACATACGCGCCGCCGAGGAGAAGACGGCGCCGCACCGCGCAGCGCGGGACCGGATGGGAGGCAAGCGAAGCAGCATGAAGGTCTACGAGGTCGCATACCGGTCCCGATGACAGCGGCGACGAAGCACCGCATCGGGTTCATCGGCCTCGGCAACATGGGCGCCGGAATGGCGTCGTGCCTCGTCGAGGCGGGCTACGACCTCACCGTCTACAACCGCACGCGCGCAAAGAGCGAGGAGGTCGCGAAGCTCGGCGCGCGCGTCGCCGATTCTCCGGGCGACGCGTCGGCCGACGCCGACGTCGTGATGACGAGCCTCGCCGACCACACCGTCGTCTCGCGGATGCTCTTCGAGGACGACGGCGTCTTCGGGCGGCTGCGCGAAGGCGGCTACGTCGTCGATCTCAGCACCGTGCCGCCGGGCTTCGCCCGCGAAGTGTCACGGCGTGCTCAGGACGCCGGATACAAGGCGATCGACGCGTGCGTGTACGGCGCCCCGTGGCAAGCCCGCAGCGGCGAACTCCGGGTGATGGTCGGAGCGGCGAGCGAGGACGACTTCCGCGCCGTCGAGGACGTCCTCGCGGAGATCGGCAAGGACGTGAGCTACCTCGGCGAGAGCGGCATGGGCGCAATGATGAAGCTCGTCATCAACATGCTCATGGGCGTACAGATGCCGTCGCTCGCCGAGGCCGTCGTGCTCGGCGAGCGCGCGGGCCTCCCGCGCGAGAGGATCCTGCAGATGATCGCGGGCAGCGGCTACGCGTCGCCCGTGATGAGCTTTCGCTGCGACATCATGGGCCGCCGCGCATTCGACCAGGCCGCGTTCAAGCTGGCGCTCATGCGCAAGGACATGATGCTCGTCCTCGAGGAGGCGCAAAGGCTCGACGTGCCCATGCCGGTGTCCGAAAGCGCGTACTCGATGCTGACGGCGGCCAAGCGGCAGGGCCTGGGCGACCTCGACGTCGGCGCGATCCTCGCATTCCAGGAGCGGCTGGCCGGACTGGAGGGCTACGCGTGGCCGATCGACGAGGAGGGAAATCCTGTCCCCGGCGCGCCACGGAAGGAAGGCGCCGGACCGCCGCCGGGGGCGGCCCAGGGCGGAGGCCGGCCGGGCGCCGGGGGTCCGCCAGGCGCCGGGCGTCCGCCGGGCGTCGGGGGCCCGCCCGGTCCGGGCGGACCGCCGGCTTCGGCGCGGCCTCCCGAAGCGGAGCCCGGGCCGAAGCCTTAGGCGCCGGACGATCCGGAGTGCGGGCTTGCTCGGATCGGCCGGCGCTATACGATCGCCCGACGTTCCCGAACGGGGCGAGGGAGGAGAGTGCGATGTCGCAGTTCTACGCGGTGATGTGGAGCGTGAGGCCCGGAACGGAGGAGGAAGTCCGCGAGCTCTTCCGCAACTACGGGCGCCCGGACCCCGTCGTGCGCGAGAACGGCCAGGAGACAGGTCGCCTCCTGAGCACGCAGGTCTTCATGAAGGACAACACCGTCGTTCGGGTCATGGAGTTCGAGGGCGAGCCGCGCGCGATCTTCTCTCACCTCCAGCGGCAGGAGGCCGTGCGCGACCTCGAGGAGAAGCTGAACGAGTACCTCGCGAGCCCACGCGACATGTCGAGCCCCGAAGCGGCGCAGAAGTTCTTCCGGGAGACGGGCATGGAATGCCTGCTCGCTCGACGGCACGACAAGTAGCGACCGCGCTCGGCCGCAATCACAGCCTCTTTACAGCACCGATGAGGCTCAATACAGTCGAGAGGCCAGAGAAACGGGGAGGACGCTGATGCTGTCGCACATGTTGGAGTGGTACGACCTCCGGGACGAAGAGCGGGAGATCCGAGACCTCGCGCTCGAGGTCGCGCGAGAGGAGGTTGCCCCGAACGCGGACGCGCACGACGTGGACGGCACGTTCGTCCGCGAGAGCATCGAGGCGCTCGGCAAGTCGGGCCTCCTCGGCGTGTTCGTTCCGAAGGAGTACGGCGGCCTGGGCGGCAGCCCGCTCGCAGCCACGCTCGCGATCGAGGCGATCTCGGCCGCCTGCGGCTCGACCGGGATGTCCTTCATGTTCCACTGCAATCTGATCCACGTCGTCGACGGCGCCGGCCCCGATTCGCTCAAGGAGAAGTACTTCCCGCAGTTCGCGGCCGGGAAGCTCGGCGCGTTCGCGATCAACGAGCAGCGCCGCCTCTTCCGGGAGAAGTTCGACACGACCGCAGCGGACGACGGCGACGACTACATCATCAACGGTAAGAAGCCGTTCGTGACCTCCGCCGGCGAGGCGGACGTCTACATCGTCCAGGTCCAGCTCGAGGGGGTGCCGAGCCCGATCCCGGTGATGGGCCAGCGCTACATCCTGATCGAGGGCGGCTACGACGGCGTCGGCGCGTGGACGTACGACCCGATGGGCCTCCGCGGCGCGAGCAACGGCGGCGTCACGTTCGAGAATGTGCGGGTGCCGAAGGAGAACGCCGTCGGCGCCGAGCCGGACCCGATGGTGCGGTCGGTGGCGAGCAAGGGCAACTCGGTCTTCTCGCCGCACCTGATCGCGATGGGCTGCGCGGGAATGGCGCTCGAGGCGGCGGTCCACCATGCGCGCACGCACGACCAGCAGGAATGGATGAGCCACACCCTGGCTCCGCTCAGCGACCAGGTGAACGCGCTCCGCGCATACACGTACTACGCGGCTCGGCTAATGGAGGGCCCGGTCTCGCAAAGGCTGAACCACACGCACAACGAGATTCAGCGCCTCGGCGGCGAGCTGGGGCCACAGGTCTGCGACCGCGCGATGGAGATCATGGGCGGCGCCAGCTTCATGCGCAGCTCCCCCGTGCAGCGCGCCTTTCGCGACGCGCGCGGCTCCTGCTATCCGGCGTTCGCAATGGAGCACCGGCGGGCGAATAGCGCCGACGGCCTCTACGGCCGCGAGGCGTACGCGGAGCAGCCTCCGACGATGCCGTGGGACCCGCACGCCGACTACAACTTCTGGCTCCTCTGGGCGCGCGGAGCGGCGCACCTGCCTGAGGAGGCGAAGCAGCGGATGTCGCGGGCCGCGTTCGAGGACTTCGCCCGCTCGCGGGGCTCCGACACGATGACCGTCGAGATCTGCGCGGAGTACATGACGAGCGCCGGGCGGCCGCCGGCAGGCGTCGGCGGGCCGCCGGGAGCCGGCGGACCCCCGCCCGGAGTCGGCGGGCCCCCGCCGGGTGTCGGCGAGTCACCGCCGGTCGGTGTGGGTGCCGGCGGCCCTCCGCGAGAAACCGAATAGCGGCGACGCGCGCGCATGCAAGGGAACGCAGCCGACTATGACGTAGCCGTTGTCGGGGGCGGCCCGCTCGGGCTCGCCTACGCGACGTGGCTCAAGCAGGACCGCCCGGAGACCAGGATCGTGGTGCTCGAGAAGCGCGCGGCGCCGGGGTTCAAGATCGGAGAGAGCACGTTGGTCCCGACGGTCAGCTCGGTGCTGTCGCTCGGGCCGACGGCGGCCGCGATGCGCCGGCTCTTCCATCCGAAGTTCGGGCTCTGGTTCTGGTGGATGGGTCCGGATTCCCAATCGATCGAGGCGCAGGTCGATCCCGGGAACTTCGACGAGACCTTCCAGCTCGAGCGGCGCGTGTTCGAGACGATGCTGATGCGTGTCGCGGAAAGGAACGGCGTCGAGATCCGCCGCGACACGCGTGTGGATATCGCGAACAGCACGCTCGGAGCGGGCGCAAGCGAGCTCGCCTGCGAGACGTCGTCGGGCGAGTCGTCGCGCGTGCGCGCACGCCTCGTCTGCGACGCGAGCGGTCCGGCGTCGATCATCCCCCGCGCGCTCGGGCTCCACCGCCAGAACACGGACTTCACGACGAACGCGTACTGGGCCTACTTCCGCAAGAAGTCGCAGATCGATTTCGACGGCTGGGACGTGACGGCGACGCGCCACCTCTGCTTTCCCGAGGGCTGGGTCTGGTTCATCGAGCTCGTCTCCTGGGAGGACGCCCCGGACGAGAACCTCAAGGCGATGGTCGACTACCTGCTCGACCTGCCCGAGGACGCCCCCGACTATCCGACGCGGCAGGAGCTGAGCGAGCGCTTCGACTGTCCGTACGAGCAGGTGATCGAGAGCATCGGCGTCGTGCCGCGCACGGACATCGACAGCGCCTCGGGGTTGCCCGCCGAGGAGCGTTTCGACCACTACGTCCACAAGTACCCGGCCTTCAAGAAGATCATGGACACCTACGAGCTCGTCGAGGAGCCGTACAAAGGACTGCCGACGCACTTCGCCTACTCCGAGCTCGTCCACTACTCGGAGCGGTACGCCGGCGACGGGTGGCTCGCCGTGGGCGACGCGGCGTTCTTCGTCAACCCGTTCCTCTCTCCCGGCCTCACGTACGGCTTCCCCACCTCGTCGCTCGCGGCCAAGGAGAGTGCGGGCGCGCTCGAGAGCGGCGACGTCTCGGCCGCGGCGTTCGCGCACTACGACGAGACGGTACGCGCGACCTACGAAGCGCTCGTCGCCGAGCACGAGATGTTTTACCGCTGCTTCCGCCATCCGCTCTCGTACGAGAAGCCGTTCCTCACCAAGGCAGGACTCGGCGTCCTGTCCGGCAGGTTTGCGCACGTCCTCGAGCTCCTCGGCGGCCCGGGCGGCCACCGCATGCCCAACCGGAGGCTGCCCGGTCCTGTCGGAGGCCCCGGGAGCGTCGTCGACCCGCGCTACCTCGACGTCGTCCACCGGATCATCGAGACGACGAAGGAGGACGAGGAGCAGGGCGTCGACCCAGGGGTGACGGCGGAGAAGGTCGAGGCGATCGTGGAGCCGTTCCTCGACCAGGCGCGCTCGATGGAAGGGTTCGGCGACCTCCACGTGGGCCGGGCGTTCGAGAAGTTCGACGACGACTTCCGCCGCGTCGCGCACAAGGAGGACTGGCAGCCGCTGATTCCCCGCTGGCGCTGTCCGAACTGCCGCAACGACGCACCGGCGGCGTTCGACACGTGCTACGTCTGCGGCGAATCTCGTCCCGGGAGCGAGGCTGCCGCGACGGGTTCGGCTGCGGCCGAGCGCGCGCGCTGACGGCGCCGCCGGGGGCCTTCCGCTCGTTCGGACGAAGTCGTACGATCGGCCCGATCTCCATGAGCACAGCAGGACCAGCCGTCAAGGAGTACGACGTCACCGTCATCGGCGGCGGTCCGCACGGGATCGGCTTCGCCACCTGGGTGAAGAAGAACCGGCCGCAGACCCGGATCGCGATCGTCGAGAAGCGGGCGAAGCCGGGCTACAAGATCGGCGAGAGCACCCGTGCCCCCTCGGTCGACTCGATGCTCTCGCTCGGCCCGGACATGCCGATGATGCGGCGCCTCTTCCAGAACAAGCTCGGGCTCCACTTCTGGTGGACGGGCCCGGACTCGGACGAGGTCGGCACGCACATCAACGCGAGCGACTTCGACGAGACGTTCCAGCTCGAGAGTCGCGTGCTCGAGACGATGCTGCTGAAGACCAGCGAACGCCACGGGATCGACGTCTACCGCGGCACCGAGGTCGACATCGACAGCAGCGAGGTCGAGGGCCCGACGAAGGAGATCCGCGCGACCGGACCGGACGGCGAGCAGCTCGTGTTCCGCTCGCAGCTCGTCTGCGACGCGAGCGGCCCCGCCTCGCTGATCCCGACGAAGCTCGGTCTCTACAGCCGGGACTTCGGCAGCTTCAATACGAATGCGTACTTCGGGTACTTCCGGAAGAAGGGCGTCCCCGACGACGTCGTCAGCTGGGACGTCTCGGCGACGAACCACCTCTGCTTCCCCGAGGGCTGGGTCTGGTTCATCGACATCGCGTCGTGGGAGCGCGCGCCGCAGGAGAACCTCGACGCTATGGTCGACCACCTCCTCGACCTCCCGGACGAGGAGAGCGCCTCGTACCCGACGCGCTACGAGCTGAGCGAGCAGTTCGGCTGTCCCGTCGAGGAGTACACGAGCATTGGCGTCGTCGTGCGCGCGGACGTCGACACCGCCCTCGACCTACCGGCTGAGCAGCGCTTCCAGCACTACGTCGACCGGTACCCGGGCTTTACGAAGATCATGGACTGCTACGAGCTGATCCCCGACGCGTACGACAACCACCCGACGTACGCGGCCTACATGGACCTCGTCCACCACAGCACGCAGTGCGCCGGCGACGGCTGGGTCGCGGTCGGGGACGCGGCCTTCTTCGTCAACCCCTTCCTGTCGCCCGGCCTCGCCTACGGGGCCGCGCTGGCGCACCTGGCGGCGCAGAACACGGTCAAGGCGCTCGAGGCGGGCGACGTCTCGCGGGCCGCCTTTGCCGAATACGAGCGGGCCGCGACGGACATCTTCGCCGCGCTGATCCGAGAGCTGGAGATGTTCTACCGCGGCTTCCGGGACTCCGACTCGTACGAGCGGACGCAGGTGCTCAAGTACGCGTTCTCGGTC
>VAYM01000057.1:0-4678 GCA_005884945.1 Actinomycetota bacterium | reverse complement strand
AAGCCGACCGGCCGCGTGCCGCACCCCACCGGCGGCGGGATCCTCAACCCCGACTACACCGCGGTGGTGTCGAAGGTCGTCGACATCGCGCGCGAGGGCGAGGCGTCGGGCGAGCCGCCGGCCGAGACGTCGAAGAGGATCCGCGACGTGATCGATCCGTTCATGGACCAGATCCGGGCGATGGAGGGCTTCGAGCGGCTTCAGATCGGCAAGGTCTTCATGGACTACGACGACGAGCTGAACCGCGTCGAGAAAGAGTGGTCGCCGCTCCTCAGGACGTGGCGCTGCACGACCTGCAGGACGTTCAACCTCGCGAACTTCGAGCGCTGCCACGTGTGCGGCACCGAGGCGCCCGAGGGCGCGGTCGGCGACGCGTTCGCAATCTCGGCGCCGGCGCCCGCGCCCGGGCATTAACCTCCGCCCGCGACCTCCGGGTCGTCCGCGCGCCTGATCAAGACGTTGCGCATGCCCCAGCGTTGGAAGAAGTCCCGTGCGCCCTCTGGGTTGCTCAGGTCGCGCGGGACGGCGAGGTACTGCTCGACCTGCCGTTCGAAGTCCCGTACTTCCTCCTGGCGGCTCACGTGGCCCGCCACCTGGCGCATGTCGCCCTCGACCTCGATCACGCGGACGGCCGCCTCCGTGCCGACGAAGACGATCGTCGTCAGCAGCCGTCCGACGACGTTGCCGTCGTCGTCCTTCACCTCGTGGTCCGGCCGGCCGCTGTTCTGGAACAGCTCCGTCACCGCCTGCTCGGTACCCGGCTTCAGCATGTAGAGAAGCGCCAACCAGTCGGACATCGGCTCACTCCCGTTGTTCAGGCGGCCTCGAGGGCCGCGACGACGTAGCAGACCAGGCCCACCACCGCGATCGACGTGCGGACGAGGTTCGCTCGATCCCAGCGGCGCCGGAGCGCCGCGTACTCGCTCGGAACCGCCTCGGCCCGCCCGATCGTGCGGTTGATCGGCTGGTTGATCACCTCCGAGATCACGGCCACACCCGCGAACGACGCGATGCCGACGATCGTGAGGACGAGCGTGCTCGTCGGGTGATCGTCCACGATCAGGGCGACGATCGCAGCGCCGAGCGAGATCGCGGCGGACGGCTTGATGTAGCGGTCCGGGTTGACGATCACGAACTCCTTGTGGAGCTTCCAGGAGAGCTCCGCCGCCCAGTCGCGGAAGATCGGAACGACCGAGAAGTGGATCAGCACCGCGCCACCCACGACGAGCGCCGCCCCGATGACGTTCAGCGTGCGCAGGAGGATCTCCCAACCGCTCAGCGTGCCGCCTCCAGATACACGGCCGCCCGCTTGCGCCAGATCCGCTGCGGCGTCGCCCGGTAGAAGACGAGGTCGCGCATCAGGGCCGCGGCCGGGTTCTGGAGATGGATGAACGTGCCGATCTCCTTCGCGCGGTTGACGACGTCGGCCGTGCGCGGGATCGCCTCCGCCTCGAACGTCCGCAGCGCCGCGTCGACGGCCGCCCTGTCCTCGAGCGGACTGCCCGCGAGGCTCTCGGCCAGCACCACTCCGTCGAGCAGCGCCTGGCTCCCGCCCTCGCCGGTGTTCGGCGTCGCAGCGTGCCCGGCGTCGCC
This sequence comes from Actinomycetota bacterium, assembly GCA_005884945.1. Lineage (GTDB taxonomy): Bacteria > Actinomycetota > Thermoleophilia > Gaiellales > Gaiellaceae > 3-1-20CM-4-69-9. Next base: position 3,085 of record VAYM01000057.1, on the reverse strand, counting down.
GATCAGCGTCACCCGTCCCTCGCCCCAGCGCTCGACCGGCGGGCGGTCGTAGATGTCGTTGCGCAGGATGGCGTCCTCCGGCGTCGCGTCGACGATCGTCTGGACGAGCTCCGGTGCGCCGCGGAACGACTCCCGGACGTCGTTCTTCCGCCCCGCGGGCGAGTCGCCGAGCCCGGAGTCCATGCGCGCTGACGCCCACCAGTACACGCGCCCCTTCGTGAGGCCGAACGCGCCGAACGTCTTGCCGCGGCCGAGCACCTGCTTGGCGAGCCCGGGCTCGAGCGGCTGTGGGTCCATCGGCGCCACGCCACGCCAGCCGCTGTAGCCGGAGTAGCGCGGCTCATCGCCGAGCAGCTGCTGCCGCGCGGCCGACTGGATCCCGTCGGCGCCGATCAGCACCGCGGCGCGCTCCTCGCGACCGTCGGCGAAGCGCGCGGTCACGCCCGCGTCGTCCTGCTCGAAGCCGACGAACTCAGAGCCGAGCCGGACGACGCCGTCCGGAAGCGCCTCGTACATGCCGAGCTGCACGTCGGCGCGAAGGGCGATGAAGGTCCGTGTCCCGAGCTCGCGGGCGACCTCCTGGATCGGCATGTGCGTGAGCCGGCGGCCGCGCCAATTCAAGTAGTCCAGACGCTGCACCGGGATGCACGCCTGCTCGACGATGTCGCCGAGCCCGATCCGCTCGAGCCCCCGGGCGGCGTTGGCAGCGACGCCGATGATCGCCCCGACGGGGCGCATCTCGTCCGCGCGCTCGAACACGGCGACGTCGACGCCCGCGTGGTGGAGCGCGCTCGCGGCGGCCAGGCCGGAGAGGCCTGCCCCGACGACGACTACTCGCTGCTCGTCCGGAATCGCGGCTCCCGGTCAGGCCACGCGCGACCGGGAAGGAATGCCTACCCAGCTCCGCGACTCGGTCGACGCACGCACCGCGTCGACGACCTGCTGGACCTTCCAGCCGTCGTAGATCGTCGGGTAGTCGCCGTGCTCGGCGCCGCGGATGTCGTCCGCGAACGCCTGCACGAGCTCTCGCCAGTAGCTGTGGCCCGCCTCCTCGGCGCCTCGAAGGTCGCCTGCGCCGGACGCCGACGTCCCCTCGACCTCGATCGGCTCGGGCGGCCGGCGTCCGCGTACGGCGACGATCCCGCCCGTTGCGGTCCAGACGAGCGACCCTTTAGATCCGAAGACCTCGACCTGGTCCGCCGAGAGCCCCGCGCTGTGCATCGCCTCCCAGAACTGCGCCCGCACGCCGTTCTCGAACGTCGCCATGAAGGCGTAACCCGTATCGGCCGTGACTTCGACTCGCGGAAGGTCTTCGCCGCCGCCTTCGCGGGCGCGGGCCGCCGCCCAGCCGAACGCGTCGAAGACGTTGTGGAAACGCGGGCCCTGGACCGTCTCCTTCACGTCGTAGGTGAGCTCGCCGCAGACGTCCGTGATCTCGGAGGCGAGCAGCCAGCGGGCGCGGTCGACGATGTGCTGGCCGTGCTGCATCAGCGAGCCTCCGCCGGCCGCGGCGTCGTACATCCACGTCATCGGGAGCACCGGCGCTCCGATTGCGCAGCGGCAGTGGATTTCGCGGATCTCTCCGATTGCGCCCTCGGCGAGCAGCGACCGCAAGCGCCGGAACGCGGGGTCGTTCCGCCAGATGAACCCCGTCGCGTGATGGACGCCGCGCGACTCCACCGCGTTCAGCAGCTCCTCCGCCTCTGCCGCCGTCAGGGCGACGGGCTTGTCGCAGAGGACGTGGATGCCGGCCTCGGCGGCGCCGATGGTGAAGTCGCGATGAGCGTCCGGCGGCGTGGCGATCGAGACGACGTCGAGCTCCTCGTGCTCGAGCAGCTCGTCGAACGATGTGTAGACGTGCGGGACCCCGAACCGCGCGGCGACGTCGTCGGCCGTCGCGCGCGTCCGGCTGCAGATCGCGGTCACGTCGGTATCGGGGCTCGCCGCGTACGCCTGAAGGTGGAGCTCTGCAGCCCAGCCGGCTCCGATCACGGCGACACGTAGTGGCGAGGACATCCGCGAGGGACCTTAATGCCATGCGCCCTCGAACAGAAGAGGGTGCGTGTCCCTCCGAGGGCTCTTGTCCCTCCGGCGGCCCTCTGTCAGAGTCGAATGCCGCAGCCCGATGGCGCAGAACGACACGGAGGGTCCGATGCTTGCCCACATGCTCGAGTGGTACGACCTGACGGACGAGGAGCGGCAGATCCGAGATCTCGCGCTCGCCGTCGCGCGCGACGAGATCGCGCCGCGGGCCGAAAAGCACGACCTCGAGGGAACGTTCGTCCGCGACAGCATCGAGGTGCTCGCGGAGTCCGGTCTCCTCGGCGTGAACATCCCGACGGAGTACGGCGGCCTCGGCGGCTCCCCGCTCGCGACGCTGATGACGATCGAGGCGGTGTCGGCGGCGTGCGCGTCGACCGGTGCCTCGTTCATGTTCCACTGCAACCTCGCGCACGTGATCCAGGGGGCCGGCCCGGAGTCGCTGCGTCAGAAGTTCCTGACCCAGTTGGCGAAGGACAAGCTCGGCAGCTTCGCGATCAACGAGCGGGTCCGCCTCTTCCGCGACGAGTTCGACACGACGGTCGAGGAGAAGGACGACCACTACGTCGTCAGCGGATTCAAGCCGTTCTCGACCTCCGCAGGGGAGGCCGACTTCGCGATCGTGCAGACGCAGAAGTCGACGACACCGCCCGGGCACCCGTTCCCGGTGTTCGAGCAGGAGTACCTGATCGTCGAGAAGGGGATGCCGGGCCTGAGCGCGAGCGTCTACGACCCGATGGGCCTCCGCGGCGCCAGCAACGGCAGCGTCAAGCTCGAGAACGTCAAGGTGCCGAAGGAGAATGTCGTGGGCGAGGACCCGGGCCGGATGATCCGGTCGGTCGTCTGGAAGGGGAACTCGCTGCTCGGCCCGAACATCGTCGCGGCCGGGCCGGCCGGCGCCGCGCTCGAGGCGGCCGTGCACCACGTCCGCACGCATGGCGCAGAGGAGTGGCAGAGCCACATCCTCGCGCCGATGAGCGACCAGCTGAACGCGCTCCGCGCGTACAACTACTACGGCGCGCGGATCATGCACGACTTCGGCAAG
>VAYM01000056.1 GCA_005884945.1 Actinomycetota bacterium | reverse complement strand
AATCTCTCCACCGACAAGGCGGCGGTGCTTGCAGAGATGGCGCGCGTCCTCCGGCCCGGCGGTCGCATCGGGATCAGCGACGTCGTCGCCGAGGACGATCTCACTCCTGACGACCGCGCGAAGCGCGGCAGCTACGTCGGCTGCATCGCGGGAGCTCTGTCGCGGACCGAATACGTCTCCGGCCTCGAGGCGGCCGGCTTCGACGACGTCAGCGTCGAGTTCACGCACGCGGTGGCAGACGGCATGCACAGCGCGATCGTCAAGGCGCGCAAAGCGGCGTGAGCAACGTGCTCTTCGTCTGCATCGGGAACAGCGGCCGCAGCGTGATGGCCGAGCGGCTCTTCCGCCGTGCCGCCGGGGGACATCACGGGGCCCGCTCCGCCGGGGCACAGCCGGATCCTCCCGTCGATCCGACCGTCGTAGAGGCACTTCGCGAAGTCGGCGTCGAGGCGGCCGACCACGTCCCGCGCAAGCTCGACGACGACGCGCTCGAATGGGCGGACGTCGTCGTCGCCGCCTGCGACGGCGCCTGTCCCGTCGTTCCCGGCAAGCGCTACGCGAATTGGGGCCTGCCCGATCCCAAGTACCAACCGATCGAGCGCGTGCGCGAGATCCGGGACGAGATCTCGCGCCGCGTCGACGATCTCGTCGCCGAGCTCGGTTAGCCGACGAGCAGTCCGCGCAGGAGGAGCCCGACGCGCTTGTGCCCGTGCGGCACGAGCTTCGGGACGTCGACGGTGATCACGTGCCAATCGCTCCGCCCGAGCCGGAGCACCGGGCCGCGCTCCGCCACACCGTCGACCGTGAACGAGCGCAGCAGCGGCGAGGGAGCAAACGACAACCGGAGTGTGCCGCCGCCGTAGATCCAGAACGGCGCGTGCGTCTCGCTCATGTAGCGGCCGCGCGGCGACGGTAACGATCCATACCAGCCCTGGCAGAAGTAGGCGCGCAGGCGGTACGGCTCGGGGAGCGTCGGCGTGGTCGATCCGCGACCGCGGGCAAACATCCAGATCACGCCGCTCGTCTCGCGCGCCGACCAGCCGTGCCTCAGGAGCCCACGGAGTGCGAAGTACGTCGTCTCGGGGACTGCCGCGTTGTGGACGAAGAGTCCCCGGTGGAGCGCGATCCACGTGACGCCGAGCCTCCGGAGGACGCCTGCCGTGTCGCCGCTCCAGTCGCCGCAGTTCAGCCGCTCGAGCCGCCGCGCCGTCGACTTCGCGATCTTCGGGGCGGTGGTCGAGTATCCGCCCGGCCGCTCGCGGTGCGCCTGTGTGTCGTACCAGAGGTAGGCCGAGCCGTAGTGGACGCCGGGATCGAAGACGGGGAGCTCGAGCAGCCGGCCGTCGGCGGAACGCGGAATCGCCGCGTACGCCGCATTCGACGTGTCGGCGGCCGACTTTCCGTAGACGCGCGCGTGCAGATCGACGAACAGCAGCGCGATCGCGACGACGCTGACCGCGACGCTGCGACCGCGCGCGAGCGCGAACGCGACGAGCGCGCCGAGGCAGAGACACGCGATCGGGAGCAACCGCTCCGGCACGCGCGGGAAGCGGAACGGTGGAAACGCGTGCCAGATCGCCGAATACAGCGGCAGGCGCGTGCCGAGCGCGAGCAGGATCGGCACGAGCGCGCCGAGGCCGAGCACTACCGCGAGACCGAGGCGCCGCGCGCGCAGCAGCAGCACGAGTCCCACAAGCGCGATCAGCGGCGTCGCCCAGCCGAGGAAGACGAACTGCTCGCTGCGCGCGTGGTCGACGTGACGGCCGAGGAAGTCGCCGAGACGCGCCGAGTAGCCGGCCACCTGGTCGAGCGACCGTCCGCCCGACTGCGTCGAGCCGACGATGACGGTCTGGCGCACGACGATTCCGGCGCCGGCGGCGGCGGCGACGCACGCGAGGGTCGGGAGCCAGAGCATGCGGTCGCGGACGAGCGCATACGCGAAGAAGAACGGGATCGCTCCGAGCGCGAGGTGGACCTGTCCCGACAGCGGGATCGAGGCGAGCGCGGAGCCGGAGAGGACGAGCCAACCTGCTCCCGCGCGCCGCGCGCGCTCGAATGCCCACAGCGCGACCGGGAGCATCACGGAGATCGGCCCGAGCAGGTGCCCGACGCTCTGTTCGACGCGGTACGGCGCGATCGCGAACACGAGGCCGCCCGCGAGCGCAGGCCCCCGCGGCAGTCCGAGCTCGCGCAACCACGCGCACGTGAACAGGCCCGCGAGCACGTACATGAGCAGTTGCGTCACGTTCCAGCCGACGACGAGGCCGAAGACGGCGCCGAGCGGCCAGAAGACGAACCCGAACGGCCAGCCCGCGTAGTTCGGTTGCGCGCCCGCTTCGGGACGGAACGAGTACGGGTCGAGCCACGGTTCGTGCCCGTGCTCGAGCTGGTGGCCGGGGAGCCACCAGTGGTACAGCGTCTGGAGGTAGTCGCCCGGCGCGGCCTCGCCGTGGCCCGGTGCGCCGCCGGAGAGGAACTCGGTGCGCGCGTGCCGAGCTGCGGGCCACGTCGCGGAGATGCCGCCGGCGACGTAGAGCGCGCAGGCGAGCGCTACGAATCCTGCGCGGCCGCGAGCAGCGCGTCGAAGTCCGGTACCTCGGAGGTTCCGTACCGCCATGCGCCGCGCACCGTACCGTCCGGGTCGACGAGAAACGCCGAACGTTCGGCGACGTCTGCGAAGCCGCGGAACTCGTGCGCGATCCCGAGCGCGTGCACCGCGTCAGCGTTCCAGTCGGAGAGCAGGGGGAAGTTCAGGTCGAGCGCCTGCGCCCACGAGATGTGCGTCCACGGCGAGTCGCGCGAGACGCCGAACACGCGAACCCCGGCCTCCGAGAACTCCGCGCTCCTGTCACGCAGGAGCTCCATCTCGTTCGTTCAGGTCGACGACCAGTCGAAGAGGTAGAAGAGGAAGAGCGTCTTACGCCCGGCGGCGAGGTTCCGCATCGGGATGCGCTCGTTGGTGGACGTCCACACCGCGACGTCCGGGAGGTTCTGCCCCGCTGAAAGCACGGCGTGAGCCTAACCCGGTCCGGACCTCGGGCGGAAGCACGCTCGTAATGGAGGCGCACCCACCGAGAGGAGCTTCCGATGTTCCGGTCCGCGCTCACCGTGCTCGCGCTGGCATTCGCTGCTGCCGTTCCCAGCGCCGAGGCCTGCGACTGCGGCGGCTGCGCGCCCGTCTCCTGCGGGACGACGAGCGCCGCCGCGCCGGGAGGCCTGCTCCAGGTCAGACCCGGCGGACAACGCGGTCCTCTCCGGGCGTTCGACGTCGCCACCGGCCGTCACCGGTTCTCGCTTCCGCCGGGGCTCGCGTCCGCGGACGGCCGCCGGTATTTCGCCGCGCTCGACCGTTTCCGGGGACTGCGCGCCTACGACGTGCACACCGGGCATCTGCTCTTCGCCTCTCGTGTCATCCGCCACGGCCCGTGGTACGTCGCCGGCGTCTCGGCGAACGGCCGCAACGTCGCCCTCGTCCAGACGAAAGGACGCGTCACTCACGTCACCATGTTCGACGCGCGGCGCCGCGCGGTCTACCGGACGTTCGCGCTGCGAGGCTGGTACGACGTCGACGCGGTCTCGAACGACGGCCGCCGCGTGTTCCTGATCCAGTACCTCGACACGGGCGGCTATCTGATCCGGCTCTTCGATCTCGACCGCCGCGTCCTCACCGCGCGCCGGCTGACGGAGAACGGCGCGCCGATGAACGGCACGGCGTGGGACGCCGTGGCGGCCCCCGACGGGCATCGCCTCATGACGCTCTACCTTCGCGGTCAGGGACGGCCCGAGGTGCACACGCTCGACCTGCGCCGCGGAACCGCCGTCTGCATCGACCTCCCGGGCGGCAACCAATACCTCGTGCAGCAGTACACGCTCGCGCTCGCGCGGGGAGGCAACGTTCTCTACGCGGCAAACCCGGCACTCGGCATCGTCGCGACCGTCGACCTGCGCAAGCTGCGCGTGATGCGCGTCGACCACTTCCCGACCTTCGTCGAGACGGCGCCGCTCGCACCGAATGCCGTCGTCTCCCACGACGGCCGGACTGCGTACTTCACCGCCGGCCTCAGCCTCTTCGCCTACGACGCCGCGTACCACGTCGTCCGTGGGGTCTACGACGCGGGCGCACCGATCTCGGGGCTCGCGTTCACGCCGGACGACAAGCGGCTCGTCGTCGTGCGCCGCGACGGCACCGTCGTGCGGCTCAACGCCGCGACCGGAAAGGAGATCGGCTAGGCCGGAATCGCAGCGACCTCGGTCGCGTCTGCGATCTCGCGGACGACCTCGACGATGTCGCGGTTCGCGTTGAACACGCGCAGCTGCCGGTCGGCGCCGTTGCCGCGCGCAAGGATCTCGACGATCCCCTCGAGCTCGCGTTCCGAGCCGAGCTCGCGCGCGTGCGGCTCGATCTGCTTCAGCGTCCGGCGGATCAGCTGCGCGACCGCCGCGCGGTTCCGCCGACCGGTGGCGAGATCCATGAGCGGCTCGCCGCGCTCGTGCAGCTCGCAGTAATGCTTCACGAGCGCCTGGCAGTACGCGGTGATCGCCACGACGTCCTCGATTCGCGTCGTCGCGTCGCAGATCCGGATCTCGACCGTGCCGAGCCGCGGGTGCAGGCGGATGTCCCACCAGATGTGCGTGTAGTCCGCGATGCACCCGGTCCGCTCGAGTTGCCCGACGACGGCGGCGTAGTCCGCGTAGTCGTTGAAGCGCGGCGGCGGTCCCGAGCGCGGGAACGCCGCGAAGACCATCTGGCGCGACGACGAGAGCCCGGTCGGCTCGCCGCGCCAGAACGGCGAGCTCGCGGAGAGCGCGAGCAGCTGCGGGAGATGGACGAGCAGGCCGTTCACGACCTGGATCGCCTTCTCCGGATCGTCGACCGCGACGTGCACGTGCATCCCGAAGATCAGCTCCCGCCGCGCGACGTACTGCAGCTGGTCGACGAGATTGCGGTACCGGTCGCGCGCGGTGATGCGCTGGCGCTCGAACAGGGAGAACGGATGCGTCCCCGCCGACCCCACTCTCATCCCGTCCGTGCGCGCGACGTCGCACACGTACGCGCGGATCTTGCGGAGCTGCTCCTCGACGTCCGCCGCCGTTCGGCAAACCGGCGTCGCGATCTCGAGGACGGACTGCATCAGCTCCGGGTTGATCCGCGCCTCGAGCTCGTGTCCGTGCACGGCTGCGAGGACCGAGTCGATGTGCTGGACGAGGTCGAACGTCTCGCCGTCGAGGAGCATGTACTCCTCCTCGACGCCGAGCGTGTACGGCTCGCCTTTGCCGAAGGCGTGGTCGAAGACACTCCCGCCGGTGGCGAAGCTCGCTCCCTTCCCCGTGATGGACGGTGGATAGATCTGCTTGTCCATCACATCTGGAGCAGCGCGTCGGCTTCGATCTCGACCCGCCAGCGCGGATCGAGGAGAGCGGCCACGGCGAGCATCGTGCTCGCCGGCCGGATCTCACCGAAGAACTCGCCGTGCGCGCGGCCGACGTCCTCCCAGTCGGCGGCATCCGTCAGGAAGATTCGCGTGCGCACGACGTCCTCCAGCGTCGCGCCCGCCTCGAGCAACGCCGTCGCGATAATCTGGAGGCACCTGCGCGCCTGGCCGTAGGCGTCCCCGGGGAGTTCCTCGCCCTCGGGCATCACGGGCGCCGTGCCGGCGACGAACACCTGATTGCCCACGCGCACGGCGCGCGAGAAGCCGACCGTCTGCTCGTACGGCGAGCCGGAGGGGACGAGGATGCGCACGGCACTAGCATCGCGCCTGTGGATGCGCTGCGGCAAGTGGACGCCTGGCCCGCGCAGAACGTCGCTGTCGGCGTCGCGCGCGACGCGGAGGTCGTCGCGACGCACGGTCCGCGTGACACTGTCTTCCGCTGGGCGTCCGTCACGAAGCTCGTGACCGCGCTCGCGGCGCTCGTCGCTGCAGAGGAAGGGACGATCGACCTCGACGAGCCGGCGGGGCCGGAAGGCTCGACGGTGCGTCATCTGGAATCCCGGGTTCGAGGCGCTCGCCGACCATGTCGCCGCGCGTGCAGAGATGCCGTTCGCGGACTACCTCGCCGAAGCGGTACTACGACCGCTCGGGATGCATGCTGAGCTGTGCGGATCGCCCGCGTCGGCGCTGCACGGCACGCTCGACGACCTCCTGCTCCTCGCGGCGGAGCTGCAGGCGCCGATGGTGATCGCGCGGGAGACGCTCGCGGAGGCGACGTCCGTGCAATTTCCGGGGCTCAGCGGCGTGCTTCCGGACGTCGGGCGGATGGACCCGAACGACTGGGGGCTCGGCTTCGAGCTGCGCGACGAGAAGTCGCCGCACTGGACGGGCGCGCGCAACTCGCCGCGCACGTTCGGCCACTTCGGCGGGAGCGGCGCCTTCCTCTGGGTGGATCCCGATGCTCGGCTCGCGCTGGGCTGCTTGACGGATCTCGACTTCGGGCCGTGGGCCCTCGAGGCGTGGCCGCGGCTCTCCGACGCCGTGCTCTCTACCTGAGGATGCCCGTGTGGCCGAGTGAGTAGCGGCCCGGCTGCGGCCATACGCAGAGACCGTGCGGGCCCGCGCCGACCGGGATCTTCGCCAGCAACTGCCCGTTCCGCGTGTCGATCGCGTAGACGACACCGTTCCAGCGGCCCGAGACCCAGAGGACGCGGCCGTCCGCCGAGACGTTGCCCATGTCCGGACTACCGCCGCCGGGAATCGTCCACCTGCGCACGACGCGGCGCAGGCGGAAGCTGATCAGCGAGATCGTCCCCTCGCCGCGGTTCGTGACGTACAAGTACCGCGCGTCGCGGCTCGCATACAGACCGTGCGCACCGCGCCCGGTCGGGATGAAGCCGATCACCCGCAGGCGTCGTCCGTCGATCTCCCAGACGCCGTTGCGAACCATGTCGGCGACGTAGAAGACGCGTCCGTCCGGAGACAGCTTCACGTCCTGCGGCGACGCGGGAACGTGGAACTGCAGGACGCGCACGACCCGCTCGTGCGCTATGTCGATCTTGACGAGCTGTCCCGAGAACTCGCAGCTCGCGACCGCGTAGCGACCGTCCGCGGAGAAGTCCAGGTGGTCGATGCCACGGCAGGGAACGGACACGGACTTGTGCAGCGCGAACGTGTGCGCGTACCGGAAGTCGAGCCGCTGCATCCGCTCGGCGACGACGATCGCGTAGCGGCCGTTCGGCGTGTAGTACATGTTGTACGGGTCGTCCACCGGGATCGGCTTGCCCGGTACACCGTTCAGCGGATCGATCGGCGTGATGCTGTTGCCGATGTCGTTGAGGACGTAGAGCGTCTTCAGGTCCCACGACGGCGTCACGTGCTGCGGCAGGATCCCGACTGGGAACTCGCGCACGACGCGGAACGTGCGCGGGTCGATCTCCTCGACCGTGTTGCTCATGCTGTTCGGGACGTAGACGAGCGGACGCGCGCGCCGAGCTGCGGGCGCGAGCATTCCGACCGCGTCGTTCGCGTAGACGTTCGCGGTCGTCGGCAGCGCGCGCCGCGTGCTGCGGTGCACGGCGTGGCGCGCCGCCGGGACGAGCACGTCGAGGGAGTCGACCGCGCCCGACGGACCACGACCGCCGGCGAGGACGATGCGCACGCCGATCCCCACCGCAGCGAGGTCGGACCGCGGCGTCGTCAGACGTCCCGCGCTGCGGATGCGGCGCAGATCCGGGTCGACGGCGACGATGCGGGCGGTCGGCGTGTTCGGCGTAGCTCCGCGGCCGCCGATCACGTACGTCACCTCGCCGAGCGCCGCTGCTGCGGCGTGGGTGGTCGGCGTGGGGAGAAGGCCGACCCTTCTCAGCCGCCGCGTCTTCGGGTCGAACGAGTACACCGCGCGCGACGCGGTGCCGGCCGGAGTGGAGCCGCCGGCGATGACGAGCTCGTCCGAATCGGCCGCGACCGCCGCGTAGCGAAGGGGCGTCGGCAGCCGACCGACGACACGTGCAGCCCTTCCCGGTCGCCAAGCGAGGATCGTGTTGAGCCATTTCGACCCCGTGTAGCCCCCGACGACGTATGCCGTGCCGTCGACTGCGGCGGCGGCGCTGTCCGAGCTCGCGACCGGAAGCGCGCCGACGCGCGTCGCCGTCCCGCTTCGCGGATCGATGCGCAGGATGTCCGACAGCTGCGAGACGCCGTTGCCCCCGCCGAACACGTAGGCCGCGCCGCCGAGCTGGACCGCCGCAGCGTCGTGCAGCGCGCCGGGCAACCGACCGCGCGCCCTATCCGCACCGCCGGCGACGACGCGCACCGTGTCGGTCGACGTGTCCGCGGAGTCGAGGCCGCCGAGGAGCATCACGCGGCCGCGACCGAGCGGCGCTGCGGCGGCGTCCTGGAGGGGCGCGCCGAGCGCCCCGGTGATGCGATCGGCGAGGCGTCGGATCACGGGCACAGCGGAGCGCGCCGCGGAATAGGGAGCCTTGGCCGTCGTCGCGTGCGAGCGCTGCGAGGACCGAGATGTCGACTGGCATCCGGCCGCAACAGCGATCAGGACGATCAGTGCGAGGAGGGAGGCGCTCCGGCGCACCGACGCAGCATGCCGACCGCTCCGGCGCGATGTCGGATCAACCGTCGACGCCGAGGAACGGAAACGCGAGCCGCTCGAACTCGTCCGGCGTCTCGAGGCTCGGAAGGTGCCGTGCGCCCTTGACGATCTCGAGGCGTGCGTCCGGCGCTTCGTGTGCGATCCGCTTCGCAATCGCGTGGAAGTCAGGGCGGTCGTCCTCGCCGACGACGACCAGCGTCGGGGGTCGGAGCGACGAGAGCGGCTTCCGCTCCGGCCAGTGCACCGGCGGGTCCTCGGCTTCCTGCTGGAGCTCATATGCGCGTCGCTGCATCGGCCGCAGCACGTCGTGGACGCGCGGAGCGGCGAAGAGCGAGAGCGTCAGCTCGGTCGCGCCGTCGAGGTCACGGTGGTCCAGGAGCTCCTCTTCCCGCGCGAAGTAGGACGTCATGTCGTCCGACCAGTCGTGGTCGCCGAGCGCGGCGTCGGCGAGCACGAGCCGCGGCACGCTCTCCGGATGTGCCAACGCCGTCTCGAGCGCGATGCGTCCGCCGAAGGAGTTGCCGACGAGCATCGCAGGCAGCAGCGACGCGATCCGGTCGACGAACGAGAAGGCCTTCTTCGGAACGGGCTCCGACCCGAAGCCGGGCAGATCGGGCGCGACGACGTCGAGTCCGAGCCTGCGCAGCTTGCGTTCCTGCCGCTCCCACATGCGCGAGTCGGCAACTGCAGAGTGGATCAGGACGACGCGCGCGCTCAAGCGTCATCCGCGAACAGGTGCCGCACGAGCTCGTCGAACGTCTTGCGGTCGCAGCTCGCGACCGTCGCCGGCGTGAGCGCACGCACCGACGCCGTGCGCGGCATGTTCATCGCCAGCGCGACCTCGCCGAAGTAGTCGCCCGGCCGCAGGACGCCCTGCGGCCCTCGGCTCGCCTGGCTGACCGTGAGCATCCCGGACAGCACGACGTAGAAGCGGTCGCCGTCCTCGCCCTCGTTGACGACCGAGGCGCCCGCCGGGATCTCCTCCCGGCGCATGTTCTGCGCGAGCTTGTGGAGCGTCTCGCCCGCGAGAGTCGCGAAGAGCCCGATCCGGGAAAGCTCGTGCTGAGTGGCTCCGGTTGCGCGTGGCAAGGTTCTCGAGTGGCGATGCTCGACGGGTGGACGCTGTGTCCGCAGTGCGGCAACCAGCTTACGCGCGGCGACAACGTCGTCGAGTGTCCGGCGTGCGGCTTCTTCCTCTACGCGCATTCGGCCGCGACAGCGAGCGCACTGCCGGAGGACGAAGGCGGTCGCGTGCTCCTCGCGCGGCGCGCACACGAGCCCTTCCGCGGTCTGTGGGATCTCGTCGGCGGATTTCTCGCCGAAGGGGAACACCCAGCAGACGGCGCGCGGCGCGAGGTCCGAGAGGAGACGGGCGTCGAGCTCGAGCTCGGCCGGTTCCTCGGCCTCTGGATGGGCGACTACGGCGGCCGGGCGACGCTGAACCTCGTCTGGCTCGGACGCATGCGGGCGGGTGAGTTGGTCGCAGCGGACGATGTCGCCGAGCTGCGCTGGTTCGCTCCCGACGAGCTGCCGTCGCCCGACAAGCTCGCGTTCGACGGCCTGATCTCAGACGTTCTGCGCGCCTGGCGGAACGAGCACGCATAGCGGCGAACGAGAGTTCACGAGGAGGAAGCCCACCATTTCTCCGGCCGGGGATATGGGTCTTTCGGGCCACGAAGTTGAGCCGTTTGGCCCATGGCGCCGTCCGGCAGGTGTGCCGACACTTAGGTGTGATGAGCGAGCGCGGCCTCCACCAGATCGAGGACGACCTCAGCGACACCTGGCTCGAGGACTGGGCCGGAGCGGGTGTCGCGGAGATCGAGGCGTACCTGGCAAAGCACGCGGCGTTCCTCAGCTTCCTGGACTCGCAGGAAAGCTGAGGTTTACAACTGCGGCTGCGCTGGAATCTGCAGATTCCAGCGCGATGAAGCTGAGTTATCTCTGGCGCGGCCTTCCCGGCCATCCGATCCATCCGCCGCTGACGGATGCGACGATCGGGGCATACACGTTCGCGACCGCGGCGGCGACGGTCCAGGTGCTCGGGATCACGACGCACTCAGGCGCCTACGGCTGGTGGATCGCAATGCTGTTCGCCCTGATCGTCTCCGTCCTCACCGTCCTGACCGGGCTGATGGACTGGCTCACGATCTCGTGGGGAACGCCGCTCTGGCGGACGGCGACCACGCACGCACTCGTGATGGCGACCGCCACCGTGTTCTTCGTCCTCGCGATCATCTTCGGGCACAAGCACTACTCGCACGGGCTCGTCGGCACCGGGCCGTACATCCTCACCGTGATCGGTTTCGGTGTCCTGACGGTCGGCGGCTGGCTCGGCGGCGCGATCACGTACGTCCACGGGATGCGCGTGCTGAATCTCGTCGACGAGCCGGCGCTGAAGGCCTCGGCCCCGGTCGTGACCCCCGAGAAGGAACAGGCTGAGGGCGCCTGAGGCGCCCCCAGCTCAGTGCTCCGCGAGGCCGAGTGCGCGCTCGAGCGCGCCCTTCGGCTGCGCGCCGATCGCGGCCGCGGCGGGCTCGCCTTTCTTGAAGAGGATCATCGTCGGGATGGACTGGACGCCGTAACGCAGGGCCAGCTCCTGCTCCTCGTCGATGTTCACCTTCACGAGCTTGAGCTCGTCCGGTCGCTCGTCCGCGATCCGCTCGAGAATCGGGGAGACGGCGTGGCACGGGCCACACCACTCCGCCCAGAAGTCCACGAGGACGGGCTTGTCGCTCTGCAGGACCTCCGTCTCGAAGTCGGTCGTCTTCACTGCCGTAGCCAATTGATTCCTTTCTCTCCTCTCGGTGCTACCCAGGTTAGAACGGTGCCGAACCCCGGATTGTTCCGTCCCTAGAATCGAGGCATGTTCACACGGCTTTCGGACAAACCCGACCATCCTGCAGTCGAGAAGGAGATCCTCGCCTGGTGGGAGGCCGAGGGCATCTTCCGAAAGCTCAGGGAGCAGAACGCGGGTGGTCCGAAGTGGAGCTTCATGGACGGGCCCATCACGGCGAACAATCCGATGGGGATCCACCACGCGTGGGGCCGGACGCTCAAGGACCTGTTCCAGCGCTACAAGGCGCTCCGCGGCTTCGAGCTGCGGTACCAGAACGGTTGGGACTCGCAAGGGCTCTGGGTCGAGGTCGAGGTCGAGAAGGCTCTCGGGCTCGGCTCGAAGCGTGAGATCGAGGAGTACGGGGTCGCGGCGTTCGCCGCGCGCTGCAAGGAGCGCGTCGCGCATTTCAGCGAGGTCATGACCGATCAGTCGAAGCGACTCGGCCAGTGGATGGACTGGGGAAACGACTACTACACGTTCTCGGACACGAACATCGAGTACATCTGGCGCTTCCTGAAGGAGTGCCATTCCCGCGGCTGGATCTACAAGGGCCACCGTTCGACGCAGTGGTGTCCGCGCTGTGGAACGTCTCTTTCGCAGCACGAGCAGGCGGGCGACGACAAGTACGTCGAGCTCGCGCACCCGTCGCTGTACGTGCGTTTCCCGTTTCGTGATCGACGGGGAGAGGCGCTCGCGGTGTGGACGACGACGCCGTGGACGTTGCCGGCAAACGTCGCCGCCGCGGTGAAGCCCGACGCAGAGTACGTCCTCGTCGACGGGGCCTGGTGGCTACGCGATCTGAAGCCGGACGCCGACACCGCGAGGACGGCGCGCGGAGATGAGCTCGTCGGTCTCGAGTACGAGGGGCCGTTCGACTTCTTGCCCGCGCAGGCGGGCGTCGTCCACCGCGTCATCCCGTGGGACGAGGTCGAGACGAACGAGGGCACCGGCATCGTCCACATCGCTCCCGGAGCTGGGGCCGAGGACTTCGAGCTCGCGCGCGTCCACGACCTTCCGGTGCTCATGCCCATCGACGAGGGAGGTCGGATGCTGCCGGCCTACGGCGACTTCGCGACGCTGACGACGGACGAGGTCGCCGCGCCGGTGACGCAGTCGTTGCAAGAGCGCGGCCTGCTGATCGAGTACGGGTCGATCACGCACCGGTATCCGATCTGCTGGCGATGCTCGACGCCGCTCGTCTTCCGTGTCGTCGACGACTGGTTCATCTCCTGCGACGAGATCCGCCAGCCGCTGCTCGAAGCGAACGCGACCGTCGAATGGACGCCGTCCTTCTACTCGAAGCGAATGGACGACTGGCTTCGCAACATGGGCGACTGGAACATCTCGCGCAAGCGGTACTTCGGTCTGCCGCTTCCGTTCTATCCGTGCGAGTGCGGAACGCTGAACGTCGTCGGCTCGAAGCTTGAGCTCGAGGAGCGCGCGGTCGCTCCGATCGAGGATTTGCCGGAGCTTCATCGCCCGTGGATCGACGAGGTCGAGATCGCGTGCAACCAGTGCGCGAAGCCCGTGCGGCGTATTCCGGAGGTCGGCGACGCGTGGCTCGACGCGGGCATCGTCCCGTTCTCGACGCTCGGCTGGGAGAACCCGGAGTGGGTCGTGCACGGCTATGCGACCGGCGCGTCTGCGGAGCTTTCCGGTGCCGACCTTCCCGACCACGCGTACTGGGAGAGGTGGTTCCCCGCCAACTGGGTGTCGGAGTCGCGCGAGCAGATCCGGCTCTGGTTCTACTCGCAGTGCTTCATGGCCGTGACGCTCGACGGCCGGAGCCCGTATCAGCGCGTGCTCACCTACGAGCGCGTGCGCGACGAGACCGGGCGCGAGATGCACAAGTCGTGGGGGAACGCGATCGAGGCGAACGAGGCGTTCGAGCGGATGGGCGCCGACATCGTCCGCTGGATGTTCAGCGAGCAGGTTCCGAGCCAGAACATCAACTTCGGCTACGGGCCGGCCGGCGAGATCAAGCGGCGCCTTTTGAGGTTCTGGCATTCCGTCAAGTTCTTCGTCGACTACGCGAACATCGTGGACTTCGTTCCGAATACCGGGCGAGGCGAGGTTGGGACACTCGACCGCTGGCTCGAAGCGCGAACAGAGCAGCTCGTCGCCGAGGCGACGGATGCATACGAGCGCTTCTGGACGCCGGACATCATCCGCGCGTTCGAGTCGTTCGTCGACGATCTCTCGAACTGGTACATCCGTCGGTCCCGCCGTCGCTTCTGGGACGGCGACACCGCTGCGCTGCAGGCGCTCTGGTCGGCACTCGTCGAGTCGCTCCGCGTGATCGGCCCGGTTATGCCGTTCCTCGCCGATCACCTCTGGCGCGTGCTGCGCGCCGATGACGCGCCGGCGTCGGTCTTTCTTGCCGGCTGGCCGGAGGCACGCGACGTCGATACGGCGCTCCTGGAAGAGGTTGCCGAGGTCCGCGCGATCGTCGAGCTCGGCCGTCAGGCTCGTGGCGAGGCGGGCGTGAAGCTACGTCAGCCGCTCCGGCGAATGACCGTTGCCGGCGCAGTCCACGCGGAAGGTCACGTCGACGAGCTGAAGGAGGAGCTTCGCGTCAAGGAGATCGAGTTCGACGCGGGACCGGTTGTCCGATTCAACTACAAGCCTAATCTTCGGGTTCTCGGCCCGAAGCTCGGCAAAGAGCTGACCGTCGTGCGCGAGGCGCTGTCGCGGAACGAGTTCGAGCGGCTGGATGACGGACGTATCCGCGTAAGCGGCCACGACCTCTCACCTGAGGACGAGCTCATCGCCGAGCCCGTTCAGCAGCCCGGCTGGGTGCAGGGCGAGCGCCTGGCGGTCGGCATCGAGACGCAGCTAGACGAAGAGCTCCGCCTCGAGGGACGGGTCCTGGATCTCATCCACCACGTCAACACGAAGCGCAAGGAAGCCGGGCTGGAACTGACGGATCGCATCGAGCTGAAGCTGCCGGAGTCCGATGCCGATCTCCTCGCCCACGAGCAGTGGATCAAGGACGAGGTGCTCGCCGTGGAGATCCACACCGACGGCGTCGCCGAGCCGCAGATCGCAAAGGTCTAGAAGGCCGCGCGTAGGCGCGCGAGGCCCGCTTCGAGCACCTCGTCCGTCACCGCGAGCGACACCCGCGCCCAGCCACGGCCGCGCTCGCCGAAGCCTTCGCCGGGCGCGACCGCGACCCTGTGCTCGGACAGCAACCGCTCCGCCGTCAGATCTTCCGGCAACCGGAACCAGACGAAGAACGTTCCCTCGCTCTGGGCCTCGTGACCTCGGAGCTCGTCCACTGCGCGATCGCGCCGCCGCTCGTACGTCGCGCGCCGCTCCTCCACCGAGTCCTGCGGACCCGTGAGCGCGACGATACCCGCTTCCTGCACGGGACGGAATATCCCCGCGAACACGTGGTCCTGCAGCTCCTCGATGCGCGCCACGATCTCCGCATTTCCGAGCACGAAGCCGAGCCGCCAGCCCGCCATGCCGTAGGACTTCGACATGCTGAAGAGCTCGACGCCGACCTCGCGCGCGCCGTCGACGGCGAGAAAGCTCTGCGGCCGGCGGCCGTCGAAGACGAGGTCGCCGTAGGCGAAGTCGTGCAACACGGATGCGCCGGTGCGTTCCGCCCAGCGCACGGCGTCCTCGAACAGCCCCGCCGGGACGCACGCCGCCGTCGGGTTCGACGGGTAGTTGAGGTAGAGCGCGGCGCCGTCGGCCGTCTCGAAATCCGTGAACGACGCGCGCCGCGCGCCGGCGAGCGCGACGGCAGAGGGATAGTCCGCGTAGCCGGGGTCGGGCAGCAGGATCGTCT
>VAYM01000055.1 GCA_005884945.1 Actinomycetota bacterium | reverse complement strand
ACGATTTCAGCGCGTGCCGAGCAGCTGGCTCCGGCAATCGGAGGCGACGCCGGTCGCGTCGTCGACTGGTGCACGGCTTTCGCGGCCATGGTCGCCCTCGAGATCGCGGAGGCGCCGGGCGGCTCCCACGAGCAGATCGAACCGTTCTTGGAGCTCGCTAGCCGATGCGGAACTTCGGCTTCGCGATGACCACGCCGACCTTGGGCGACCACGCCATCGTCGAGGCGCCGTTCGGCAGCGTCAGGTTGATCCCGCGCACGCGGTAGTACCACGTGCCCGGCTTGAGCGGAAGCGTGATGGAGGTCGCAAACGTGTAGGCATTCCCATACGTGCGCCACGGGTACGCCGTCTTGCTCACCTGCACCTCGTACGCGGTTGCACCCTCGGCCGGCTGCCACGCGACGAGCGGAGCGCCGGAGAACGTCGGCTTCGCAGACCGCGCCGTCCCCAGGCGTCCCTTCGTCGTCAGCCCCACCGCGAACGGAAGACGATTTGCCGGGTTGACCGTGACGGCCGGCTGGCTCGCGACCCCGAAGTAGCCGTACCGGCCTGAGCAGACGTCCTGCGGGACCTCGTCGTCCCAGTATTCGACGTGCGGGGAGGAGCCGCCGGAGATCACGTAGTGCGCGGCGACGACCGTCCAGTAGTAGCGGCCGACCGGCCAGTTCGTGTCCCACAGTCCGATCGGCGCACCTGCGCCCGTCAGCGACGGAAGCCCTGCGCCGCTACCCGATGACGGCGGTGCGGACGAACCGGACGACGACGAGCCCGACGACGTGGATGCTCCGACGAGCGTGGGCGTGAACGTCGCGGACGAGTCGGATTCCCGCTCCTGCACGGCGCCGTCGTCGACGGAGAACGTCGGCTGGACGCCGTCCTGCGGCGTGACCGGCGCGTCGATCGTGCCGGCCGAGTCCACAGCCCACGGGACGAGCAGCTTGAACAGCTTGAGGGGGTCGGACGGCAGCGCGAGGGGACCGGACGTGCGCGGCGCGTAGGCCGGGCTCCCGACGATCGAGCCCTTGAAGATCGGGTTGACGCAGTCTTGGTCGGAGAAGACGTAGACGCGGTACAGCTGCTCCGGGCCGAAGAGACCCGTGTCGCCGGACCAGAAGAACGCCGGCGTCTGGCGGAAGCCGTTCTGCGCCGGGTCGTATCCAGGCACGGCAGGTTCGCCGATCGTGTCGAGGCCGGTGAAGACTCCGGTCGTCATCGCGGCGTTCTGGTTCACGTACGGCGGACTCCACGGGCCATACGTGACGCTCGGTAGTGCGTTGTTCAGCGCGCCGTAGACCGTGCGCACCGCGCGAACGCGCCACACGACGCTCCACTGGCCGCCCACGGTGACGGGTTGGTGCAACGTGTAGTACTCGCGCTCGTCCGCGACGTTCGTCGCCGTGGTGAAGATCTTGCTCGCGCCGCTCGGGTCCCCGTTCGAGTCGGTGACGTCGACGTTCATGAACCACACCTGGTAGGCGGTCGCGCCGTCGACCGGCGTCCAGCGCACGAGTCCCGGCGGCGAGTCGAGTGCAGTGGGAATGCCGTCGTCCATCCACCGCATGTCGAAGCCGAACGACGTGCTCCACGGCCCGACGGCGCCGTTCGTCGCGATGCCGCGCACGCGTGCATACAACGAGTGGGGCGTGCCGGTGATCCACGGGAGCGAGATCGGGACGGCTGCGACGGGTGAGCTCACCGTCGCGTCGTCCCAGGCGATCGAGTTGCCGGAGAAGGCTGGATCGGTCGAGAGGACGAGCTCGTATCGCACGGCGCCGCGCACCGGGTTCCATGCGAACGCCGGCGTGCGGGGGAAGCTCGTCGTCCCCGTCGCGAAGCCGGGCAGGAAAGCGTGGAGCGCACCCGGCGCGGCCAGCCGCTTCGCGGCCGCAACGTGCGCGGGCGCGCGCACAGCTGCGCTCGCCCCGCCCGCGAGCGCGAGCACGGTCAGAGAAACGGCAGCGATCCGAACGAGCGGCATACCTCTTGGGTTTTCGGCAGCTACGCGGAGGTGGGCGTCCCTCGGACGAGGGATGCCAGGAGCCGCCCCGCCGCGAGAACGAGGCCGTCCTCGCCGGGTCTGCCGACGAGCTGTGCCGAGGCCGGGAGCCCGTCCTCGGCGGCTCCGCACGGGAGCGCGAGCGCCGGCCAGCCGAGCGCGTTGAACGAATACGTGAACCGGATCATCTCCTCACGGAGCGCGGCATCGCCGATTCCCACCGGCGGCGCGACGGACGACAGGGTCGGCGTGAGCAGCAGGTCGAATCCGGACAAGACGGACTCCGCCGCCTCGCGGTAGCGCTCTCGTGCGCCGCGCGCCCTGTTCGCCTCCGCCTCGGTGATCGTGAGGCAGCGCTCGACCTTCACGGCGACGTCCTCGCCGTAGAGCTCCGCGTTCTCCGCGTAGAGCTCGCGGTGGACCTCCGCGACGTCGTGCGTGAAGAGCGCGTACGTGTCCGTGTTCGGCGGGAAGTCGACCGGCGTTGCGCCCAGTGCTGTGGCGGCTTCCTCGACGCGCGACCGGACGAGCGGATCCGCGTCCTCGGTCCAGGCGACGGCGACGCGCGGGGTGCCGGGCTCCGGCACGGACGCGAAGCTCGGCGCGAGCACGCGCAACATCGCCTCGCACTCCTCGACGCTGCGCGCCATCGGTCCGACGTGGTCGAAGCTCGGTGCGAGCGGGAAGCACCCGTCCGTCGGCACGAGGTCGAACGTCGGCTTGAAGCCGACGATCCCGCAACATGCGGCCGGGATGCGGATCGAGCCCCCCGAGTCCGTTCCGAGCGCAGCGTCTGCGAGCCCGGCGGCGAGCGCTGCCGCGGACCCGCCGCTCGAGCCGCCCGCGATCCGCCCGGGCGCGATCGGATTCGGGACCGTGCCGAAGTGCGGATTCTCGGACGTGATGCCGTACGCGAACTCGTGCAGGTTCGTCTTGCCGACGTTCGCGTATCCGGCCGTCTCGAGGCGGCGAACCGACTCCGCGGTCGTGGTCGGAACGTGGTCGACGAAGATCGCGGAGCCGTACGTCGTGACGAGACCGGCGGTGTCGAGCAGATCCTTGACCGCAAGGCGGATCCCGTCGCCGGCGCGCTCGGGGCGCGCCAGAAAGATCCCGTCGGAATCAGTCGTAGTGCAGGTAGATGAGCGAGACGGCAACGGCGCCCGCCGCGATCAGCACCGCGAGCACGAAGAGCGCGACCCCGAGCCTGATGTTCCTCCGCGCGATCTCGGGCGTGGCCTCGACGGGAAGGTGCGCCGTTCGCTGCGGGACGGCCTCGCGGATCGGCTCGCTCATCCGAGCACCGGGTCGAGCGCCATCGCGACGAAGAGCAGCGCGAGGTAGAGGAGCGAATAGTGGAACAGCAGTGCCGCGTGCCGCGGCGTCGTCTCGCGGAGCAGACGCACGCCGAGCCAGACGAACGCGCCGCCGAGCACGAGCGCCGCGACGAGGTAGCCGACACCGAGCGTTCCTGCCGCGAACGGTACGACCGTGACGGCGACGAGCACGAGCGAGTAGGCGACGATCTGCCGCGCCGTCGAGCGCACGCCGCGGACGACGGGGAGCATCGGGATCCTCGCCGCTGCATAGTTCTCGCGGATCAGCAGAGCGAGCGCCCAGAAGTGCGGCGGCGTCCAGAAGAAGACGATCAGGAAGAGCCAGAGCGCCGGGAGCGCGAGGTTTCCGGTTGCAGCCGCCCAGCCCACGAGCGGCGGGACCGCGCCCGCGGCGCCGCCGATGACGATGTTCTGCGGCGTCGTCCGCTTCAGCCAGCGCGTGTACACGAGCACGTAGAAGAGGTTGCCGACGAGCGCAAGCGCGGCCGTCAGGACGTTCACAGCCGACGCGAGCAGGACGAACGAGAACGCCGACAGCGCGAGCCCGAACTCGAGCGCGCGCGTGACGGGCATCCGGTCCGCAGCGAGCGGGCGTGCCCGCGTCCGCTCTCCCATCAGCCGGTCGATGTCGCGGTCGATCACGTGGTTCAGCGCCGACGCGCCGCCGCACGCGAGCGCGAGCCCGACGAGGGTGACGGCGACGAGCCAGACGGGCGGGATCCCGCGCGCGCCGACGAACATCCCGCACACGCCCGTGAGCAGGAGCAAGGACATGATCCGCGGCTTCGTCAGCGTGACGTAGTCCCGCACCGACGCGCGCGGCGCGGGCTCGCCCCGGAACGTCACGGCGGTCGCGACGGCGGCGGCGGCGAAGCTGGCCGCGGCGGCGGCGACGTGCACGACCGGCGAGGTCAGGAGCGCGGCTGCACCGAAGAGCACGAGTGCCGTCAGTGCGGACGGCAGGAGCCGCCGGTAGGCGATCCACGCGACGACGACGAGCGCGACGAGCGGCGGCATCGCGAGCGCGGCGAGGATCCGATGTTCGGCGTCGAGGCCGGCGGCGCCGCTGACGACCGCGAGGAGCGTCGCGCCGGAGGCGGCGAGCGCGGTCAGCCGCAACCAGGGACCAGGCCGGGACCTCCCTTGCAACAGACTGTTGCAAAGTTCAAAAGGCACTCGAGCCTGCCAGTCGTCTCCGCAGGTCGCGCAGGGGTCGCGCGCTCGTCACGTAGGGCACGCGGTCGAAGTTGTGCTCCGGCGGCGGGGAGGTCGTGTACCACTCGAGCGTGTCGGCGAGCCAGGGGTCGTTCCCGGCGCGCGCGCCCGAGCGGGTCGTCTGCACGACATTCACGACGAACACGAGCATCCCGATCGCCATGATGCCCGACCCGATCGAGGAGATCAGGTTGTACGCCTCCCAGAGCCCGTGGTGGAAGTAGGTGAAGTTCCGCCTCGGCATCCCCATCAGCCCGAGCATGTGCTGCGGGAAGAAGGTGAGGTTGAACCCGATGAACACGAGCCAGAACTGGATCTTTCCGAGCCGCTCGTCCAGCAGTCGCCCGAAGATCTTCGGCCACCAGTAGAAGAGCGCGGCGAAGACCCCGAAAACACCGCCGCCGAACATGACGTAGTGCATGTGCGCGACGACGTAGTACGTGTCCGTCACCTGCCAGTCGACGGGGAACGCGGCGAGGAAGATCCCCGACAGGCCGCCGATCGTGAAGACGGCGATGAAGCCGAGCGCCCACAGCATCGCCGTGTCGAGGATCAGGTTCCCGCGCCAGGTCGTGGCGAGCCAGTTGAAGATCTTCACGCCCGTCGGGATCGCGATCACCATCGACGAGAGCATGAAGAAGATGTTCAGGAAGTTCGGGAGCCCGACGCTGAACATGTGGTGCGCCCACACGAGCATCGAGTAGAACCCGATCGCGACCGTCGAGAACGCGATCGCCTTGTAGCCGAAGATCGGCTTGCGCGAGAACACGGGCAGCACCTCGGAGAGGACCCCCATCGCGGGCAGGATGATGACGTAGACCTCGGGGTGGCCGAAGAACCAGAACAGGTGCTGGTACAGCAGCGCACTGCCGCCGTGCGTGGGATCGAAGAAGTGCGTGCCGACCTGCCGGTCGAGCAGCAGGAACGTCAGTCCGACGCCGATCACGGGCATGACTGCGACGAGCAGGATCGAATAGATCTCGATCGCCCACACGAACAGCGGGATGCGCATCCAGCTCATCCCCGTCGCACGCATGTTGTGGATCGTGCAGATGAAGTTGATCGCACCGAGCAGCGACGAGATCGCGACGAGGTGGAGCGAGAGGATCCAGACGTCCTGTCCGGACCCGGGCGAGAACGCCTTCTCCGACAGCGGCGGGTAGCTGTACCACCCCGAGCGTGCCGCGCCGCCGGACGCGAAGAAGCTGAGATACATCCCCAGGCCGCCGAAGAAGAAGAACCAGTACGACGCGGCGTTCAGGCGCGGGAAAGCCATGTCGCGCGCGCCGATCATGAGCGGCACGAGGAAGTTCGCGAGGCCGGCCCAGAACGGGACGATGAAGAGGAAGATCATCGTCGTGCCGTGGATCGTGAACAGCTCGTTGTACGCGTTCCGCGTCACGACGTGCTCGTTCGGCGTGGCGAGCTGCGCGCGGATCAGGAGCGCGAGGATTCCGCCCGCAGCGAAGAACACGAGCGCGGTCGCCATGTAGAGGATCCCGATCCGCTTGTGGTCGACGGTCGTGACCCACGAGGCGACGCGGCCGCGGCGCCAGTCCGCGCGGTAGGGCGCAACCGGTTCCGCTCTAGCCGCCACTCGGCGCTCCCTTGTAGACGTGCGCCTTCAGATAGGCCTCGAGTGCGGTGAACTGCGCGTCGGTCCAGCCGCGCCCGACCGGCGGCATGTAGCTCGCGAGCGGCTTCCGCACGTTCTGGCCCTGCTCCAGGATGTGCCGGAGACCCGCCTGCTCGACCAGCACCGTGTTGGCTGCGATCGCCGGGCCGTAGCCGCCCTGTCCGGAGATGCCGTGGCACTTCGCGCAGACGCCGCTCCACTCCTGGCCGCCGAGCGCCATCGGGGTCACCGACGAGATGTAGCTCCGGTAGGCGGACTCGCTCTCGACGAAGACGCGCGCGGCCATCTCCGCGTGGAAGACCCCGCAGAACTCGCCGCATTGGCCGCGATACGTCCCGACCCGGTCCGCCTGGAACCAGGTGTGCGTCGTCCGCCCCGGGATCGCGTCGAACTTGCCGCCGAGCTCGGGCACCCACCAGCTGTGGTCGACGTCCTGGGAGTGGATCTCGACCTCCACGACGCGGTGGACGGGTGCATGGAGCTCGTCGATCGAGATGGTTCCGTTCGGGTACGTGAACTGCCAGTAGAACTGGTGCGCGTCGATCCGCACCACGAGCGGCCCGCCCTGCGCCTTCGCCGCAGGCACGTCCTTGATCCCGGGAAGCTTGTAGAAGACGAACGCGGCGATCGCGGCGACGATGAGGACCGGCACCGCGGTCCAGATCAGCTCGAGGCGCGTATGCGCGTGGATCTGCGGGCCCTCGGCGGTGCGCGGCCGCCCGCGGTTGCGGTAGCGGACGATGAACCAGACGAGCGCGCCCTCGACGATGACGAAGATCAGGCCCGTGAGGAGCGCGATCAGCTTGTAGCTGTCGTTGATCCGGCTCGCGTTCGGCGAGTGCGGCGTCTCGGGCGCGAAGCCGCCGTTCCCGGCGGCCGCGACGGCGGCGAACGCCAGCGAGGCGCCGAGGACGAGCACGAGGACGAGGAGCTTGCGCCTCACGCGGCTGCGATTCTATGACCCGTGGACGAACGGTCGCGCGTCCAGCTACCGCCCGGCGTGGGAGATCGTTACGAGGTGTACGTGAACGGGGTCCCGCAGCAGCCGGGCCGCGACTTCGACCGGCTCGGCGACACGCTGGTGTTCCGTCGGACCCTCGCGCGTGAAGGCAGGCTCGGGCCGATCCGCTGGCTCTCGATGCTGCTCGGTGTCGCGGGGACGTACCGGAAGCACGAGTCGGTCGACGTCGTCTACGAGACGGCGTCGGGACGGAAGCTGGCGGCCCTCACCCCGGGCGACGACTAGTAGCCTCCTGCGCGTGGACTACCGCACGTTCCATTGGATCAACGGCGTCGTCCGCCACCACGGCTGGCTCGGATCGGCCTTCAACGGGATCGAGATCTGGGGGACGGTGCTGATCGCGATCGCCGCCGCGGCTCTCTGGCTGTTCGCGCGTCCGCGTGGCGATGCGAAGTGGAAGCTCGCGGCCGCCTCGGCGCTCGGGTCCGGAGCGCTCGCCTACGTCGTCAACCAGGCGATCCACGCGCTGTGGGACCGGCCGCGCCCGTACGAGGCGCACGCGGGCGTCTTCCATCCGCACGCGCACTCCACCGACGCGTCGTTCCCCTCGGACCACGCGAGCGCGGCCTTCGGGATCGCGTTCGCAGTTTTTCTCTTCGACCGCCTCGCCGGCTCGTTCTTCCTCGCGGGCGCGGCGCTCATCGGTGTGGGCCGCGTGATCGTCGGCGCGCACTACCCCGGCGACGTGCTTGCGGGGGTCCTCGTCGGCTTCGGCTGCGCCGTGCTCGTCGTCAGGTTCGCCGGCGGTTTCATCGGCCGGCTCGTTCGTGCGGTCGAGAGGTTGACGGACCCCGTGTTGGCGCCTCTTTGGCGGCGTCGCGCGCGGGCCTGAGCAGGTTTCCTGCCTTCAAGCGCGCCCGGCGCTTCGCCGATGAGACGAAGATGCTCGTCAGGCATCGGTTCGCGTCGGGAGTGGTTCTCGTTGCGATCGCGCTCGTGGGGTCTGTCTTCGCGTTCGCGAGACCCGAATACCGTCAGCCGGCCGGTGGCCGGACCAGCAAAGGCACCGGCTATCCGGCCCCACGCGATGCGTCCGGCGCACGCGGCTGGACGTGGGGCCGAGGACAGCCGGGCTTCCTTCCCTCGACCGGCCACGAGGACTGGAACCTCTCGGAGGTCGGCGAGCACGAGCTCGACGGCGCGCGCTTCGACGCCCGGCTCACTGCGGCCCGGCCGGAGACCGTGAAGCTCCTCGCCGCCGACAGGCTCGGCCCGCGGGACCTGGAGCTGCTGCTCAGCGCGAGCGATCGGCACGGCGCGACGTGCATCGGCGCAGCGCTTCCGCCGAGTGCCGCGCAGTTCTTCTGTCCGTCGTCCACGGGGATGCACCGGCTCGGCCGGCAGGTTGCGTTCGTCGTCGTGGCGGCTCGCCCGCCGTTCGACTCGCGCGGCCGGCGGGAGTTCCCGTACTTCGTCGAAGGTGTCGCGCGCGGCGACGTCGTCCGCGTCCAATGGGAGTCGCCGTCGATCGAGACTGTCGCGGCGCGCGACGGCACAACCACCTTGCGCGAGCGCCGGTTCGGGCAGAGCGCGTACGACCGGAAGGCCGGCTGGTGGGGGACGTTCGGCTACACGTTCACGAACGCGTACCTGCACGGGGTGCCCGCGAAGCCCTGGCGCGCGCGTCTCGGGTTCTACGGTGCGAACGGCGTGCTTGCCACGCTCGACGTCCGGTTCAACCGGCCGGGCGAGCGGCTGTACGCCGTCACTCCTTGACGACCGGCTCGAGGCGGTAGCCGACGCCGTAGCGCGTGTGGATGAACGTGTGGCGCGTCGCGCGGCGGTCGATCTTGTCGCGCAGGCGGCGGACGAAGACGTCGACCGTGCGGTCGCGATGCGTCTCGCGCCGGCCCCAGAGCTTCTGCAGCAGCTCGTCGCGCGTGACGACACGGCCGCGCTCGAGCGCGAGCTGGTACAGCAGCCGGAACTCGGTCGGCGTCAGCTCCGCGCTCTCCCCGTCGACGTACGCTTGAACCTCGCGCGGGTCGATCGTGAGCTCCTCGATGTCGATCGGCTCGCCGCGCGGGGTCTCGTCGCGGCGGCTTGCCCGTCTCGACGCCGCGCGCACGCGCGCGACGAGCTCGTTCATCGAGAACGGCTTCACGAGGTAGTCGTCGGCGCCGATCTCGAGCGCGTGCACGCGGTCGTGCTCGGTGCCGCGCGCGCTGACGACGACGATCGGCGTCCCGATTCCCTCGGCGCGCGCTTCCTGGATCACGCTCCAACCGTCGCGCCCGGGAAGCATCAGGTCGAGCACGACGACGTCGGGCCGCTCGAAGCGCAACCGCGCGAGTCCCTGGTCGCCCTTGCCTGCGACGACTGGATCGAATCCGGCCGCGGCGAGGTGGCGTGCCATCCCGTCGGCGATGACGGCGTCGTCCTCGACGATCAGGACTTTGGCCACAGCCGTTCACGATAATGCGGCGAGATGTGGAGGCCGCGCACCCGTCGTCGGGCCGAGCCCACGCCGGCAGGTGCGTCGACGGCCTACGACGAGCTGCGGACGACGTTCACCGCCGCCGTCTCGCACGAGTTACGGACACCTCTCGCGCGCGTGCTCGCACTGCTCGACACCGCCCTCCTCCCCGGCAGTGACGTCGAGCAACTGCTCGAGCAGGCGAGGCGCGAGATCGAGCAGGCAAGCGAGCTGATCGACGAGGTTCTCTTCCTGAGCGAGCTCGAGACCGATGCTGGAGCGGTCGCGTTCGGATCGACGGCGGTCG
>VAYM01000054.1 GCA_005884945.1 Actinomycetota bacterium | reverse complement strand
ATCTCGTCGACTGGGCAAGCGAGGTTCCGCTGCTCGTCGTCGCCACGGCGAGGCCCGAGTTGCTCGAACGGCGTCCAGGCTGGGGTGGTGGGATGCGCAACGCAACGACGCTCTCGATCTCCCCGCTCGACGAACGGGAGACGGCCCGCTTGCTCGGGGAGCTGATCGGACGCGCCGTGCTCCCTTCCGACACACAAGCGGCGGTCCTCGAACGGGCGGAGGGAAACCCCCTCTACGCAGAGCAGTACGCGCGGATGCTCGCGGAGCGAACCGACGAGCACGAGTTCGCTCTGCCCGAGTCCGTGCAGGGGATCATCGCCGCGCGTCTCGACGGACTCGCGCCGGAGGAGAAGCAGCTGCTGCAGGACGCGGCCGTGCTGGGGAAGGTCTTCTGGACGGGAGCGCTCGAGGCGCTCGGCGGTGTCGACCCGCAACGCGCCGAGTTGTTGCTCCACTCGCTCGACCGGAAGGAATTCGTACGCCGTGCGCGTCGCTCGTCCCTTGCGGGCGAGGTCGAGTACGCGTTCCGCCACGTCCTCGTCCGTGATGTTGCGTATGCGCAGATTCCGCGTTCTGCGCGGGCCGAGAAGCATCGACGCGCAGCGGCGTGGATCGCCTCGCTCGGACGTTCCGATGACCACGCCGAGACACTCGCCCACCACTACGCGTC
Source organism: Actinomycetota bacterium (assembly GCA_005884945.1). Taxonomy (GTDB): domain Bacteria; phylum Actinomycetota; class Thermoleophilia; order Gaiellales; family Gaiellaceae; genus 3-1-20CM-4-69-9. The sequence goes on along the minus strand of VAYM01000054.1, from coordinate 11,152 downwards.
GGCGCTCGAGCTGGCGCGTGCCGCCGGTTCCGACACCACGTCGCTCCTCGAGCCGACGCGACACGCTCTGCAGGCAGCCGGCCAACGGGCACTCGCGCTCCACGCCGGCGCGGCCGCAGGACGATTCTTCTCCGATGCGCTCGCTCTCGACCCACCTGACGGCGAGCGGCCGTTTCTCCTCTTCCTACGCGCGCAGGCCCTTCACGGTGCGGGAACCGAAGACGAGACCTTTGCGGCCGAGGAGGCAAGTGCTCAGCTCCTGGCCGCCGGAGATCGGACCAGAGCGGCGGAGGTGGAGGCGCTCCTGGTCGAGACGTGGTGGTTCCGCCACGAGAACGCCCGATCTGAGACTCATCTCGGGCGAGCCCTCGAGTTCGTCGGCCTCGAAGAGTCAGAGGCACGCGCGCGCGTGCTCGTCCACGGGGCGCGGCTCCGAGCCCTGACGGGAGCGTATGCAGAGGCGATCTCCCTTGCCCGCGAGGCGCTCCGGTTGGCGGAGCGGCTCGGGCTCGTGGAGCTGCAGGCCTCCGCGCTGAACTACCTCGGAGTCGCCCGTTACCGGCAGGGCGACCTCGACGGAGCGCGAGATGTCGAGCGTAGCCTCGTCCTCGCGCGCGGGATCGGCGCATTCGAGGCGGCTTCTCGTGCCGCGAACAACCTTGCAGCGTTCTCGGGCTGGTACGGCAATCTCCGCGGCGCGACGGAGATGATCGAGGAGGCGATTCGACTCGGCGAGCGCGGCGGGAGTCGGAGTGCCCTGCGCTGGAGTCAGTCCATCAGGCTGGTGTGTTTCTTCTACGCGGGGCAGTGGGACGCGGCACTCGCCGGAGCGGACGGGATCGTCGAGCAGGAACGCCAGGTGGCAGTGGGCGGCGAGGCCGCCGCCCTCTGGATCCGGTCGCGGATCCGCTTTGCGCGCGGAGACACCGCCGGGGCGCTTGCCGACGCCGACGAAAACCTCGCGCTGTCCCGGGGAGCCGCAAGCGAGATCATCGCGCGTGCCCTCGCCTACCGCGGCTTCCTCGCGGGCGAGCTCGACGATCTGGCCAACGCGCGGGGATTCATCGACGAGCTCCTTGCACGAGATCTCGGCCTCGACGCGTTCATGCTCTACCTGCCGGCGTTCGTCGCCGAGAAGGTCGGGCGGCGAGACGAGATTCGGGACTACCTCGCCGGCATCCCCTTCGACAACCTCTGGCTCCGTGCCTGCCGCCACCTCGCGGACGGGTCGTTCCTCGCGAGGCGCTGGCGGCCGAGGATCGGCGTGCTGAGGCCGATGCCCAGCTCGACCGTGCGCTCGCCTTCTTCCGCTCGGTCGGAGCGACTCGTTACGTGCGCGAAGGCGAAGCGCTGCTCGCCGCGGCGAGCTGAGTCGCCGGCTCGAGCGCCGGGTCGTCGATCGTCACCGTGCGCGCGGCGGCATCGACGGTCGCGGTGACGCCGAGCGGCAGCGTCCAGAGGTTCTCGCCGTGGCCGAGCGGCAGGTTGAACACGACCGGCACGCCGAGCGGCTCGAGGTGCTGCTCGAAGACGTCCTCCATCGAGCGGCTCCGCAGCCACGGATCCTGCACCTTCGTCGGATCGGACGCGAACATCTCCCCGATGACGATGCCGGCGACTTGCTCGAGCTTTCCCGCGTTGCGGAACTGCGTGAGCATGCCGTCGACGTGCCACGGCGGTGCGTGCACGTCTTCGAAGAAGAGGATGCAGCCGTCCATGTCGAACTCCCACGGCGTCGCGAGCGTCTCGCGCAAGAGCCAGAGACAGCCGCCGACGATCGGCGCGGTGGCGCGGCCCGACGCGAGTGAGCCGACGTACGGATCCTCAGGCCGAGCCGGGATCTCGCCGAGCGGCTCCGTCGAGCCCAGCGCGTTGACGAGCCGCTCCTTCGACCACTCGCGCTTCGGGTTGCCCATGCCGGTGAGGCCGGGGCCGTAGAACGTGACGAGCCCGGTGCGCTGCCGGATCGCGACGTGGAGCGCCGTGATGTCGGAGAAGCCGACGAGCGGCTTCGGGTTCTCCGCGATCACGTCGTAGTCGAGGAGCGGTACGACCTGCGAGGCGCCGTAGCCGCCGCGCAGCGTCTGCACGACGTCGACCTCGGGGTCCGCGAACAGCGCGTTGAGATCGCGGGCGCGCGTCTCCGGATCGCCGGCGAAGTAGTCGTCCTGCGCGTAGACGCCGGCGCCGAGCTTGACCTTGTAGCCGCGCTCCTCCCACCAGCGGACGCCGCGGTCGATCTCGGACCGGTTCTCGAACGGGCTCGACGGCGCGGGAACGCCGATCGTGCCGCCGGCGCGTAGCGCCTGACCGCGAAGCGGACCAGCAGACCCCACCGAGCGATCAGTCAATCTTCGCCATCACGTGCTTGATCTGCGTGTAGTCCTCCAGCGAATACGCCGACAGGTCCTTGCCGTAGCCGGACTGCTTGTAGCCGCCGTGCGGCATCTCGCTCACCAGCGGGATGTGGTCGTTGATCCACACCGTTCCGAACTGGAGCTTGCGCGCCGCGTTCAACGCACGACCGACGTCACGCGTCCACACCGACGCGGCGAGCCCGTAGTCCACGTCGTTCGCCCACGCGATCGCCTCGTCGTCGGCGGAGAACTTCTGCACCGTCACGACCGGCCCGAACACCTCGCGCTGCACGATCTCGTCCTTCTGCCCGACGTCGACGACGACGGCCGGCTTGACGAAGAAGCCGCGCGCGCCGTTCGAGCCGCCGCCGGTGAGCACGGTCGCGCCCTTCGCGCGTTCGAGGAAGCCGAATACGCGGTCCTGCTGCGCCTTCGAGATCACCGGTCCCATCTCGACCTCGTCGCCCTCCGCCGGATCGCCGACGTGCAACGACTCGACCGCCGGCACGAGCGCCTCGAGCAGCTTGTCGTAGATCTTCGGGCCGGCGACGACGCGCGACGCGGCCGTGCAGTCCTGCCCGGAGTTCCAGTAGCCGGCGATCTTGATTCCCTCCGCGACGGCTGCGGGATCCGCGTCGTCGAAGACGACGACCGGCGCCTTCCCGCCGAGCTCGAGGTGGACGCGCTTCAGGTTGTCCGCGGCTGTGCGCGCGATGATCTTTCCCGTCTCGACGTCGCCTGTCAGGGACACGAGCCGCACGTCCGGATGCTTCACGATCGCCTCGCCGGTGGGGACGCCGTCGCCGGTGACGACGTTCAGGACGCCCGGCGGCAGGATCTCCGCGGCCAACTCGGCGAACCGCAGCGTCGTCAGCGGCGTCTGCTCGGACGGCTTCAGCACCTGCGCGTTCCCCGCCGCCAACGCGGGAGCGAGCTTCCACACGGCCATCATCAGCGGGTAGTTCCAGGGCGCGATGCCGCCGACGATGCCGATCGGCTCGCGGCGCAGCCACGACGTGTACCCGCGCATGTACTCGCCGGCGGACTTGCCCTCGAGCACGCGCGCCGCGCCCGCGAAGAAGCGGATGTTGTCCGAGCAGACCGGCAGCTCGTCCTTCGCGTACGAGAGCGGCTTGCCGACGTTGCGGGACTCGATCTCGGCGAGCTCGTCCGCGTGCGCGTCGAGCGCGTCGGCCAGCTTCAGCAGCATCTCGGCGCGTTCGCCGGGCGTCGTCTCACGCCATTCGACCAGCGCCTTCTTGGCCGCCTGCACGGCACGGTCGACGTCCTCGGCGGACGCGCGCGGCACCTCCGCGATCGTCTCGCCGGTCGCGGGATTCAAGACCTCCATCGTCTCGCCCCCGGCGGCGTCGACCCATTCGCCGCCAATCAGGTTCTTGTGGTGCTCCACCGTGACGCTCATCTCAGCCTCCAGTCCTAGTGATGCGAGCCTATACCGTCGTGACCTCCACGCTCTCAGCGGCCGCCGCCGCCGTTGCTGCGGTGCTTCGCAGCACCCCGGTGTCGCGCGTCAGCCGCTGAGCGATCGTGACCGGGATGACCGTCAGGACGATCACTGCAAGCGCGACGGCGTTGATGATGGGGAACTGCTGTCCCTGCCGGAGGTTGTCGAGAATGAAGATCGGGAGCGTCGTCTGCGCGCCAGCGGTGAACGTCGTCACGATTACCTCGTCGAAAGAGAGTGCGAAGGCGAGCAGGCCGCCCGCGATCAATGCGGTTGCGAGGACGGGCCAGACGACGAAACGGAAGGTTTGCCAGCCGTCGGCGCCGAGGTCCATGGATGCCTCGAGCAAAGACGTCGACGTCCGTCGCAGCCGCGCGAGCACGTTGTTGTAGACGACGACGACGCAGAACGTCGCGTGGCCGATCACGATCGTCCAGGGTGAGAGGCCGAGGCCTGCGAAGACGAAGAAGGAGTTCAGCGCCATGCCGGTGATGATTCCGGGCAAAGCGATCGGAAGGATCAGCAGGAACGACACGGATTCCCGCCCGAAGAATCGAAAACGGTGGATCGCGAAGGCCGCCATCGACCCGAGCACGAGCGCGATCCCGGTCGTGATCAAGCCGACTCTCACCGAGAGCCAGAGCGACGAGCGGACGTCGGGGTTGTGCCACGCCGTCGCGAACCAGTGCAGCGTCCACCCCGGAATCGGCCAACTCTGAATGTTGGAGGAGTTGAACGCGTAGATCCCGATGAGGACGAGAGGAAGCCAGAGGAAGAGGACGACGAGGACGGTCCAGATCCTCAGCCCGAACCGAGTGGCTCCGCTCTCCACCGCTAGAGCGCCTCGAACGCACCGAGCCGGCGCGCGATGACGAGGTAGACGGCCATGATGATCACGGGGACCGTGGCGAATGCCGCCGCGAACGGGACGTTTGCGTTGACGCCGATGTTCTCGTAGACGACGTTCCCGATGAAGCTGGAGCCCGCGCCGCCGACGAGCAGCGGGGTGACGTAGTCCCCGAGCGTGAGCGAGAACGTGAAGATCGAGCCCGCCACGATCCCCGGGAGCGCAAGCGGAACGATGATGCTGCGAAAGGTCCGGAATCCGCTCGCGCCGAGGTCGCCGGACGCCTCGAGGTAGTTGTCGGGGATCCGCTCGAGTGCGGCGTACACCGGCAGCACCATGAACGGCAGCCACACGTACGAGAAGACGATCCACATGGCCCAGTTCGTGTACCCGATGTTCAGGTGTGGGAGGCCGACTCCGCCGAGGGCCCAGTTGAGCACGCCGTCGTTGCTCAGGATCAGACGCCACGCGTAGATCCGCACCAGGTAGCTCGACCAGAGAGGGAGGAGAACGAGCACGAAGACGAGCGTTCGCGTGCGCGGCCGCGCGATTCGTGCCATGTAGTACGCGAGTGGAAAGGCGAGTACTGCGTCTGTCAGCGTGACCGCCGCGGCGATGCCGATCGTTCGTCCTGCGATGCGGAGGTACGTCGGATCCGTCGTCGAGAAGACGATGCGGAAGTTCTCGATGTTCCAGATGTGCTCGAGCTTCCCCGTGAACGAGTCGACGCTCCAGAACGCCGAGATGAAGAGGACGGTGAGCGCGCCGACGTAGATGAGCAGGAAGGCCGCAACCGGCGGCGTCAGCAGCGCAAGACCCTTGAACCAGGGCCTACGCCAGAAGACCGCAGAAAAGCGAAGGCGGGCCCGCCGCATCGACGGGCCCGCTCGTCCGACGTTCACCGCCAAGCGTCGTCAGCCTGTGACTTGCGTCCAGGCTCTCTGCCAGGCGTTGTAGTCCATGCAGTCCTTCTTGCCGTTGCCGCAGTCGGCGATCGGCGTCTTCCAGAAATGGATCTGCTTGTAGTACGACAGGGGCTGGTTCAGGTGGTACTTGGCACATGAACCCTTCTGCATCTTGTCCATGTACGAGCACGCCTTCGGATTGACCGGCGTCTCGCCGAACACCAGTGCCTGTTTCGCCTCGACCTGCGGCGTCGTCGCGTACTTCATCCACAGATAGGCGCAGTTCGGGTGCGGTGCCTTCTTGGCGAGCATCCAGGTGTCCGCCCATCCGGTGGCGCCCTCTTTCGGGATCAGCTCCTTGACGGGCGACTTGGCGGCCTGCAGCTGCAAGGTCTGATACGGCCACGAGGCGCCGATGACCGTGTCGCCGCCCTTGAAGAGGTTGATCTCGTCCGTCGCGCTCGCCCAGTACTTCTTGACGAGCTTCCGCTGCTGCTTCAGGAGCGACACGGTCGCGTCGAGCTGGCTTTTCGTGAGCTCGTACGGGTCCTTGATGCCGAGGCTCGGCTTCGACTTCATCAGGTACAGAGCCGCGTCCGCGATCTGGATCGGGTTGTTCGGAACGGTGACCTTCCCTTTGTACTTCGAGCTGTAGATGGCGCTCCAGCTCGTCGGCGCGGGCTTGACCTTCTTCGTGTTGTAGAGCAGCGTGTTCGGCCCCCACTGAACGGACACGCCGTAGTGCACCCCCTTGACCGTGTTGTGCGCCGGGGACTTGAAGATCGACAGGAACTGCTTCCAGCTCGGGACCAAGTTGACGTTGACGGGTTGCACGTCGCCGCCGACGATGAGCCGGAGGCTCGCATCGCCCGACGCGGAGACCAGGTCGTACTGGCCGCCGCCACCGCCACCGCCGGTCCGCATCAGTGCAACCATCTCGTTCGACGAGCCCGCGTCCTTCCGATGGATCTTGCACCCGGTCTGACGCACGAACTTGTTTGCGAAGCTCGGGTCGGAATACGCCGCCCACTCGATCAGGTTCAGCGACCCCTCGCCCTTGCCGATCTTCGTCGGCAGCGTGCCGGCAGAGTTGCCGGTGCTCGCCCCGGACGCGGGGATGCACAACGCCACGGCGACCGCCGCGGTGAGAACGTGGCCCCTGCGAATCCTCCTCATTCTCGCCCTCCTGTTCCGATCTCGAAGGTGTGCTCGGGACGCCACTCCAGGCGGACCCGCTTGCCCCTGGACTCGAGCGCCTCCCGTGATGAGGACTCGAGGTTCTGCTTGACGACCGTGAGCTCGCCTCCCGAATCGAGCTCGACGATGTACCGGGTGAACATGCCGACGTAGACCACGTCGCGGATACGGCCCCGCTCGCCGCTGCGTCCGCTGTCGTCGCGCATCTCGATCTTCTCCGGGCGGACGGTGAACCTGCGGCCGTCGCGCTCGATGATGTTCGACACGCCGATGAAGCCGGCGACGAACTCCGTTGCCGGACGTTCGTACACCTCCGCCGGCGTGCCGAGTTGCTCGATCCGGCCCTCGCTGAACACCGCGAGGCGGTCGCTCATCGTGAGCGCCTCCTCCTGGTCGTGCGTCACGTAGACGAAGGTCAGGCCGACGTCCTGCTGGATCCGCTTCAGCTCGATCTGCATCTCCTGCCGGAGCTTGAGGTCGAGCGCACCGAGCGGCTCGTCGAGGAGGAGGACGCGCGGATGGTTCACGAGCGAGCGTGCGAGCGCGATGCGCTGCCGCTGTCCGCCGGAGAGCTGGACCGGCTTTCGCGCGGCGACGTTCGGCAGGCGCACGAGCTCGAGGGCCTCCGCGACGCGTCTCGCGCGCTCGCGGCGCGGGACGCCCTTGACGCGGAGCCCGTAGCCGACGTTCTCGCCGACCGTCATGTGCGGGAAGAGCGCGTAGTCCTGGAAGACCGTGTTGACGTCGCGCGCGTATGGCGGGCGGTGGGTGATGTCGACGCCCGCGAGCCGCACCTCGCCCGCGTCGGGCTGCTCGAAGCCCGCGATCAGGCGCAGCGTCGTCGTCTTGCCCGAGCCGGACGGGCCGAGAAGCGTGAAGAATTCTCCCGCGGCGATCTCGAGGTCGACGCGGGCGACGGCGACGACCTCCCCGTACGTCTTTCGGACGCCGACCAGCCGGACGTCGGGTGTTGCTCGCGCGCTCTGCTGCCTGGGCGGAGTCTCAGGCAGCGCGTGCGTCGCCAAGCGATTCCTCCAACAACTCGAGGCCGCGCGTCAGCTCCCCGTCTGAGATCGAGAGCGGAACGAGGATGCGGATGACGTTACCGTAGATGCCGCACGAGAGCAGGATCAGCCCGCGCCGACGTGCGGCAGCGGTGACTGCGGATGCGAGCTCAGGCGTCGGCTCGGCGAGCTCGAGCGCGAGCATCGGCCCGAGCCCGCGCACCTCACTCCCTTTGCAACGGTCTGTCGCAAAGTCGTCGAGGCGCTCGCGGACCGTTTTCCCGATCGCTTCCGCGCGTGAGCGGAACGCGGGCGTGCGGACTTCTTCCAGCACAGCCGTCGCAGCAGCGCACGCCACCGGGTTCCCGCCGAAGGTGCCGCCGAGGCCGCCGGGCGGGACCGAGTCCATCAGCTCGGCTCGACCCGTCACGCCGGCGAGCGGCAGGCCGCCGCCGAGCGACTTCCCCGACACGAGCAGGTCCGGCTCGACGCCGTAGTGCTCGATCGCCCACACGGGCCCGGTGCGCCCGACGCCCGACTGCACCTCGTCGTCGACGTAGAGGATCCCGTGCCGCTCGCAGATCTCCGCGAGCCGCCGCGGGAAGTCGTCCGGCATGACGATGAAGCCGCCCTCGCCCTGCACCGGCTCGAGGACGACGCAGGCGACGGACTCCGGGGCGACGTCCTGCTTCAGCAGCAGCTCGAGCCCGCGGATCGCGTCGTCCGACGACACGCCGCGGTACGGATAGGGCGCCGGCGCGCGGTAGACCTCCGGCGCGAGCGGTCCGAAGCCGCGCTTGTACGGGACGACCTTGGACGTCAGCGCCATCGTCAGGTTCGTGCGGCCGTGGAACGCGTGGTCGAACGCGATCACGGCGGTGCGGCCGGTGGCGACGCGCGCGATCTTGACGGCGTTCTCGACCGCTTCGGCGCCCGAGTTGACGAGCAGCGACTTGGTCTCCGCGCCGCCCGGCCACGTCTCGCCGAGCAGACGGCACACGTCGATGTACGGCTCGTACATGCCGACCATGAAGCACTGGTGCAGGTACCGGTCGACCTGCTCGTGGATCGCTGCCGTCGCGAACCCGTGCCCGGTGTTCTGGCAGCCGAGGCCGCCCGCGAAGTCGACGTACTCGCGTCCGTCGACGTCCCAGATCCGCGCGCCTTCCGCCCGTGCGACGACGAGCGGCGTCGTCGCGACGCCGCGCGCGACGTGCTGCTCGCGTGCCGCGACGACGCGTTCGGACTCGGTGCGCTGCTCGACGGCCACCGGCTATTTGATGTCGCCGAGGATCTCTTGCGCCGCGCGGACGCCTTCGGCCGCGCCGCCCTCCATGAACCCCTGGAAGTCCTGGGAGCAGTGCTCGCCGGCGAAGTGGATGTTCCCCTGGCGCTGCTTCTCGTAGCCGCTGAACCCCGTGTACTGCCCGGGCTTCCAGTAGGAGTAGGAGCAGTTGAAGTTCGGGTCTGTGAACGGCGTCGAGAGCATCGCCTTGCCGGTGTACCTGCTCGCGATCCCGGGCCAGATCTTCTCGAGCTGCGAGACGAACTGGCCGGCGAACTTCGCGACCTGCGTGTTCGTCAGCGTCGTGCTGTACGGGATCGACTGCCCGAGCGACTTCGCGACGTTCGCGCCCGGATAGGCGACGAAGATCCCCGTCGACCCGTCCTGCCCGCGGGTCACGTCCCAGCCGCTCTGGAGCGGCAGGTCGGTGTAGACCGACCCGGTGCTGTTGAACTTCGGGTCGTTCCAGTAGCGCGAGGTGAACTGCAGGTTGAGCTTCGCGTTGAGGCCGGCGCCGAGCTGCGTGATCGCGGTCTTCTTCAAGGGGTCGAATCCCGCCTTGCGGTAGTCGAGCGTCCGCAGGACTGCGAAGTGCATGCAGAGGACGACGTGGTCGAACGTCCTCACGACCGAGCTCCCGGCGCCCGTGTCGAACGCCAGCGCGATCGAGCCGTCGGCGTTCGTCGCGATCGAGGTCAGCCGGTGCCCGGTGTGGAGCCGGTCGGCCGGCAGCGCACTCGCGATCGCCTCGGGCAGCTTCGAGTTGCCGCCGACGATGTGGTAGCGCTCGTCGGACTTGCCGTAGATCGAGAAGTTCCCGGGCTTCGTGTTGAACCCGAGCAGGTACATGAGGTTCAGCGCCGCCTGGTCGGTCGTCTCGGCGCCGTACTCCTCGTTGTAGGCGTTGTTGAGCAGCGTGCCGAACGGCGAGCTCTGTCCGCCGGGCACGTAGTTGGCGATCCAGTCGTGGACCGTCATGTTGTCGAAGAACTGACCCGCAGGCGTGAAGCTGTTGTAGAGCGTTGGGTAGCCGGTCTGCTGGACCTGGCCCTGCAGCGTGTTCTTCACGGGCCTGAAGTCGATGTCCGCCTGCGACTTCGGATACGTGGACCCGAGGACGTAGTACGTGTCCTCGCTTCCGTTCGGCTGCGCGCCGAGCAGGTCGACGGTCGCCAGTCCGAACCGCTGCGAGAGCTGGAGGATCGTCTTGTGGTTCGTGTCGATGAGCTCCCCGCAGAGCTCGGCCTGCTGCCCGCCCCAGAAACCTTTGTCGAACTCCGTGTAGTCGGAGTGCATGCGGCCGCCGAACCGGGTGGGATGCGATTCGTAGACGTCGCAAGCGATGCCTTTGTCCTGCAGCGTCAGCGCACACGCGAGCCCGGCGATGCCGCCGCCGACGACCGCGATGCGCGTTCCGTTCGTCGCCGCGCGCGCCGGTCGAGCGAGTGCGGCCGGTCCCGCGATCGCGACTGCGGCGCCGACCGTCCCGGTTCGCTTGATGAACTCGCGGCGCGAGTACGCCGCGTCTTCCCGCCGCGCTCGCAGCTCCCCGACCGGGAGTCCCAGCGCCTCGGCCTCCCGATGATCGCGGGCCAGCCGCTGCAACGCGCGCATCAAAGGTGTGCGCCCCATCGATCGGTCCTCCTCCTCGGTTCGAGCCCCGCTCCTGTGGCGCCGAGCATCCACCATCCGCTGCGCAGATTCAAGCGGAATCGCGTCCGTTTGCGCGAAATGCGTGCTGGAGGATTGACCGATTGCGAGGAGAGTGGTACGAATCGCCTCGCTTTGCGCAGAACCCAGGCTCTGCCGATCATGGGCGACGCGCGCCGCGGACCGGTGCGCCGCCCTCGCCGGGTCGACGCGCTCGACCAGGGCATCATCGAGGCGCTCCAGGCGAACGGCCGCGAGCCGTTCCGGAGGATCGCCGACCGCCTGGGCATCTCCGAAGCGACCGTCCGAGCGCGCTACACCAGGTTGGCGGCCGACGACATCCTGCAGGTCGTCGCGGTCACGAACCCGCTCGGCCTCGGCTTCGAGCAGGCCCTCGTCGGCGTGAAGCTCACCGGCGCACCGCAGCCGGTCGCGGACGAGA
>VAYM01000053.1 GCA_005884945.1 Actinomycetota bacterium | reverse complement strand
GAAATGCAGGACCTCCACGTCGTGGCCCATCCGCCCGAGCGCGAGGGCGAGGAACGTCGTCGCGGTTCCGAGCCCGCCGGTGCGGAAGTACCCGAGGATCTGATCGGCGACGAGGGTGATCCGTCTCGAAGTCACGCCTCGCTCCTACCAGGCAGACCAGCCGCCGTCGGCGACGAGATTCGCGCCTGTGACGTACGACGACGCGTCGGACGCGAGGAACACGACGGGGCCGACGACCTCCTCGACGTTCGCCATCCGCCCGAGCGGCATGCGCGCCGTGTACGCGTCGAGGAACTCCTGCGGCTGGTCGTTCCATACGCCGGCAAGCGTCAGAGTGTTCACGCGCACGCCGTCGCGCGCCCAGTACGTCGCGAGATAGCGCGTCAGGTTGTAGAGCGCCGACTTCGACGCGGAGTACGCGACGGGCTTGAAGAACGTCTCGCCGTCGCGGCGGCGGAACTCGTACACGTCCTGCACGGGCGAGAGCATCCCGTAGATCGACGAGACGTTCACAATCGAGCCGCGGCGGGCCGCAGCCATGCGTGCGCCGATCACCTGGCACGCGAGGAACGTGCCCTTCACGTTCACGTCCATCACCTGCTCGAATGACTCGACCGGGTACTCCTCGAACGGCCCGACCTCCGCGGCGGGCGCGTCGGGCGGCGAGTCGATCGCCGCCGCGTTCACGAGCACGTGCGGCGCGCCCCATGCGTCGGCGAGCTCGTCGGTCGCCGCCTCGATCGCCGCGCGATCCGTGACGTCCACGTGGAAGTAGCGGATCGACCCGTGGTCGCCGCCCTCCCGGACGTCGAAGATGCCGACCTTCGCGCCCCGTGCGACGAGGCCCCGCGCGATCTCGGCGCCGAGCTGACCGACCCCTCCCGTGACGACGGCCGCGCGACCGTCGAGCGAGAAGATGTCGTCGCTCACACGCGCTGCGCTTCGGCCTCGAGCGGCGCCGCAACGAGCTCGAGGTCGGCGAGCTCGACGTTGTCGTCGGGCCGGAGGCTTCGCCGCAGACGCATGCCGACGATCCGTTCGAGCTCGAACGGAGGCAGCCCGCCGTCGGCCGGCGACTTGATCGCGACGTCGTCCTCGGCGAGCACGTGCCCCTCCGCGAGCTCGCGCGCGGCGACGAGTTTCTTGCCCATCTTCTCGAGCGGCTTCGCCTCGGCCGGCAGCGGCCGCTTGACGCCGTCGCCGAGCGCGACCGGAATGCGATGCAGGTCGCGCACGAGGCGCCGCATCCCGTCCGGCATGAGCGAGAACGCGTGGTCGGTTCCCTTGAGAGCGTGGTCGAGCGTGAAGTGCTTCTCGATCACGCGCGCGCCGAGCATGTACGCGACCACCGCCATCGCGATCCCGTTCTGGTGATCGGAGAGCCCGATGACGAGATCGGGGAACAGCTCGCGCAGCGCCGGGATCACGTTGAGGTTGAGATCCTCGACGTCCGCGGGATACGCGGCGGTGCACTGCAGCACGCACAGCCGGTCGTTGATCGGCAGGATCGCGTCGACCGCACGTTCGATGTCCGCAATCGTCCCGCCCCCCGTGGAGAGGAACATCGGCTTGCCGAACGCCGCCACGTAGCGCTGCAGCGGCGTGTTCAGCAGATCGCCGGACGCGAACTTGAACGCCGGTACGTCGAGCTCCGCGAGCATGGCGGCGCTCTCGAAGTCGAACGCCGTTGCGAAGAGCGTGATCCCGACCTCGCGCGCATACGCCTGGAGCTCGCGGTACTCGTCGGCGTCGAGCTCGAGCGCTTCGCGATGCTCGCCGTACGTGTCGCCGAAGCTGAACTCGTTGTCGTACGGCTGGTCGTAGTAGGCGCGCGTGTAGAGCGTGCGGTTCGAGCGCTTCTGCAGCTTCACCGCGTTGACACCCCACTCGTGCGCGGCGCGAATGAGCTGCTTCGCCTTCTCGACGTCTCCCTGGTGGTTGTGGCCGATCTCCGCGATCACGTAGCAGTCGCTGCCGTCGTGCACGTCGACGCCGTCGATCCGGAAGTGCCTGCTCATCGCCGTCATGCTAGTCCGCCGTTGCGGATGCAGTCGCTTGCAGGCGCGCAAGGTCGGCATCGACGAGCAGATGTACGAGCTCTGTAAAGCCGACCTCCGGAGACCAACCGAGTCGCCTCCGCGCCTTCGATGCGTCGCCGACGAGGTGGTGCAGCTCCGCACGACCGCGTTCCAGCGCAGAATCGACGCGCACGTGGTCCTGCCAGTCGAGGCCGACGTGCTCGAACGCGACCTGGACGAGCTCGCGCACGGAATGGCCCTCGCCGGATGCGACCACGTAGTCGTCGGGGTCGTCCTGCTGCAACATCGAGTGCATCGCGCGGACGTAGTCGCCGGCATAGCCCCAGTCGCGGCGGGCGTCGAGGTCGCCGAGAACGAGCTCGCGCTCGAGGCCGAGCGAGATCGAGGCGGCGCCGGATGCGACCTTGCGCGGGAGGAACTCGAGCGGCCGCCGCGGCGACTCGTGGTTGTAGAGGATCCCGGAGCAGGCGAAGAGGCCGTAGCGGTGGCGGTACGAGCGCGCGCTGAAGTGCGCGTATGCCTTCGCTACGCCGTACGGCGTCACCGGCGCGAGCGTCGTCGTCTCCGTCTGCGGGCTCTCGGCCGGGTCGCCGAAGATCTCCGACGACGAGGCCTGGTAGAAGCGGACTCCCGGGTCGACGGTCCTGATCGCCTCGAGCAGCGACGTCGCGCCGACGGCCGCGAACTCGGCCGTGTGCACCGGTGCGTCCCACGACGCGGGCACGAACGACGGCGCGGCGAGGTTGTAGACCTCCGTGGGTCGCGCCGACCTCAGCGCCTGCGCGAGCGACGTCTGGTTCAGGAGATCGGCCTCCTGGAGCTCGATCCGGTCCTCGAGGTGCTCGAGGTTCGGGTAGCGCGGCGAGCCGGGACGGACGAGGCCGACGACCTCGTAGCCGGCTTCGAGCAGGAGCTCCGTGAGGTAGGAGCCGTCCTGTCCGCCGACCCCGGTGATGAGCGCGCGCCCGGTCATGAGCCGTTCACGTGCTCGATGAACTCCTCGTAGTCACGGAAATAGTCCTCTTCGTCGAACGGCAACGACGCGAGCACGAGGCAGACCGCGCCAGAGGAGAAATTCTCGAGCTCGCGCCAGACCAGATGCGGGACGTAGAGCCCTTGGTACGACCGGTTCAGGGTCGTCTTCTCGCGCGTGGTCCCGTCGTCGAGCACGACGTCGAAGCTGCCGGACGCGGCGACGATCACCTGCTCGAGCGCGCGATGAGCGTGGCCGGCGCGCGTGGCTCCGCCCGGAACGTCGTACATGTAGAAGACGCGGCGGATCTCGAACGGGATGTCGCGTCCGCCCTCGATCGGAGTCAGGTTCCCCCGCGTGTCGCGGATGATCGGCAGGTCGAGCAGCCGGCAGCCCGCGACGGTGGGCGTTGCGCTCATGGCCGTCCAGCCTATAGCCGCGTGGAAGACTGCCTCCGTGCCGCCGACCGAGGACTACACGAGGTTCGAGAGGCTCTCCTACGACGACTTTCGGCGGCTCGCGCTGGACGAGTCGCTCAGCCCGCACGAGCAGGTCGGCTTCCCGAACTCGTACCGCGAGGGCAAGGAGGACACGATCTTCGCGGACATCACGGCGAAGCTTCCGGCCCTGCTTCGGCCCGAGCAGCACGTCGTCGAGATCGGGCCCGGCTGCAGCCGGTTGCCGCACTTGCTGATCGAGCTCTGTCGCCGGATGGAGAGCCCGCTCGTCCTCGTCGACTCCCCCGAGATGCTCGGCCGGCTACCCGAGGACGCGCTCGTCCGGAAGGAGGCGGGGCGGTTCCCGGCGGAGGTCTCGCTCGACGAGCTTGCCGGAAAGGTCGACGTCGTGCTCGTCTACAGCGTCCTGCACTACGTCTTCGAGCACGAGGACCTGACCGCGTTCCTCGAGCGCTCTCTCGCGCTGCTCGCTCCGGGCGGGTCGATGCTCCTCGGCGACATACCGAACGCCTCGAAGCGGCGGCGGTTCTTCACGAGCGACGCCGGGGTCGCGTCCCATCGCCGCTTCGCCGGCGACGATTCGTCGCCCCCAGCGCAGCTGACGGAGGTCGAGCCAGGCAAGATCGACGACGACGTCGTGCTCTCCATCGTCGCGCGCGCGCGTGCCGACGGGTTCGACGCGTACGTCCTGCCGCAGCGTGACGACCTGCCCATGGCGAACAGGCGCGAAGACATCCTGATCGCGAGGCCGTAGCCGTGTCGCGGAAGCTGATCATCGTCGGCGACAGCGCCTTCGCCGAGATCGCGTACGAGTACTTCACGCACGATTCGGACTACGACGTCGTCGCGTTCAGCGTCGAGCGCGAGTTTCGAACGCGCGACGAGCTGTTCGGGCTGCCGATCGTCCCGTTCGAGGACCTGCACACAACGCACGCTCCGGGGGAGCACAGCGTCTACGTCGCGACCGTGTACACGCAGCTGAACCGGCTCCGCACGCGGCTCGCGGGCGCCGCCAAGTCGAGAGGCTTCACGCTCGCGAGCTACGTCAGCAGCGCCGCGTTCGTCTGGCGCAACGTAGAGCTCGGCGAGCACTGCTTCGTCTTCGAGGAGAACGTCGTCCAGCCGTTCGTCCGGCTCGGCGACAACGTCGTCTTGTGGAGCGGAAACCACATCGGGCACCATTCGTCGATCGGCGCGAACTGCTTCGTCTCGTCGCACGTCGTCGTCTCCGGGTTCGTCGACGTCGGCGAGAGCTGCTTCCTCGGCGTGAACTCGACGATCGTCAACAACGTGCGGATCGGTCGCGACTGCTGGATCGGCCCCGCGGTCGTCGTGACGAAGGACCTCGACGACGCGTCGTACGCGAAGCCGCCGCACGGCGAGATCGGGCGGACGAGCACGCTCGAGTTCTTCGGCGTCGAGCGGTGACCGCGTGGCGGGCGTACGACGCGGCCGCGGACGAGCAGTGGGACGCGCTCGTCGCCGAAGCGCCGATGGGGACCTTCCTGCACACGCGGCGCTTTCTCGGCTACCACGGCGGCCGTTTCGTCGATCGCTCCCTCCTGCTCCTCGACGACCGCTCGCGGCTCGTCGCCGTGTTCCCCGCGGCCCAGGATCCGGACGACGCGCGGCGGGCCGTCAGCCACCCCGGCAGCACCTACGGCGGCCTCGTGCACCGCGGCGATCTGGTCGGGGCGGCGGCCGTTCGCGTGCTCGAGGCGGTGCGCGACGCGTACGCGGCGGCAGGAGCCGACCTGCTCCTCTACAAGGCCGTGCCGCACATCTACCACCGGAGCCCTTCGGCGGACGACATCTACGCGCTGCACCGGCTCGGCGGGCGGCTTGTCCGCTGCGACCTCTCCTGTGCGATCGACCTCGGCGAGCGGCGACCTCGAACCGAGCGCCGGCGTCGTGGCGAGCGGAAGGCTGCGAAGCACGGCGTGACCGTCGCCCCGGGGCCAGACCGAGTCGCCGAGCTGTGGCCCGTCGTGGAGGAGAACCTCGCGCGTGAGCACGACGCACGGCCGACGCACACGCTCGCCGAGCTGGAGCTCCTGCTCTCGCTGTTTCCCGACGCGATCGAGATCGTCGCGGCGACGCTCGACGGCTCGGTCGTCGCGGGCGTCGTGCTGTTCAAGTCCGCCCGCGTCGTGCACGCGCAGTACATCGCGTCGAGCGAGGTCGGCCGTGACGTCTCGGCGCTCGACGCGGTGTTCGAGCACTGCATCGAGCACGCGCGGCAGGCGGGCGCGCGCTTCTTCGACTTCGGCATCTCCACCGAGGACGCGGGCCGCGTCCTGAACGAGACGCTCTACAAGTTCAAGTCGGAGTTCGGCGGCGGCGGCGTCGCACACGAGTTCTTCGAGCTCGAGCTCGGACCGTGAGGTGGGAGAAGCGAGGGCTCGTCTATGCGCCCGACGGCAGCATCGACTGGGCGCAGTCGCACGCGTTCCCGCCGACGCCGTATCTGCGCGACGACGGCGTCCTGCGGATCTACGCCTGCTCGTGCGACGAGGCGATGGTCGGACGCGTCGGCTTCGTCGACGTCGATCCCGACGAGCCGTCCCGGATCGTCGGCGTCGCCAGCGAGCCGGTGCTCGACATCGGGGCTCCCGGCTCGTTCGACGAGAACGGCGTCGTCCCGATCTCGATCCTGCGCGTCGACGACAGGCTCTTCCTCTACTACGTCGGGTTCCAGCTCGGAGCAAAGGTGCGCTACTACCAGTTCACCGGTCTGGCGATCAGCGCGGACGGAGGCGACTCGTTCGTGCGGGCGTCGCGCGCTCCGGTACTCGACCGGAGTGACGGCGAGCTGCTGACGCGCGGATCGCCGTTCGTCGTGCGCGACGGCGACAGGTTCCACGTGTGGTATTCGGCGGGCAGCGAGTGGACCGTCGTCGGCGACAAGAGCTTGCCGGTCTACAACATCCGCCACGCGGAATCCGAGGACGGCATCCACTGGCCGGACGAAGGAGAGGTCGCGATCGACTTCGCCGACGAGGACGAGCACGCGCTCGGCCGGCCGTGGATCGTGCAGGACGGCGCGCTCGCCCGCATGTTCTATTCCATCCGCACCCGCAGCCTCGGGTACCGCATCGGCTACGCGGAGTCGACCGACGGCGCGACCTGGACGCGCAAGGACGACGCAGCCGGCATCGACGTCTCGCCGACGGGCTGGGACTCGGAGACGATCTGCTACGCGAGCGTCTTCCGCCGCAACGGCACGACGACGATGTTCTACAACGGGAACGACGTCGGCCGGACCGGATTCGGCTACGCGGTCCTCGCCGGCGACTGAGCGGCGAGCGCGTCCGAGTACGCGGAGAGCGTCGCGGAGACGACGGCGTCCCACGAGAACCGCTCGCGCGCGCGTTCGCGGCCCGCGGCGCCGAGCCGTGAGCGCAGATCCCGGTCGCGCAAAAGCGTCTCCATCGCCCCGCGCAGCGCACGCGTGTCGCGCGGCGGCACGAGCAGCCCGGTCTCCCCGTCCACGACGAGGTCGAGCAGGCCGCCGACGGCGCTCGCGACGACGGGCTTTCCGTGCGCCAT
Organism: Actinomycetota bacterium; assembly: GCA_005884945.1. Lineage (GTDB taxonomy): Bacteria > Actinomycetota > Thermoleophilia > Gaiellales > Gaiellaceae > 3-1-20CM-4-69-9. The sequence continues at coordinate 2,722 of VAYM01000053.1, read as the reverse complement.
CGCCTCCAGGCACGTGACGCCGAACCCCTCGCGGCGAGAGGGGCAAGCCACGGCCGCAGCGCCGGCGTAGAGCTCCTCGAGCTCCGCACGGGGCACGACGCCGCGGGCGGCGGGAACGTGGCGGCGGAGCGGCCCGTCGCCGACGACGACGAGCGGGAGGCCGCGCGCGGCCTCGGCGAGCTCGAGGATCCCCTTCTCCCGCGAAAGGCGCCCCGCGTAGAGGACGTACGGCGGCTCCGCCTCGTGGCCGTCTCCCGGCGGCACGTCGACGCCGTTCGGGATCACGCGCACGTCGGCCGCTCCGTATCGCCGGGCCGCCTCGGCGATCGCGTTCGACACTGCGACGACCAGGCGGGCGTGCCGCAGAACCGTGTGCGCAAGCCGCGGGACGCGGTCTGCGAGCTCGACGTCGGTTCCGTGCAGCGTGACGACGAACGGCTTGCCGGTCCGCGCGGCGACCCAGCCGGCAGGGAGCCAGTGGGCATGGACGACGTCCGCTCTCGCGGCGGCGTCTCGAGCCGCGTGCACGAACGACCCCAGCATCATCGGCACGAGAGCGCCGAGCCACGGTCGTCGCTTCAGGTTGCCGAGGACTCCGTGCCCGTACGCGATGCCGAAGTGGCGGAACGACTGCGCCGAGACGACCTCCACGTCGACGTGCGTCCGGAGTCGGTCGACCGCGTCCGCGACGAAACGACCGGCCGCATCACCGTCCCACCTCGGGTACGACGTCGTCAAAACGAGGACGTTCAACCGCCCCAGCCTATGCACGGGAACGCCGTGGTAGCGTCCCCGCGTGGTCGCGAGCGGAGAGAGCGACCCTGTCGCCGCGATCACGCGCCAACGTGCGGTGTTTCTCCGTGTGGTCGCACACGGCTCCTCCGAGCTCGACAAAGGGCGCGCAGAGACGGCGGCGGCGTACGCGCAGATCGCGGCGGACTACGCGTGGCACAACCATCCCGGCCTGTTCGCGAGCCCGTCGCTCGAAACGCTCGTGCGGTCGCTCGCGCACGCGGTCGCGACTCCCGTCCCCGCGAGGCGACGCACGCCCGGAGAGCCGGAGCACATCCTCCACGTGCTCACGACGGCCCTGCGCGTCGGCGGTCACACGCGACTCGTGTGGCAATGGATCCGCAACGATCCACAGCGCCGCCACTCGGTCGTGCTCACCGGTCAGAGCGGCCTGAACCGGTCCGGGAAGCCGATCGAGGTGCCGCGACAGCTGACCGAGGCGACGCAGGCCTCAGGCGGCGAAGTCACCGCGATGAACGACCGCGACGACGACGTCCTCACGCGCGCGGCCGCGCTCCGCAACCTCGCTGCGGGGTTCGACGCGATCGTCCTGCACATTCACCCGTACGACGCGGTTCCGCTCGTTGCGCTCGACGTCGACGGACGCCCCCCGGTCATCTTCCTCAACCACGCGGAGCACGTGCTCTGGGCCGGAGCGACGGTCGGCGACGTCGTCGCGCATCTGCGTGAGGAGAGCGCTGCCGTCGCGGAGGAGTTCCGTGGGATCGAGCGCAGCCGCTCGTTCGTCCTGCCCGTTCCACTGTCGAGTCCGCAGCTCCCGTCGCGCGACGACGCACGGCGGTCGCTCGGCCTCTCCGACGACGCGGTCGTGCTCCTGACGGTCGGGACGGAGTACAAGTACGCGACGCGCGACGGGCGGCACTTCGTCGATGCGCTGCTGCCGGTGCTCGAGCGACACGGGCACGCGGTCCTGGTCGGAGTCGGCCCACGCGACGAGGGGCCGTGGGAGCGCGCGAAGATCGCGACCGGCGGACGAGTCGTGGCATTCGGCAGACGGGACGACCTCGAGGTCTTCCACGCCGCCGCCGACGTCTACCTCGACTCGTTCCCGATCGGATCGCTGACCGCGGCGCTGGAGGCGGCGCTCGCCGGCCTTCCGGTCGTCCAGTGCGAGCTGCCCACGCCGACGCTTCTGCCGACGACGGACGCCGCGCTCGCCGGACACATGATCCGCGCGCCGCTCGCCGAGTACGGCGCCCGCATCTCCGCGTTGGTCGAGGACGCGGCGTCGAGGGAAGCGATCGGCGCGGCGACGCGGGAGCGCGTGCTCGACGTCCACACGGGCGAGACGTGGGCCTCGACGCTCGAGCGGCTCTACGACTCGGCACAACCGCGAAGCGCGCGACCGACACTGGAGCTGGACGAGGCGCGTCCAGTCGCGCCGATCGACGAGTGGGTTCAGTGGATGAACGAGACGACGAATTACTCGCGGTACTTCTCGGAGGCGCAGCTGATCGCGCACACGAGGTTCATGCCGAAGGACCGTCGGCTCGTGCTCGCCGCGCGGACCCGCGGCCTCGCGAAGCTCGTCGAGCCGATCGACATCCGGACGAGAGGCCACCTCGAGCGGCCTCGCCGCTACGTCGCCGCGGATGCGGTCGAGCCGGCCGACTGGCCGGTGTTCGTGAAGGCTGTACTCGGCGCGGCCCGGCGGGCTCCGGAGCTCCGAGGATGATCCCGTTCCTCGATCTCCGCGCCGGCGTGACGGAGATCTGGGACGAGCTGGAACCGGCGCTCCGCCGCGTCCACACCGGCGGCCGCTACATCCTCGGCCCCGAGGTGGAGGCATTCGAGGAGGAGTTCGCGTCGTACTGCGGCGTGCGGAACTGCGTCGGCGTCGCGAGCGGCTTCGACGCGCTCCAACTGATTCTGCGCGCGCTCGGCGTCGGCGCGGGCGACGAGGTGATCG
>VAYM01000052.1 GCA_005884945.1 Actinomycetota bacterium | reverse complement strand
ACAGTCACGTTCTCGAGCCCACGCACCCTCTCTTCGAGAACTGCGGCAAGTTCCGCGTCGGGTTCGACGGCCGTGACGTCGAGGCCCCGCGCTGCGAACGCAACTGTGAACGTGCCGATGCCGGCTCCGACTTCGAGCACGCGCGAACCGACGAGCGGTACGCGCGCGAGCAGCCATTCGTTGTAGCGCCGTCCGTGCCGCTCGAGACTCCGGAGGATCCGCTCTTGCTCGGTCATGTGGTCAAAGGGTAGGTGCCGCCCGCGCCCCGCCGTTCGGCTGGAGCGCGGGCTGGCGTTGCCGCAGTGGATTTGCCGGCCTCTCCCCTCGTTCTCGGGCCGGCAACTGGGCGGAGCGCGCTGCCGCTACGCGCGGCTGCGTCCGCGTCCGCGAACGAAGAACAACCCCGCCAGCAACACGGCGGCGATGACCACGAGCACGACGTAGAACATCCGAAGTCCTTTCTCGACGTGGTAAAGCCGATTCGCACTAGATGTAACGCACCTGTCTCAGCATGTCGTGCGCCTGAGGGCTAGCCCGACCCCGCCGAACCGCTAGGCCGGGCTCTGCCCTTGTGGCGCCTTACCCGGTTACCGGCGGGGTAAAGGCGCCCAGCACCCCGATCGCCTGCCGCCGGCACGTCTTGTGCGTCGGGACGAGGACGCGCAGGATTCCCGGCTGGCCGGCCTTCAGCGTGAACCTGGCCAAACCGCGGGCGTTCGTCCGGGCGTGCCGGTTGATCCCCTTGCCGCGGATGATCACGCCCACACCCGCGACCGGCTTGCCGCGCTCCCGCACGGTGATCCGGACGAGCGTCCGCTTGCCGACCGTGAGGGACTGGGGCCGGATCGTCATCCTGTAGCAGACGCTCGGCGGCGTGAACGGCCCCACGACCGTCGACGTGACGGACGCGCGGTTGTTCGCCGTGTTCGGGTCGGCCTGCGTGCCCGCGACGACCGCCGTGTTGGTGATCGACCCGACGACCGTCGTCCGCGCCACGATCGTGATGCTGATCGACTCGCCCTTCGCCATCGTCCCGAGCTGGCAGGTGATCGCGTTCGTCCCGGTGCACGTCCCCTTCGTGCTCGACACGGAGACGAACACGACCTCGGACGGGAGCGAGTCGGTCACGACGACGCCGGTGGCCGTGTCTGGGCCGTTGTTCGTGACGACCTCGGTATAGGTGAGGTTGTCGCCGAGCGTCACGGGCTCCGGAGCTGCGACCTTCGTGATCGAGAGGTCGGACTGAGGTGCCGGCGGCGGAGGCGGAGGCGGCGGCGGAGGCGGAGGCACGTCGTTGTTCGTCACGGTGCAGGTCGCGGAATCGCCGTAGTGCACGAACGTCCCGCGACAGCCCGTCGAGAAGGACCCGGCGTAGCCGCTCGGGCCCTTCTCGCTAACGCTGTAGGCGCCCGGCAGCATCGCCACGTCGGTTCCGGATTCGCTGCCCGGGAACGAGCCCGGATTCGGGCTCGAGGCGGCGACGGTGATGATGAAGCTCGACGCCTGGGCCCGTCCGCCGTTGTCGTCGATCACGTGCTTGATCACCGTCAGCTTCGGCATCGCCTTCAGCCTGTTCGTGATCGTGCACGTGGCCTCGTCGCCGAAGTGCGCGAGCGTGCCCGTGCAGCCTTCGCCGTAGCTCGGCGCCTCGTAGTTCGCAGGATCGGTTGTGCCCGCGGGCGCCTCGGTGATCGCATACTCCGCGCCTGCCTGCGGATGGACCTCGCGCGATTCGTCGCACGCCATCGGGTCGCCGGCGGCTTCGCCGTCGAGCTTCGCCTGGAAGCGGTCGCCCTCGCCTGCGGTCCCGTTCGGGCAGAGCTTCGTGATCGTCACGGTCGGGAGCGCCTTGAGCGTGTTCGTGATCGTGCACGTTGCGCTGTCGCCGAAGTGCTCGAGCGTCCCGGCGCAGGCCTCGCTGTAGTCGGGCGCCTCGTAGTTCGCGAGGTCGGTGGTTCCGGCGGCCGCTTCCGTCACGGTGTACTGCGCGCCCGCGGCCGGATGGACCTTCACGGAGTCGCCGCAGTCGAGCGGGTCGCCGACGTCCTGTCCGTCCAGCTTCGCCTGGAACAGGTCGGTCGAGGCCGCCTTCGCGGTGCACTTCTTCTCGATCGTGAGGCGTCCCGGCGCAGCCGTCGCTGTAGCCCGGCGCCTCGTAGTTGGCGAGGTCCGTCGTCCCGGCGGCGCCTTCGGTGACTGCGTACGCCGCTCCGGCGGCCGGATGGACGTCGACGGAGTCGCCGCAGTCGAGTGCGTCGCCGGCCGCCTGCCCGTCGAGCTCGACCTGGAAGCGATCGGTTGCCGCCGCTTTCTCGGAGCACACCTTCGTGACGGTCACGGTCGGCGCGTTCCTGAGCGCGTTCGAGATCGTGCACGAGGCGCTGTCTCCGAAATGCGCGAGCGTGCCTGCGCAGTCGGCTGTGTACTGCGGTGCGTCGTAGTTGGCGAGGTCGGTCGTCCCGGCGGCTCCCTCGGCGATCGTGTAGGTCTTCCCGGCGCCCGGATGGAGGTCGACGGAGTCGCCGCAGTCGAGCGGATCGCCCGACGCGTCGCCGTTCAGCTCGACCTGGAAGAGATCCGTCTGTGCAGCCTTGGGAGTCGTGCAGACTTTGTGCACGGTCACGACCGGCGCTGCCTTGAGCGTGTTCGTGATCGTGCAACCGGCGCTGTCGCCGAAGTGGGCGAGCGTTCCCGCGCAGCCGGCGCTGTAGTCCGGCGTCTCGTAGTTGCCGAGGTCGGTCGTGCCGGCCGCGCCCTCGGTCACCGAATAGGCGGCGCCGGCGGCGGGATGCACATCGAGAGCGCCGCCGCAGTCGAGTGCGCTCCCCACGTTCCCGCCGTTGAGCTTGACCTGGAACAGGTCGCCCGGCGCCGCCTTCTCGGTCGCACACGTCTTCGTGACGTGCACGACGGGTTGTGTCTTCAGCGTGTTCGTGATCGTGCAGGTCGCGGTGTCGCCGAAGTGCGCGAGCGTGCCGGAGCAGCCCGCGCTGTACACGGGCGTCTCGTAGTTCGAGAGATCCGTCGTCCCGGCCGCGCCCTCGGTGATCGTGTAGGCGACACCGGGGCCGGGGAGGACGCCGAGAGACGTGCCGCAGTCGAGCGGACTGCCCACTTCCGTGCCGTTCGACTTCACCTGGAAGCGGTCGCCCGTCGCGGCTTTCCCGTTCGGGCACGACTTCGTGACGGTGACGACCGGCGCTGCCTCGAGCGTGTTCGTGATCGTGCAGCTGCCGGTCTGGCCGTTGATCAGCGTGCCTGTGCAGCCGGCGCTGTAACCGATGGAATAGTTCGCCAGGTCGGCCGCGGGCGTCCCGGCCCCTACCTCTGTGAAGGTGAACGGCTGTCCGGGCGTGACCTGCACCTGTGCGCTCCCGCCGCAGTCGAGCACGTCACCCGTCGCCGTCCCGTTCAGCACGACGGCGAACCGATCGGTCGAAGCAGCCTTGGTGGAGCACGCCTTCCCGACCGTTACGACCGGAGCGGGGAGGAGCTTGTTGTAGAAGGTGCACGTCGCCCCCGTCGCCGGCCTCCCCGCGGCGATCGTCGCGGTCGCGGTGCTGGCGGAGAAGGTGCAGCTCGTCCCTGTGCCGTGGTCGAAGCCGTAGCCGGGGTTCTGGCTCTCCGTGATCGTGTGGTTGCCGTCGGGCGTGACGTTCTGGAAGACCGCCGCGCCGTTCGCGTCGGTGCACTGCACCGCCGAGCCGTCGAGCGTGAAGCAGTACTCGCCGGCGTTCGCGGCGACGAACCCGGAGCCGCGGTCGACGAGCTTGTTGACGGTGATGTCCGGAAGCTGGATCACCTTGTTCGCCGGCACCGGCACGTTCTGGGCGCCGATGTTCGCGAAGTCGCCACTGTCCGTCGGGGAATTCGCGAGCCGCGAGTGCTGCGACGAGCCGGAACAGTCGCCTGCGGACGGGGAAAGCGTCAGCGTGTAGTTCACGGTCGCAGAGCCGGCGTCCGAGAAGTCGGCGTGAAGCGTGACCACTGTCTCGTCCGCGTCCGTCGCGGTCGAGACGACGCTGAGGGTCGGATTCACGCCGGAGCCGTTGTCGATCGAGCCGAGCACGAAGGAGTCACCGCGGAAGAACGTGCAACCGGAGGGGTCGTTCGTCGTGAACCGGACCTGGAAGTCGCCGCCGGCGGCTCCCGACGCGTCCAGGTCGAACCTGAATGCGATCGTGTCGCCCTCGGAGTACGTGAAGATGTCGCCGGACGTGTAGCCGTCGAGCACGCCGTTGTTCTTGCGCTGACCCTCGTGGCTCGTCGCGGTGATCGTGTTCGTGGCCGCGGTCGTCCGCACGACGCGCGCGGACGTCCCGCTCGCCGAGATCGCAGCGACCGCGACGGCGATCAGCAATGTCACGGCCAAGACCAGCTTCCGGTGTCCCCTCATTTGCCCTTTCCCTCGCTCGGTGAGCGCGCGCGGAGCCCGCGCGCGAAAAAGCCACTGCTCTCCGTGTAGTCGCGGGCTCCGACCCCGGCCCGCGGCGAAGGGCTAGTTCGTCCAGCCGGTTTCGGTTGCGGGCCGTCCCTCGAACGAGGGATCCTTCGGCCTTCGCCCAGCCCCGATCCGAACGAAGTGCCGCTCTCTCGTTCGCTCTTCGTCGTCGCTGCAAGCGCTGCCTGCGTCAGTGCGCTTGCGGCCCCTGCGCTCGCACCGGCCAGGCCCGCTGCGGCCTGCGGCTCGAGCGGCTACGCGTACGCGGGCATGACCGCGAGCCGGCGTGCATACGGCATCGGCGCGACGTTGGCCTCCGTCACGTCCCCCCAGGTCGCAAGCGGACACGTCGCGGCCTGGGTCGGTGTCGGCGGCGTCGGAATGGGACCGCGCGGCACGAACGAATGGCTTCAGGTCGGCTTCAGCAGCTTCCCCGGCAGTCGGTCGCTGAGTCTCTACTACGAGGTGGCGAGGCCGAACGCCGCTCCGCACTACTACGAGCTCGAGTCGGGTCTGGCACCCGGAATCGCGAGAAAGGTGGCGGTGCTCGAGCTACGCGATCGGCCGAACTGGTGGCGGGTCGTCGTCGACGGGAAAGCCGTGAGTGATCCGATCAACCTCCCGGCGAGCCACGGCGCGTGGTCGCCGACCGCGACGACCGAGAGCTGGGGCGCCGGAACGTTCGTCTGCAACCGCTTCTGGTTCCGCTTCGCGAGCCTGAGCGTCGCCTCTGCACCGGGACGCTGGAGCGGACTCGGCGCGACGTACCCGTTCTCCGACCACGGGTACCGCGTGGTGCGAAAGACGGCGTCGAGCTTTCTCGCCGGCGCGAACTAGTCCTCGACTATCTGAACGGTCGTGCCGAGCGGCGCGAGCCGTCTCAACGCACGCGCGGTCGCATTCGAGACGCGGACGCAGCCGTGCGAGACGGCCTGTCCGAGCAATCGCGGCTCGCTCGTCCCGTGGATTCCGACCTTGCCGCCGCCGGGCCACTCCGTCAGCCGGGAGTACGCACTGGTCTCGAGCGCGAACGCGCCGAGAAACGGATCGTCCGGAACGAAACGTGCGGTGACGTAGAACGTGCCGAGCGGCGTCTCCATCCGGGGCCGACCGACGGCGACAAGCGCGCTCAGCAGCCGTCGCGATCCGCGCCACACATCGATCCGACGCGCAGCGCGGTGGACGACCACGCGGTTGCGCACGAGCGAGAGCTCGGCTGAGGCTGCGGGAATCCAGCCGGTCATGCCGTTCGGCCGCATCGCCAGGCTGACGCGGAACCACGGCCTTCCGTCGGTTCCGGTCGTTTCGCCGACCGCGGCGATCTCGAGCCGCCGGAAGTCCGGCCGGAACTGGTGCAGCACCTTGACCGGTTTCGCCGCCGGGCTCGGGTCCGTTCGCGCGGTGACGAAGCTCCACACGAGCTGCCCGGCGGCCGGGTAGGACGCCGGAAGCGAAGGGCCCGAAGCCGGAGCGGCCGGCTGCACGGCGACCAGCGCCGAAGCGACGCTGATGAGCGCACTACCTCTTCGCAGGAGTTGCACCGACGTCCCCCGGCGCTTGCAGGACGACGTCCGCTAAGCGCTGGTGCGACCGCGAACGAAGAACAGCCCCAGCAGCAGAACGGCGGCGATGATCACGAGCACGACGTAGAACATCTCGAATCCTTTCTCGACGTTGTGGAGCAATCTCGCCTGATGTAGCCGAGCGCGCGCACGCTGTCGTTCGCCGGGAGGCTAGTCGCGCCCCGCCGATTCGCTAGGTCGCGGGCGACGCGCCTCAGCGTCTGCACGCCTCAGCGTTGCCCGTGACGATCGGACGGTTGTGCTGGTCGGTGCCGTCCGTGCTCCGGACCCCCCATCGGCCCAGATTCTCCTACTGGGTGAGCGGGCGTCAAGAAAGCGGGTAAGTTACCGGTAATGGCGACGCGACCGACGACCCGCGAAGAGCTCGTGCACCGTCTGATGGATCTCTTTGCGCGCACGCTCGACCACCAGGGAACGTGCCTCGAGAATCTCGAGCTCACGTACGCCCAGGCGAAGCTGATCTGGCGACTCGAGCCCGGTCACACTCCGTCCGTGAAGGAAGCCGCGCGGCGCTGCGGCGTCGATCCGTCCAATCTTTCGAGCGTGATCGACCAGCTCGTGGAGCGCGCGCTCGTGATCACCCGGCCGGCCGAGCACGACCGGCGGGTTCGCATCGTGCGGCTCACCGCCGAGGGTGTTCGCCTCAGGCGTCGACTCGTGAGCTGCCTCGCCGAGAATCCCACGATCGACGCGCTTTCGCCGCAGCGGCAGGACGAGCTGCTGACGATCCTGCGGGAGGTCGCATGAGCGACGGCCACCGGCTGAGCGCGGATTTCTGGAAGTTCTGGACCGGCCAGACGATCTCGAACCTCGGCAGCTCCTTCACGCAATGGGCCATACCGCTGATCGTGTACCAGCTCACGCATTCAGCGGTGAACCTCGGCGTCGCGATGGCCGCGACGTTCCTCCCGTACCTCCTCTTCGGGCTCGTGATCGGCGCGTGGATGGACCGCGTCGACCGCAAGCGCGCAATGATCGCGCTCGACTCGCTCAACACGATCGTGATCCTCTCGATCCCGCTCGTCGCGACGTACGGGCACCTGACGGTCTGGTGGATCTACGCCGTCACGTTCGTGCAGTCGACCGTCTTCATCGCGTTCAGCGCGGGCGAGTTCGCCGCCGTTCCGAGCCTCGTCGGCAAGGACGATCTCGTCACCGCCAACGGTCGGATCCAGGCGACGTTCTCCGCCGCGCAGGTCGCGGGGCCGCTGCTCGCCGGTCTGCTCGTCTCGTTGATGCCGATCCAGTGGGTAATGGCGTTCGATGCCGGGTCGTTCGCGATTTCGGCAGTGTCCCTCGCGCTCATTCGGTCGAGCTTCAACCTCGTCGAAGAGGACAAGCCGAAAGAGGTGAAGTCGATCTTCCACGACGTCGCGGAAGGCCTTCGCTACGTGATCGGGCACCCCGTGCTGCGGAACATCTCGGCGATGATGGCCCTCATCAACTTCGTCAACGCGACGACGTACGCGCAACTCGTCCTCTTCGCGAAGACACGATTGGACGCGAGCACCCGCGAGGTCGGCGTGCTGTTTGCCGCGGGCAGCGCCGGCGTGGTCGTCACAGGCCTGCTCGCCGGACGCCTGCGCAAGCGCTTCAGCTTCACGGCGCTTGCAATGACCTCGCTGATGATCATGGGCGCGATCACGGTCGTGTTCGCCGGCATGCGCTGGTTCTGGATCGCCGTGCCGCTCTGGGCCGCCTCGAGCGGGCTCGGGATTCTGTTCAACATCAACACGGGGAGCCTGCGCCAGGCGATCGTCCCGAACCACCTGCTGTCGCGGATCCTCACGATCGCAGGCGTGCTCGCATGGTCGGCGATCCCTGCGGGCGCGCTCGTCGGCGGCTGGGTGATCAAGGCAACCGGCAACGTGGCGCTGGTCTACGGCGTCATCGGCGCGATCATCATCTGCATCGCCGCGTTCTTCCGCGCGTTCACGGCGCTCGGAGACGCCCAGCGCTACGTCGACGAGCGCAAGGCCGAGGAAGAACGGCTGCAGGCCGAAACCGCGGCCGCTTAGGCCGCGAACTCCGGTACTTCTGCGCGCGACTTGTCCCGGTGCTCCGCGGCGTCCGTGCGCTCCTCGAAGCCGTCGAGATACTCGAGGATGAAACGCTCGCCCGGAATCGGCTCGCCCGTATCCGTCACGAGCACCGGGATCTCGTCCGTGCCGACGCGCCGCTTCATCTCGGTTCGCTCGTCGGGATCGGCGGCGACCTGACGCACGGTGTACTCGAGCCCGAGCTCCGTCAGTCGTTGCCGCACCTTGTGCGAATGCGGACACCATTCAGCTTGGTACAGCTCCACGTGCGATCGGTACCGCGGGCGGCTCGAGACGAAACAGAGCTGAACCCCTTGTTCGAGTGATTTACGAACTCGCTCGACGCGACCACGCTGAGCGGTGAAAAGGGGAGGTCTACTGCGGTGATGACTATCGAGGATCATGCGGCGAGCGCTCCGGCGTCGATCGAGGAGAACCCCGAAGGCGGGCCTTCGCACAACGTTCCGCTCGGAACGCTCGTGCTCCGCGCCGGGCTCCTCCCTCTCGAGACGATCGAGGAGAGCCTGCGCGAGGCGATCAAGAGCGGGCGACGGCTCGGCGAGATCCTCGTCGAGCGCGGTCTCGGCGAACGCGAGCTCGCACGCCTGCTGGCGGCGCAGTACGCGCAACCGTTCGTGGACGTCACTGAGTTTCCGATCGACGCCGACGTCGCGCATCTGCTTCCGCGCGAGGTCGCTCGAACGTACTGCGCCCTTCCGATTGGACGGGACGAGGGGGCCATCATGGTGGCGGTGCCGTACTCGGCCGACAGCAAGCAGCGCGAGCGCTTGCGGCTCGCGCTCAAGTCGCCGGTACGGCTCGTCACCGCGGCGCGCGGGGACATCCAGGCTGCGATCGACCGCGTTGCTGCGGCCGAGCCCGAGCGCGAGCCCGTCGTCCGGCGGCAGGTTCCGCAGACGTACGAGGTCTTCGTCCGGCTCGTGAACGGGACAACGGTCGCAGTCGACCGGCTCGCATCGCTCGCGGATGCGCAGGCGCTTGCCGAGCGCGTCGCAGGCGAGGCTCGCGTCGGCGCGACGATCGAGATGCGGGAGGGGAGCGTCGACGGCTCCGACGTCGTCTCGATCGAGATCTTCGAGGCCGGCGAAAAGCCGTCGTGAACGCAGCCGGCGCGATCGACAATCTCGTCTCCCAGGTCCGCAAGGACGGCAGACCCGTCGTGCGGATGCGATGCGCGGACTACGGATCGCAGTGGGTCGTCGAGTGCGACGTGTACCCGGTGGACGAGCTCACGGTCGAGCCGAAGCAGGCGGGGCCGTACGTGTTCGAGACCGGCGCCGAGGCACGGCGGTTCGTGGACGAGTCGCTGCTCGCGCTCCAAATTTTCGGCTGCGAAGTGGTAGCGCCCGTCGCGCGCGCCTGAGCGGCGCGGGCGTGGGCTCTTTTCCTGCGCACTCCGCGGTGACGCTTCGCGCCACCGCTACGACGCGCGTCTCGTCGCCTGAAGGCGTCCTCGCGTCAACGCGATGCAAGGGTCAGACCTTCTGGTCTGACCCTTTGACGGTGACGTGTACGCTCGATCCGAATGGCGCGCACGATCTTGTCGATCACCGCGGCACCGGGTTGGGCGGCGAAAGCGCCGGATCCCGACGAGATCGGCGAGGACAGCCTGTTCACGCTCCTCGCCTGGGCGCTGACCGAGGATGACGAAGGCACGCGCCAAGTCGTCGGGCTCGTGCAGCGCGGCTCGGGCGACATCGCGTTCGCGGACGAGGCGATCGAAGGATTCTCCGGGTACTCGTTCCAAGGCCTGAGGGTCAGGCCTCAGGCCTGACCCTCTACCACTTCGCTCGTCGGATCGAGCGCGTGTGCTGCTTCCAACGTCGCTTGCGCTCTGCGTGCAGGCGCCGGTCGGTCCGGGCCGCGATCGCCGCGAGCTCTCGCTGCAGCTTCCGCCAGCTCCGCAGCCGGTCGAGCTCGAGCGTCCCGTCGTCGACGGCGGCGAGCACCGCGCACTCCGGCTCGTGCACGTGCGCGCAGTCCGAGAAGCGGCACTCGGCCGCAAGCGCTTCGATGTCCGAGAACGCCGCGCTGCTGTCGCCGTCGTAGAGCTGCAGCTCACGGAGGCCGGGCGTGTCGATCACGAGCGCGCCCCCGGGGAGCCGGATCAGCTCCCGGTGTGTCGTCGTGTGCCGTCCGGTTCCATCCTCCGCGACGGCCGACGTGCGCATGACCTCGGCGCCGGCGATCCGGTTGATGAGCGACGACTTGCCGACTCCCGACGAGCCGAGTACGACGGACGACGACGCGGGGCGCAGATGCTCACGAACCGCGTCGAGACCGTCGCCGGTGACGTTGCACACCGGCAGCACCGGCACGCCGATCGCGACAGTCTCCACCGCGAGCACCTGCTCCGACAGCTCGGAGGCGAGGTCCGTCTTCGTGAGCACGATCACCGGCTCGGCGCCGCTTTCCCATGCGAGCACGAGATAGCGCTCGAGTCGTCGGACGCTGAAGTCCGTGTCGAGCCCGTTCAGCAGAAACGCCGTGTCGACGTTGGCCGCGAGCACCTGCGCCTGCGAGCCGCCGAGCACCTCCTTGCGCGCGAGCGTCGAGCGGCGTGGAAGGACGCTGTGGATCGTCGCGCGCCCTTCGAGCGCACGCACGCGCGCCGCGACCCAGTCGCCGACCGCCGGCAGCATGCCGGTCACTCCTGCGTCGTAGCGAATCCGTCCCGGCAACTCCGCCCGAAGCTCGCCGTCTTCGGTCCACACCACGTACTCGCCGCGATGCTGGGCAGCGATCCGTCCTGCGATCAGATTGTCTTCGTCGAGTCGCTCGAGCTCGAACGACCACGTTTCGTCCCAGCCGAGCTCCTCCAGGGTTGCGTCGAGCAACGCGAGTCTCCTTTGGTTTCTGTGTGAACGCCAATGAGGCCGCCGGTCGGGCGGCCAGAGCTCACGTGGCTCGCGGGATGCTTCGGGCTAGCCGAGGAGCCGCGTGGCTCTACGGACGGAGGCGCAGCGAACTTTCATTTGTGACTGCCTCCTTTCGCCGGGAACGCGTCGCACCGTAGCAGGAATACATCGCGATGTCTCGCCGCTCGTCCGGACGCATTGCGATCAATCGAGCGGGTTTGGACGGCTGCACTGGCAAACCAGCGCAGCCTCCATGCGGCGCCGCCCAGTCGGCGCCTAGGAACAGCACCAGCCCGCCACGGAGAAGCGCGACTCGGGGCCGGTCCCGAACGTGGAGCTGATGTCGGAGATCGTGCGCACGCGCGGCGTCGGGGAGATCCGGACGAACACCCACTGGTCGGCGGTCGTCCAGTCGACCAGGAGCCACCTGCCATCCGGCGACCAGACGAGCGACGCGAACACTCCCGCGCCGGAGAAGATCACGCGGCGGCGTCGGTAACGCGGTCCGCTCAACAGCAGCACGCTGCTCCGGCCTCTTGCGTTGACGGCGACCGCGACCGATTCACCGTGCGGCAGGAACGCCGCAGGAACCTGCGCCGGCAAGCGTGCGATCGTCCGCCCGCGCGCGTCGAGCACGACCGCCGGCCGAGTCGCGACGAGCAGACGCCTTCCGTCGTCGGACCAACGCAGCTCTTCGATGTCGACGCCATTCGTCGGGCGACGCCAGAGCACGCGACTCCGGTCGACGTCCAGCAGCACGAGCTCGTCCCGCGCGTTCTTGTACGCGAGCTCGTGCGTTCCGGGACGCCAAGCGAACGCCGGGAGTTGCGATCCGACGGCGTTCGGCGCGATCAGCCGATCGCCGGTGTCGTCGCCGTTGACGACCCGCAGCGCGTGACCGTCGAGATAGGCGATGCGGTAGCCCTCGTACGACCACGTCGGCGCGGCGACAGGGTGCATTCGTGCGAGCTTCCAGTGAACGTTTCCGTTCGGCTCGAGCGCGACGAGCGTATTGCCGCGCGCCGCGGCGAGGTAGAGGCCGTGCGGCGACCAGGCCGCGTCGGCGTACCCCGACAGGAACCGCTTCGACCCGTCGTGCTGCACGACCCATGCACCGGCCGGCGCGTTGACGAGGATGCGCCCGGACGCCGGAAGCGAGACGAGGTTGCCGTAAACGCAGGCCAGCGCCGGCGCACGACGTTCGGTCGCGCGAGCGGCACGCGCTCCTCCCATGCGCGGCGGACGACCTCCCACGTGCGCTCCGCCGCCTCGCGCTCGTTCGGCGCCGGATCGTGCCAGCTCATCGCAGCTCGTCTCCCAGCAGATGCTGCAGCGTGTCGAGCCCGCGGCGCAGGCGCGAGTTCACCGTGCCGCGCGGCAGGCCGAGCAGCTCGGCGATCTCCCCGGGTGTGTACTCGAGCAGATGGCGGAGCACGATCACCGCGCGGTGCTCCGGCGAGAGCGAGGCGAGCGCGCCTGCGAGCGTGCGTGCATGCGGATTGTCGGGCGGCTCCATCGCGGCGAGGGACTCGATCGGAGCGTCGCCCACCTCGCGCCGGAGAGTGCGGGCCCGCGTCCAGTCGATCGCCCGGTTGATGACGATCCGGTGCAGCCAAGGCCCGAACGGGCGCCGGCGGTCGAAGCGCTCGAGTGTCCGGACGGCGGCGAGGAACGACTCCTGAGCGATGTCCTCGGCGGCTGCGGCGTCGTGGACGACGAGGTACGCGGCGCGATAGGCGCGCGGCCAGTGGTCGCGGAACAGAGCCTCGAGATCGGCGACGGATCCGTCCTGGGCGCGCCTGATCCGGGCGCGCTCGTCGCGTGAAGAGCCCGGCATCGCGCGTCGACTCTACGACCGGAATGGTCGTTCAGGTCCATATTTCTCCTACGAGGCGGCGGCCCGCGCAGGTCCCGGCGGCCGCAGGACGGCGAACTGGTCTGTGATCTCGAGCTCCCGTGCGCGGAAGCGGAACAGCGCTCCGGGGCGGCCACCCGACGGCCCGGGTGCCCGGTGCCCGCCGGTCGGCTCGAGGACGTCGCGGCGGACGAGGACGCGCTGCAGGTTCGTCGCGGAGACGTCGTGCCCGAGCGCCGCGCGGTAGATGTCGCGGAGCTCCGAGATCGTGAACTCCGCAGGTGCGAGCGCGAACGCGACGTTCGTGTACGAGAGCTTCGCGCGGAGCCGGTCGCGGCCCGCGCGGATGATCGCTGCGTGGTCGAATGCCGCCGGCGGCAGGCGGTCGACGCGCTGCCACGCCGTGTCGACCGGAATCGCGGGATCGGCGTCGGTGGGCACGAGGCCGAGGTACGCAGTGGCGAGCTGCCACTCGTTCGGAACGCGG
This sequence comes from Actinomycetota bacterium, assembly GCA_005884945.1. Lineage (GTDB taxonomy): Bacteria > Actinomycetota > Thermoleophilia > Gaiellales > Gaiellaceae > 3-1-20CM-4-69-9. The sequence goes on along the minus strand of VAYM01000052.1, from coordinate 858 downwards.
TCGGGATCGCTGAGCGTCTCGAGCTGCTCGAGGTGCGCGACCTCGCGCACGTCCACCTTCGACGCGAGCTGGCGGCGGATCGAATCCTCGAGCGTCTCGACCGGTTCCAGATAGCCGCCGGGAAGCGACCAGCGGCCCGCGAACGGCTCGAGCGCGCGTTGCCAAACGAGTACCTCGAGGCGTCGCGCACGCACTCGGAGGACGGCGCCTAACGTGACGTGGGTGGGGGTAGGGTGCGGAGTGTTAGACTCGCCGCGAGGTTTTCGCCCCATAGTCGTAAACCATAGTCGAAAGGCCGCGATGACCAAGCCGCTCGCACTCCCAGCCATGCTCCTCGTCGTCCTCCTCGCTGCCGGCTGCGGGAGCAGCGGGAAGAAGAGCGGAAGCGGATCGACGACGTCCGCCGCCTCCGGCAAAAAGATCGGGCTGGTCACGGACGTCGGCGGCCTCAACGACAAAGGCTTTAACCACCTGGCGTACGTCGGCCTGCTGAGGGCGAAGGCGAACCTCGGTCTGCAGACGAAGGTCAACCTGTCGCAGTCGTCGGGCGAGTACGTCCCGAACATGACGTCGTTCGTGCGACAGGGCTACGAACTCGTGATCGGCGTCGGTTTCACGGAAGCGAATGCGATCGACACCGCGGCGCACCAGTTCCCGAACTCGAAGTTCGCGATCGTCGACGTCGACCAGACGACTGAGCCACACAAGCCGCCGAACCTGCTCGGACTCCTCTTCAAGGAGCAGGAGGTGGGATACCTCGTCGGCTACCTTGCCGGACTCGAGGAGAAGCGGCGGCCGGGGCCGGACGTCATCGGTTCCGTCGGCGGACAGAAGCAGCCCCCGGTCGACCGGTTCATT
>VAYM01000007.1 GCA_005884945.1 Actinomycetota bacterium | reverse complement strand
GGAACCACGGGACGTACGTCGCGGGCGTCGCGGGCCTGGCGATGGACAACGGCGCGGGAAACGCCGGGTACTGCCCGCAGTGCCGGCTGATGATCGTCCAGGTCGGCAACGACTCCGGCGCGTATCTCTCGGACATTGCGTCCGGTCTGACCTACGCTGCAGATCACGGCGCGCGCGTCGCGAACATGAGCTGGGCAGGTACGAGCAACTCGTCGACGCTGCAGAGCGCGATCAACTACGCACACGACCATGGTCTGGTGCTGACCGCGGCCGCAGGGAACTCCAACTGCAACTGCCCGACCTATCCGTCCGCGGACCAGAACGTGCTCGGTGTCGCGGGTGTCTCCGACGCGGCCGGCGACAAGCAAGGCGACTCGAACTACGGATCCTGGGTGAAGGTCGCGGCGCCCGAAGGTGACATGACTGCGTGGCCGTCGATCAACGGCGCGCCTGGATACGCCGGAGTCGGCGGGACTTCGATGGCTGCACCTGCTGCAGCCGGCATCGCGGGGCTGCTCTTCTCCTCCAACCCGGCGCTCACGAACACGCAGGTGGAGCAGGCGCTCGAGCTCTCTGCGGCGCCCGTGAACTTCTCGCTGGCCTACGGCCGCGTGGATGCGCTCGCCGCGCTGCAGTACGTGGGCGCGTCGGATCCGCAGCCGTCGTCTGCGCCGGTTCAGGCCGCGCCGCCACAGATCTACTACGAGCTGAACGGTTGGACGTCGATCGCGCCGCTGTCGTCCGCGCCCCAGTCGGGCCAGGTGCTGGTGCGTGGAATCGGCGGCTGGACCGGCTCGAGCGGCTTGACCGTGAGCGGCCTGCAATGGCGCCGCTGTGACTTGGCCGGTGCGAACTGCACCACGCTGACGAATGCGTCGACCTACACGGTGCAGGCCGGAGACGCGGGCTACACGATCAAGCTCGTCTTCACCGTGCAGAACGCCCTGGGCGCCGTCCCGGTCGCGGTTCTCAGCCAACCCGTTGGAGGCGCCGCTCCGCCGCCGCCTCCGCCCAGCCCGCCCGCAAACACGGCGCCACCGACGATCTCCGGGACACCGCAGGACGTCGAACAGTTGCGACTCGAGCGGCGCGAGTTGCTCGGCCATCGCCGGCACCACGTCTTCGGCGTATGCCGTCGGGTCGGCGGACGTCGGCTCGACTCTCGTCGCAGTCGTCACGGCGACGAACTCCGCCGGATCGGCGAGCGCGCCGTCGGCGGCGACCGCAGTCGTCGCTTCCGCGCCTGCGCCGCCTCCTCCTCCGCCGTCTCCGCCCACCATGCAGACGCAGACCTTCAGCGGGTCCCTGAACGCTAAGAACTCAACCCGGACGTTCAGCGTCACGGTCGGCGCCGGAACGGCTACCGCGCAGCTCGCGTTCTCGAAGTGCGCCACGCTCAGCGTCGGGCTCAATACGTCGGGCGGCGCAGCGGTCGGCAATGCGACCGGCCCGAGCGTCGTCAGTCTCGTCTCGAGCCTCTCGCCCGGCAGCTACACCTACACCGTCAGCGGCGGGCGCTGCTCGTTCACGCTAACTGTGACGTCACCAGACGGATGAGGAAAACGTGTGGGGCTCCGTCTCCGGAGCCCCACACGATGCACTGCTCAGTAGTCGCGCTCGCCTAGCACTGGAAGGCGACTACGTTGTTGATCGAATCGAAGGCATCCTTTGCTTTCACTTGCGTTGCCTTCACCTGGAGGTACCAGGTCGACCCGCCGACGTTGGACTGGCTCGCGGCATATGTGAGCATTGCCGAGACGGACATGCACGTCGCTCCACCGAAGGCGGAGCTGACGTTGTAGTACGTCCCAGAGCAGGTCGAGCTGCTGCTGCCGTCGATCATCTGACAGATGACGGTCAGATCGATGTTCCGGGCGCCGATCGGGCTCGAGGCGCCGATCTTGTTGTTTCCCGAAGCGCTGAAGTAGACGTCCAGTGCGGTCGCCAGCATCTGCGCCTTCAACATCGCGTTGCACGTCGACCCACCGCAGGTCGCGGCGTTGAGTACGTTCGCGACGTATCCGGCCGTACCCGTGCACGTGGCAGCTTGCGTCGTCGTGATGTCCTGGAACGGCGCATACTGCTTCAGCCACGTCGCCAGATTGCAGACGCCACCAGTCGAGCCGTCGGCCTTGATGATGTTCTGGCCGTTCTTGTTCTTCCAGAACCCCATCGTTAGAGCCCCCGTCTGCGGCGGTACGCGGCAGACCTGGACACTCTGGCTCGACGTCTGGTTCGTCTCGCTGATCCGCGCGGTGTTCGGGTAAGTGGCACATCCGGTCGCCGGGGCCGGGATCGTCCGTGCGTACGTGAACTGCTTGGACGTCAACGGCGGAGAATCGACCGCGGTCGCGTCGCCGAGCGCACCCGCGTACGTGTCCGTCACGTGGATCGTCTTGTTCGTGGTGCTCGTCGGCGTCGTGAACGCGAAGCCTGCCGTTCCGGTGGCCGAGCCGTGCGGCGTGTGAGCCGCGGTCCCGTCCCACGTGATCGTTGCCGTGTTGATTCCGCTCGAGGAGCTCGGTGCGGCCGACCACGTGCAGCTGTACGTGCTCGTCACCTGGCCCGGATGCGTGGCGTCCGTCGCCTTCGGCACGGTCTGAGTCGGAGTAGTCACCGTGCAGTTACCGCCGTTGTTCACGGCATCCGAGATAGTCACCGGAACAGTCTCCCAGTCGTTCGGGTTGTTAACCGTGATCGTGCCGGTCACGCCCCAACCGCTGTCGGTGAAGCCGGTCTCGGTCACCGTGACGGTGTAGTTGAAGGTCGCACTCCCGTTTAGCAAGGTGACTTTCGTCTTGTCGACCGCCTTGTTGATGCTCCACCGGTACAAACGCGAGAACGCAGGGTTCGCGTCCTTACTCACGGTGAGATCGGCGCCGCGGCAGACCTCGACCGTCTGGCTCGCCGAGTCGCCGGTCTGATCGATAACTGCGGTGTTGTCATGGCTCGTGCAAGTCCCGGCGGGCTGGTTGTGGAATGTGTAGTCGTAGCTCGCCGTCCCGGAATCGCAGAACTGCCCGAGTGAGCCTCCGAGCGTGTCCGTCACCGTGATGCAGTTGTTGACGTCGTTGGCGTCGAGGTTGAAATCGACAGAGAAGTTCGCACTACCCGCGGGGAGGTGACCCGTCGAGAGATCCTGCTCCTGCCACGAGACAGTTGCCGTATTCGTACCCGACAAGGACAAAGGATCGGAGCTGTATGTGCACGTGTATGCGAGGTCGGCGGACGATCCCGAGATCGTCACGTCGCTCCCGTTCGTGACGACGCAGTCTCCACCGTTGTCCACGGCGTCCGTCACGGTCACATGGTCAACTGGAACCGGATTGTTGCTCTGATCCAGATTGGGGTTGAACACCGTAATCGTGCCGTTCACTTGGTAATTCCCGTCCGTCGGTGCCCCCTTGGTGACGGTGATCGTGTAGTGGAAGGTCGCGTCGGCTCCGCTTTGGTCCACTTCGGTCTTGTCCACGTCCTTCTGGATCGTCCACGGGAACGTTCGATCAAACGAGCCGACAGCCGTCTTCGTCAACGTCAGGTCAGACGCCGGGTTTGTCTCTGACTCCTTGACCTTGAACGCGTCGTACTTGCAGTTCTTCGGATCGACCGTCGGAACTGGATCTTGGAAGGCGTTCTGGCTGTCGCTGATCTTGCAGGTAGCGAGGATGTAGACGCCACCGGGGTTCGTGGTGTCGTCGTACGGCGCAACCTGAAGGACATTGTTCAGAGCGTCATATGCATGAGACGAGTTGCCGAGCGGCGTGATCGGCCCGTTTCCGTCGCTCGAGAACTCCCTGTTCGTCACCAGATCGCCACCGCCAGGTGTGGCACCCGGGCCGGCGACCGTGTCGGAGAGATTCTTCGCGCCGCCGTCGTTCGGGTCAGGTTGCCCGCCCGGCACCAGCACCGCGAAGAAGTACGTCCCCGCGCCAACCGCGGCCGGGGTCGGCGAGCCGCTCAGGAAAACGTCCGTCTTGCTCTGGTAGATGTTGCAGTTCACAGCGGGCGACGTGTGACCCGGAGGCCCATTCAGACACGCCTGTGTTGGCGCTCCGAGCAGCGTGCCGCTGTCCGCTGGCCCGTTCCAGTTCGGATCATCCGTCGTGTTTACCGCACCGGTTACCGGACCGGTCAATGCAGCCGGAGCGAGGAACAACAGTGTCGCTGCCGCAAACGCGACACATGTGCTGAAGCCCGCGAATCTTCGCAGGCCGGTTCTCCCTCTAAACTTCATTCTCATCCTCCTTATGCCGCCACCCGTCTCTAGGACGAGTGCCCACTCCGACGGCAGCCGCAGGACGCCTGTGGGCAACTACAGAGCTTCGAGCGCCCCGTGCTGAGTAACAAGGGCCGCTGGTCCCGTTCGGCGTTGAGATTCCTCAACGCCCCACGCGCGAGAGCCCGACGGGGTAGCCGGACTCTCGCCGAGGGCACCGCCGTCAGCCAGGGGCCCTACTAGGGCCTGCTCAGCATCGCGTCTGCGGCCGCGTCTGAGCAATAGGCCGCACGGCGCGTCTTGCGTTGATCCTTCTCAACGCTCGAGCAGCTGGACCGCGGCCTTGCGGTCCGGCACGTGCAGCTTCTTCAGGATCGCCGACACGTGCGTGCGCACCGTCACGGGCGCGATGAACAGGCGCTCGCCGATCTCCGCGGTCGACAGACCGTTCCGCAAGAGCTCGAGCACCTCCCACTCCCGCTCCGTCAGGTCGACGCCGCGACCCTTCACGAGCGGCAGCCGCCGGTGACGCCGCCGCTCGCGGAACTCGTCGATCACGAGCGCCACGAGCCGGCGCGGCAAAGCGGCCTCGCCGTCCAAGACGCCTCGCAGCGCATGCGGCAACCGAGCGGGATCGGTGTCCTTCAAGAGGTAACCCGACGCACCGGCGCACAGCGCGTCGAAGAGATCGGAGTCCGCCCGCGAGACCGTGAGCATCACGATCGCCGTCTCCGGGAGCTGCCGGACGATCGTCTTCGTCGCCTCGATCCCGTTTCCGGGCATGTTGATGTCCAGGAGACACACGTCGGGACGCTCGCGCAGCGCGGCCTCGACTGCGGAAGGCCCGTCCGGAACCTCCGCGCAGACGACGAAGCCGCCGCGCTCGAGCGCAAGCCGCACGCCGGCCCGCGTCGCGGGATGGTCGTCCGCGATCAGAACGGTCTGCGGGCTCACGGGAGCACGACCTCGATTCTCGTGCCGATCGCGGGACGCGAGGCGACGTTCAGCTCGCCGCCCAGTGCGCGAATCCGTTCCGACATCGTCGTCAACCCGTAGCCGCCGGAATCGAGCGCGGCGGGATCGAAACCGCTCCCGTTGTCCGAGACGATCAAGCGGATCCCGTCTCCGTTCAGGAGCTGCACGCGCACCGAGCTCGCGCCGCCGTGGCGGCTCGCGTTCGTCACCGCCTCGCGGACGACGCGCAGGAGTGCCTCCTTCGACCCCGATTCGAGCGTGATGTCGGGATCGATCTCGATCTCAGCCTTGGTGCCGACGCGATTCGCGACTTCCTCGACCGTTTGGACCACCGCCGCCTCGAGCGACTCGTCCACCGGCGCGTACAGCGCGGTGATCGCGCGGCGCGACTCGTCGAGCGCACGCTCCGCGGCCGCCGTGAGCCGGCCGAGCTCGCGCCGCTCGGGCTCGATCAGACCCTCCGCGAGCGAACGCGTCTTGGTGACGATGAACGCGAGCTCCTGCGCCAAACCGTCGTGAAGGTCGCGCGCGATCCGCCTGCGCTCGTCCAGGATCGCGGCAGTCGACAGCCCGCGGCGATACCGCGCGATCTCGCGGGTCGCTCCGGCGAGGATCAACAGGTACGCGCCGAGCCGCAGGATGTCGGCGGGATAGAGCCACTCGATGTAGAGCGACGGGAAGAACAGGTAGTTCAGCCGCGCGAAGCACGCGAGCGCAGCGCTCGCAGCGAGCCACGTCGTGAACTCGTCGCCGGTCCACTCCGCGCGCCGCGTGAATCCGATCGCGGCAACGCCGTAGAACAGCATCCCCGCGATCTCCATCGCGATCACCGACGGCGAGGCGCCGAAGTGCGGAAAGCTCGCATTCGTCGTCGAGGGATTGAGCCCGAGCGGAAGGCGGTTCGAGAGGTCCATGAGGATGAGGGCGACGATGAACGCGACCGCGAAGAGCCCGGCAAACAGGATCTGAGCCGAGAGAACCGGCCGGCGCAGCCTCCGTTCGGGGACGAACGCTGCTGCGGCAAGCAGCACCCCGGCGATGACCGACGAAACGAGCGCCGCCCAGGCGGCGAACCGATCCGTGTTCTGCACGACGCGGCCGGCGGACAGCGGTACGACGACCTTCGTGACCGTTAGGAAAGCGAGTGCCGCCAGCAGAACGAGGTCGCTCGCGCTCCGGCTGTGGCGGAACCGGTGATAGACGAGGTAGGCCGCGATCAGCGCCGCCATCGCGGCGAACGTTTCGATCATCACGTGCAGCGACGGCGCGCGATACGCGAACTGGATCTCCGGACGCAACAGCGCCACGATCGTGACCGCCCCAGCCAAGTCGGCGGCAGCCAGGGTCAGATACCGGGGCCGCAAACTGCCCATCGTGCGCTCAGTCAACATCGGCGCGGCGCAAAGCGGCAGAGCCGCGAGTCTGGTTCCGGCCAGGCGAAGGACTAGGGCCTAGGGTCGCTGCGGGACCGGCGCCGGGGTGAACGCCTCTTTTACAACCCGCAAAACCCTTTCGCGCTTCCCTTCGACGACCGGCTGCAGACCGCCGAAGTCGAGCCGCGCGAGCTCGACGCGGCCCGCCCTGCGGATCGGCACGAAGCCGAAGTCGCCGAGAAAGTCTGCGGGAAAGATCGTCTTGTGCACCTGGAACCGCTCGTACGGCGACTCCTGCTCTGCGTAGCGGAACGAGAACGTCTCGAGCGCTTTCGCGCCCTTGTCCCGCGCATCGCCGATCGCCGCGAGGAAGAGCGACTGCATCACCCACGGGCTCGACGCGTCGACGAGGTACGCGCACGTGACGAGCACGGCGTCGGACGACGGCGGCCCCGCCGGCAAGTCGGCTGCACGCGGGAACAGCTCCGCCGGCCCGTACTGCATCGAACCCAGGAGACGTCCGTCGGCGTCGTAATAGACGGTTCCCCACGGGCCCCACTCCGTCTCCGCCTTCTCGATCCAGCGCCGCTTGTCGGGGTGCTTTCCGGGCCGCGACTGCCACCACACGCAGCCGCGGCAGACCTCGGGAGCCGTTTGCAGCGTGATGCCCGTCAGCCCGGCGACTCGCGGCCCGTTCACCGCGGCCTCACCTCGTCGACGACGACGTCGATCGCGGCGGGGCGAACGTCCGCCATCCGCTGCAGGTACTCCGCGATCCGCTGTTGTACCTCGCGCCCCACGGCCGGGATCGAGGCGCCCCATTCGACCGCGAGATGCACCTCGACGGCGACGCGGCCTTCGTCGTCGGTAATGCGCACGCCGCGGTGACGCGGCAGATGGCTCTCGACGAGGCCGCGCACGCCGTTCACCTCCTGCGCGGCGTCCGCCGCGTACCTGGCGAGAATGTCCGTGGAGATCGTCGCGTGCTCGGACATCAGGCGGGTTGTAGCACCAGCTCGGTGACCTCGGGCCGCGCGAAGAAGCGAAACGGGATGAACGTCGTCCCGAGGCCGGGCGACACGTGCATCCACGTCCCCGCGCGCTCGTAGAGGCCGGAGCTGTAACGAGCGCGCGGATTCGCGAGCCGGAGCTTGCCGGTCGGCAGCGGCAACACGATCTGGCCGTCGTGCATGTGTCCCGCGACGACGAGCTGGAACGCGCCGGGCGGAAGCGTGTCGAGCACGTACGGGTAATGGCAGAGCAGCACGCGCAGGTCGGCGTCCGGATCCGCGAGCCGCCACGGCTGCGCGCGGCGCTCGCGATACGCGCGCGGGTCGACGCCGACGAGCTGCACCTTGCGGCCGTGGATCGTCACCGACGCCGCCTCGTCGACGAGAAGGGTCGTCGGCGTGAGATCGCTGAGTCCGACCGTGCGCGAGAACGGATCGCGCGAGTGCTCGACGTCGTGATTCCCGAGCAC
>VAYM01000051.1 GCA_005884945.1 Actinomycetota bacterium | reverse complement strand
GCTGAAGACGAAGGTTTGCGGGTGTCCGTGATCCCGTTTCCGGTCAACGAGCCCGAGCTCTGGCCGGCGTACGTGCCCGAGGGCGTGACGCAGTACCTCCGGCTGTTCTCGGAGTGGGGCGGGACGAAGCTCGAGCGGATGCGCGACGCGGGTTACGAAGTCGTCATCCTCGACGAGGGCGTTGAGAAGGAGATCTCCGGGCGCGACGTCCGCGAGGCGATTCGCGAGGGCGGCGACTGGGAGTCGTTCGTTCCCGCGGCTGTCGCGCGGGTGATCCACTCATTGCGGCCGCGCGACGGCCGCACGTCCGCGCAGCGGGCCCATCCGGTGCGTCCTCGTTGATTCCCGTTTGAAGCTGCATCCGATCGTCGTCGTCCTGCTCGACGGCGTCGCCGACCGTGCGCACGCATCGCTCGGCGGGCGAACAGGCGTCGAGGCTGCGCGTACACCGAACCTCGACCGGTTGTGCGCGTCCGGCTCGTGCGGCGTGATCTACGCGGTCGGCCCCGGCCGTGCGCCGTCGAGCGAGGTCGCGCACTGGTCGATGCTCGGCTACCGCCCCGACGAGTTTCCCGGCCGCGCGGTGTTCGAGGCGCTCGGCCGCGGCCAGGAGGTAGGCGACGATCACGTCTTCGCGTACGCGGCGCTGCGTCCGGCGGAGCGGCGGGAGGACGGGTGGTGGCTGACCGGCCGGCCCCATCCGGTCGACGACGCCGAGGAGGCCGAGCGGCTCGTTGCCTCGTGCGACGGGATCGAGATCGAGGGGCTGACGTTCTCGCTCACGCACGTCTGGCGCGGCGAGGCGGTCCTCCGCATCGCGGGTGGAGCGGACGAGCGCGTCACGGACAGCGACGCGTTCTTCCGCGACCGCCATCCGCTTCTCCGGCCGCAGGCGGTCGTTCCGGAAGCGGAACGGACGGCGCGCGCGGTCGAAGCGTGGACCCGGGAGGTGATGCGCCGCCTCGAAGGCGAGCGGCTCAACGTGATCACGCTGAAGTGGTGGGGACGTCCGCGGGCGGTCCCGACGTTCGAGCAGCGACATGGTCTGCGCGGGACGTTCGCGGCCGAGTCGGCGTTTCTGCGCGGGCTTGCGCGCGCCGTCGGACTGCACGCGGTCGAGGCGAGGGAAACAGACGATCCCGCGGCGGACCTGCGCGGACGCGTCGCCCTGGCACGCGAGCGGCTGGACGCCGGCGACTCGTTCGTCTTCGTGCACCAGAAGAGCGCGGATGCCGCGGGCCACACGAAGGATCCCATGCGGAAGCAGGCGATGCTCGAGACGATGGACTCCGCTCTCGACGACCTGCCGACCGACCGCGCGATCGTATGCGTCACGGGAGACCATGCGACGCCGGCCTTCCCCGAGGTGATCCACTCGGGCGATCCCGTGCCGTTCGTCCTCGCAGGGCCCGGCGTCCGCGCAGACGACGTCCGCGAGTTCGGCGAGTCGACGTGCGTGCAGGGAATCCTCGGCCAGCCCCGAGGGCCGGACATGATGCCGGTCCTGCTGAACGCCGCCGACCGGCCGCTCTTCCTCGGCTCGCGCCCGACCCCGTTCGACGGCGCCGACGGCTATCCCTCGCTCCTCGAGCCCCTGCTCTAGGGCGCATCTACACTCGCGGCGTGAACGCGACCACCACGACGCTGTCGCGGATCCGCGGATTCGCGCTCGCGCCGGCGCAGTTCCTCCGTCTCGCCGCGCTCGAGCTGTTTGCGTTATGGCTGATCGTCGGTACCGGCGCCGCGGTCCGTCTCACGGACTCGGGGCTCGGCTGTCGCCACTGGCCCGGCTGCGAGAAAGGGCACCCGCTCCCGGCCAAGGACGTGCACGCCTACATCGAGTTCGGCAACCGACTCGTCGGCGGCGTCACGATCGCGTTGACCCTCGTCGGCTGGCTCGCGGCGAGGCGCACGCGCGGGTTGCCACACTGGGTCGTTCGCCTGTCGCTTGCGGTCTTCGTCGGGGCGCTCGCGCAAGCGCCGCTCGGGTATCTCGCGGTGAAGAGCGATCTCCGCTGGCCGGTCGTGATGGCGCACCTGCTCCTCTCGATGCTGTTGCTCGCGGGTGCGGTCGTCCTCGTGCTGGAGGCGCGTGCGGCGGACGAAGGGCACGTCGAGCCGCTCGTCCCGCGCGAGCTCCAGCGGCTCGGCTACGTCTTCGTCACGGCCTGCTTCGTCCTCGTCGTCAGCGGCACGTTCGCGACTGCGGCCGGTCCGCACTCCGGCGGCGGCAAGCACGTCGACCGCTTTGCATCGCTGGAGCCGACCGTGTATGCGCACGCGGTCGTGGTCGCGGTCTTCCTCGCGGCGCTCCTCTTCAGCCTCGGCTATCTCGCGGCACGTCGCGAGCGGTCGCCGCGTCTCTTCGCAGGTGGCGTGATCGTGCTCGCGCTGTTGCTCGTCCAGATGACGATCGGAGAGATCCAGTGGCGGACACACTTGCCCTGGGGAGTCGTCCTCGCCCACGTCCTCCTCGCGGGAACGGTCTGGGCCGCGACGGTCGCGCTGGCCACCCTCTTCGTGCGCCCACTCCGATCGCTCGCGCCGAACGTAGGATCTCTAGATGGCTGACGAGCTCCGCGTCGCGCACAAGCCCACGCTGCGGGATCCGGTCATGATCACGGCCTTCCGCGGCTGGAACGACGGAGGCCAGGGTGCCTCGCTCGCGGGAGGCTACCTCGCGAAGACCTGGAACGCGGCGCGCTTCGCCGAGATCGAGCCGGAGGGATTCTTCGACTTCCAGGCGACGAGGCCGCACGTGTCGTTCGTCGAAGGGGCGACGCGTCGCATCGACTGGCCCGACAACGCCTTCTACCACGCTTCGATCCCGGGACTCGAGCGCGACGCCGTGCTCATGCTCGGAATCGAGCCGAACCTGCGCTGGCAGACCTTCACGGGGCTCGTCGCCGGTCTCGCGCAGGAGCTCGGCGTCGAGCTCGTGATCACCCTCGGCTCGCTGCTCGCGGATGTTCCGCACACGCGGCCGTCACCGGTGACGGGCGGTGCAAGCGATCCGGAGCTGATCAAGGAGCTCGGGCTGCAGCGGTCGCGCTACGAAGGGCCGACCGGGGTCGTGGGCGTCCTGCACGACGCGTGCGGCCGCGCCGGGATGCGCTCGGTTAGCCTCTGGGCGGCCGTTCCGCACTACGTCTCGCTCGCGCCGAGCCCGCGTGCTGCGCTTGCGCTGTGCCAGCGCCTCTCCGACATCCTCCGCACGGACATCGACATGGAGGAGCTGGAGGAGGCGGCCGAGCGTTACAGCGAGCAGGTCAGCGAAGCGGTCGCGTCCGACGAGGAGACATCCGCGTACGTCGCGGAGCTCGAGCAGCGCGCGGAGATGATCGAGGACGAGGAGGACATTCCCTCCGGCGAGTCGCTTGCGGCCGAGCTGACGCGCTTTCTCCGCGAACGCGAGAAGGACGGCGGCTCAGACGGACCGACGGAGCAGCCCTAACCAAAGGTAAAGGCCCTATCCAAACGTGAAGGCGTACGCCTGCACACCGGGCGTGAAAGCGAGCTCGAGAACGCCGTCGCGGATCGTGCGGCTCGAGACGAGCGTGTAGAGGCGGTCACCGTTCACGCGGACGGCCCCCATCGCGCGGCCGTCTTCGAAGAGCGCGACCAGGCCCTTCCCGCCGAGCACGAGATTCACCTGCCGGGCGTGGTAGTGGAACCGCAGGCGTGCGCCCTCGCCGGCGACGATGCGCTCGCTCTCGACCGTCCACTTCCCGTCGTACGCGAAGTGATCGCGCTCGAGCGTCGTCGGGAAGTGATAGTCGCGCTCGACGTCGGCGCTCAGCTGCGACCCGGAATAACGATCGATGCGGAAGTAGCCGAGGTACGACTCGGGCGTGATGTCGCCCGTCGGAGTGGTGTCCCGCTCGCGCACGGGTTTCGGGAGCGCCGAGCTGCCGCCCGCGCGCAGGAGGAGGCGGATGTCCTGTTCGGTCTTGTCGTATTCGCCCTCGCCGAAGTGGATGTGGCGGACGTGGCCCTGCTGGTCGATCAGGTACTCGGCGGGCCAGAACTCGTTCTGGTACGCGTTCCAGGTCTTGTAGTCGTTGTCGAGCGCGACCGGGTAGCGCACTCCGAGCTTCTTCACCGCGTCGGTGACGTTGCCGGGGTCGTGCTCGAACGCGAACTCGGGCGTGTGCACGCCGACGATCACGAGCCCTTTCGACCGGTATTCCTTGTCCCATGCCTCGAGATGCGGGAGCGTGCGCAGGCAGTTGATGCACGAGTACGTCCAGAAGTCGACGAGCACGACCTTTCCGTGCAGGGAGTCGATCGAGAGGCTCGGCGTGTTGAGCCAGTGGGAGATGCCGGCGAAGTTCGGCGCGACGCCGTAGTCGTTGAGCGGCACTTTCACGCGCGCGGACGCGAGCTTGAGCGTCGGCAGCGGCTTCGTCCCTGCGGCCGCGAATCGCGGTAGCGCCGAGTGTCTGTGCTGGAGATCCGCCAGCTCCTTCTTCGCGGTGCCGCCGCGCAGAAGCCACTGTTCCGCGCTCGTGGTCCAGCTCGGAACCTTCGTCTGCAGGCTCTGTAGCCAGCCCTGGTAGAGCACGACCGCCGCGGCCGCCATCAGGACCCCGCCGACGATGCGGACCGTCTGCGCGTGCGCGCGGAACGACGTCGTCACGCGGCGGCTGCCCTGCGCGACGAGCAGCATCGGCAGCGCCGTCCCGAGCGCGAACGCGATCAGCACGAGGACCGATTCGACGCTGACGCGATGCGTGCCGACGTTCGTGATCACCGCACCGAGGAGGATCCCCGCGCACGGCACGAACACGAGGCCCAGGCTCGCGCCCAGCAGGAAGCCTCCGCCGAGGTCGCCCGCGCGCCGCCGCGTGAGGAAACGGAACGGCCGCTCGAGCCACTCGCCGACCTTCGGGACGATGAGCGTGAGTGACGCGACGAGCAGCGCGGCGACGCCGATCCGCAGCTGGTACTTCGCGCCGATCCCGAGCTCGCTCCAGATCCACGTGCCCGCAAGCGTGAACAGCGTGAACGTCGTGACGAGCCCGGCGACGATCGCGTACGGCCGCCGCGGATTCTCGGCGGTGCCGCCGCCGGCGAGGATGATCGGCAGGACGGGGAGAACGCACGGCGTGAAGGCGGTGATCACGCCGACGAGGAAGGCGATCAGGATGAGGAGCAGGCCACCCACTGGCTTGTCCTACTAGTCAGGCTAGCTGTCGGATTCGTTACAGCTCCGCTGCAGGCGTCCCCGTGGGCGGCGCGACGTCCTCCGACGGCTTCGCCTTTCGCCGCCGTCGGGGCTTCTTCGCAGGCTCGTCGCCGTCGGCTGAGGGCTGCGGCGCTTGGGTTTCGGCATCGGCCTCGGGAGCGGCGCCGTTCTCGGAGCCCCGCTGCTGCTGCTGCTGCTGCTGCTGCGCCTCCGCGCCGCCCTTCCTCCGCTTCCGCCGCTTGCGCCGGCGGGACCGGCTGGAGGTCAGCTTCGGCGCGGGCAGGTTCTCCGCGAGAGCCTCCGCCATCTCGGGGAGCGTCCCGAGCTTCTCGCGTGCGGCCTCGATCAGCTGCGTGGCGCGCGGCGTGTATCCCTCGGCCGACGCGAGCAGCGCGGCCCCGACGGTGAGCGGAAGCTCGCGCGCGGCGTTGACGAGCTTCGCCGCGTTCTCCTCGTGGCGGTGTCCGCGCGAGTTTGCGAGCGCGCCGAGCAGCCGCTTCGCCTCCGGGAACTCGCTGCTCGCGCGCCGATCCTGCACCTTGCGGGACGCGCGTGCGAGCCGCCACGTCCACCGGGCGAGGATCTGCTCCGGTGCGTCGACCTTCCCTTCGGCGATCGCGCGGAGCAGGACGCGGATTCCGCTCATGCGGTCCTTCTCCCAGGTGGGTGCCTGCGTCACGAGCGTGACGAGGTCGTCGAAGTCGGCGCGCTCGACGTTCATCGACACGCGATCCGAGAGCGCGATCATGCGCAGCCGTCGGTTCGGGTTCTCCGCGGCGCACGTCGCGAGGAACTGCTCGAGGCACGCGCGCGACGCGCCACGATCGGTGAGCTTCGTGACGAAGGCGGCGCGCTCGTCGAACCGGATCTGGCGGCCGGCGATCGTGGCCCAGTAGCGCTGCTCGTCCTCGTCGAGGTACTTCGGGTCGACGCGCTGCCACTCGCGTGTAATCACGCTGAGCCGGCGACGCGCATCGGGCGTGACGGGCACGAGCCACGGCGCGGGAGTCAGACGTCGGCGGGCACGGCGCTGCATGCGTCGGCGCGGGGCGGGCGTGACGCGCGCACCTTCGCGGTAGAAGTCGGCGTCGAGCAGCGAGTGAAGCGAGATCACGCGCTCGGTGTGCGTCGCGGCCTTCGGAACGAAGTCGACGACGACCCCGGCCTCCTTGCGCGGGTGCATGCGCATGATCCGGCCGATGCGCTGCTGGTACACGCGGCGCGAGGCGGTCGGCGCAAGGTGCATGCAGACGGTCGCGCGAGGGGAGTTCCAGCCCTCGGCGAGCAGCATCGCGTTGATGAGGACGTTGATCTCGCCGCGCTCGTACGCCGCGAGCGTCTCGGCGAGGCGGACCGGCGGCGTGCGACCCGAGACGGCTTCCGCCTTCAGGCCGGCGGCGCGGAACTCCTTGGCGAGGTTGTACGCATGGTCGACGCCGGCTGCGTAGACGATGCCCGGCGTGTTGTCGAAGCGGTCGCGATAGAGCGACGCCGCAGCCTGGTTGAGCGCCTGGTGGTCCAGGGTCTTGGCGAGGATCTCCTGGTCGAAGTCGCCGCCGACGATCGGCACCTGGTTGATCGCGGCGACGGGCGGGACGCGCAGGCAGCGGAGCGGCGCGATGAGCCCGCGGCGCGCAGCGTCCTGCAGCGGAAGGTCGTCGACGGACGCGGGGAACACGTCCGAGACCTGTTTCGCGATCAACTGCTCCGTCGCCGTCATGCCGATGTAGATGGGCTCGGGGAACGAGCGGATCGCACTCGACGTCTTCTCGCCGAGCGCCGTGTGCGCTTCGTCGCAGATCACGAGCTGATACGCCTCGCGCGAGAGCGACGCCTGGTGGCGCGCGAACCACGCATACGTCTGGATCGTCAGCGGGTTGTCGCGCTTCGGCGTTTGCCCGCGTTCGATCGCCGGTGAGAAACGGTCGCCGTATCCCTCCGCCCTCAGGTCGCGGTCGAACTGCGAGACGAGCAGGCGGCGGTGCGTGAGGATGAGCACGCCGAGCGTGCGCGCGGCCTCGACGAAGCCTGCGGCTGCGATCGTCTTGCCTGAAGCGGTCGGATGACGGAACCGGTAGCGGCGCACCGCACCGGGGTCGGGGCCGGTCCAACCTGTCGCGGCCTCCTGCTCCTCGAGTGCGTCCTCGGACGACTCCTCGACCGGCTCGTCTTCCTCCTCTTCCTCGACGGGCTCCTCGAGCGCGACGCCGTTGCCGTTCCCGTTGACGTGCTGGAGCTCGGTACCCGAAGCGAGGTGCGGGGGCTGCTCGGCGAGCACGCGCTCGAGCCCGAGCATGAGGCCGTACTCCACCTTCCAGCGCGGAGACGGCTTCCTGTTCCCCGCCTCGATCTCGGCGATCGCGTCGTCGACGGCACGGCGGCGCGATGTCCCGGGCGCGAGCACGCGTGCCGGATCCTCGCCTTCGCGCAGGAAGGGCTCGCCTGCCCAGGCTTCTGCTCGGAGGGCGGCGGCCGTCAGGCCGTCCGTGGCCTCCGACTCGGCGGTCGGAATCTGTGTCGTCTCCTGCATGCACGCAGCGCATCCGTGCGCTGCAACGAATCAACGAGGGCGGACTCGCGAACCCCCTTGGGCGAGCCGCTTTCCCAGTATACCCTCCTAGCCCCCGAGACCGCCGAAAACCGCGAACGGGTTGCTCGGCTGGACCTCGTAGACGAGCTCGCCGCCCGGCTCAACCTCCCCGTGGATGCGACGGGCGAGCTCGACGGCTTCGTCGCGGTTCTGGGTCCCGGCGATCACGTACGTGAACGTCCGCGAGACGCCGTAGCCCTCTTGGCGGAGCTGCTCGGCGAGCTTGTGCGCCTCGTCGAGGTTCTTGCACTCGACCCGCACCTCCCACGGCGCATAGCCGCGGCGGAGGAGGTCCTCTTCGATGTCCGGTTGCGGCGGCTCGTCGTCCCAGCGTTCCTCGTCTCCGAGCCAGTGCTCCGTCACGAAGCGCCTCGGCGTGATCCCCTCGTCCTGGAGCTCGCGCTCGACGACCCGGCTCGCCTGCTCCGCCTGCAGAGCCGATGGTGCGTAGACGAAGATCGTGTTGCCGTCCTGCGAGACGGGGAGCCGCCCGTGTCGCAGCTCCTCCGCCAGCTCGTCCGCATCGCTGCGCGCGAGGTGGAGGCGCTCGAGGAAGCCGCGCGCGCCGTCCTCGTCCGGAAGCTCGATGCGAATGCGCCAGTCGTCGTGGGCCATCAGGCTGTTGCCGCTGCTCGGATGTCGCCGAAAGTCTCGCCAAACATACGCTCGCTGACGCCGGTCTGGTCGAGGTGCTTCGTGATTCCGCCGAGGAAGAACGGCCACCCCGCGCCGAGCAGCAGGCATGTGTCGACGTCCGCGGCCTCCGGGACGACGCCTTCGTCGAGCAGGCGGTGGATCTCGTCTGCGACCGCTTCGAGCACGCGCTCGACGATCTCCGCACGTGTCCAGGGATCCTGATCGACGATTACGACCTCGTCGTTGCCGGCCGCGAAGTTGGCGAGCGTCGGCGAGAGCGGGAACCGGTCCGGGAACGACTCGTGCATCGTCTCGAGCACGTGGTTCGCGACGCGCGGGCCGACCATCGCGAGCAAGACCGACGGCGCCATCGGCATCCCGAGCGACATCACCGCCTCGTCGACGTCCTCGGTGGGGGTGCCGTGCTCGATCGCATCCATGATCACTCGCGTCATCCGGGTGAGCACGCGGTTGACGACGAACCCGGGCGCGTCGGCGACGAGCACCGGCCGTTTGCGCAGCTTCGTCCCGATGTCGAACGCGGTCGCGAACGTCTCGTCGTCTGTCTCCTCCGCACGCACGATCTCGAGCAGCGGCATCAGCGCGACGGGGTTGAAGAAGTGCAGGCCGACGACACGCGCCGGTGCGCGCAGGTCCGCCGCCATGTCCGTGACGGAGAGCGACGATGTGTTCGTCGCGAGGACGCACACGTCGGAGACGGCGCGCTCGAGCTCGGCGCGCCCGAGACGAGTGAGCCGAGGAACCGCCCTTTGCCTTCGTCGTAGCGGCCCTTGGCGACCTGTGCCGCGATCTCGCCGCGAATGTCGTCGATCGCCTCGTCCACGATCTCCTGCTTCACGTCGCGGAGCACGATCGGGACCTCGAGGCGCCGGAGGAACAGCGTTGCGATCTGGCGCGCCATCAGCCCCGCGCCGACGATGCCGACGCGTTCGATCTCGCGCGGCGAGGCCGCCGGCCGTCCGGTCCGCTTCTTTGCGCGCTGCTCGACGAGCCGGAACGCGTAGATCGACGCCTGCGCCTGGGGGCTCGGGAGGAGCTCCGCGATCGCGTCCTCTTCACGCCGGCAGCCGTCTTCGAGTGTCCATTCGCGAACGCCCTCGATGAGCTCGAGCGCTGTGTACGGAGCGGGCGCGGCACCGTGAACCTGGTCGTCCACGGCTGTGCGCGCGCGCCGGAAGATCGTCTCCGCCTCGGACCAGTCCGGCTCGATGCGGTCGGGCGGACGCTCCGCGAGCTCTCGCGCGAACGCGAGCGACTCGTCCACGAACTCCACCGGCTCGAGCAGGCGGTCGGCGATAGCGAGCTCCGCGACCTGCGCACCGGTGAGCATCCGGTTCTGTCGCAGCGGGTTCGAGACGATCACCTTGACGGCGGTCTCGGGCCCCACGAGCCGCGGGAGCAGCTGCGTTCCACCCCACGCCGGGAAGAGGCCGAGGAACACCTCCGGCAGCGCGAAGTGCCGGACCGCGGTCGACACCGTGCGCGCGGTGCAGTGAAGCGCGAGCTCGACGCCGCCGCCGAGACAGGCGCCGTTGACCGCGGCAACGGTCGGAAACGGCAGCGCGCGGAGCCGGCCGAAGAGCTCGTGGCCTGCGCGGCTTCCTTCGCGCGCACGCTCGGCTGTGATGCTCGGGAACTCCGTGATGTCCGCGCCGGCGGCGAAGAAGAACGGCTTGCCGGTGATCACGGCTGCGGCGAAGTCGCCTTGCTCGAGCTCCGCCAGCGCTCGGTCGAGGGACTGCATCGCGGCTTCGCCGAAGAACGTCGGCTTGGTGTAGTCCTCGCCGTTGTCGATCGTGACGAGCGCGACGTCGCCGGCGCGCGTGACGCGGAAATCAGTGACCGGCGCCAAGGTTCTCCCAGAGGACGGCCGCGCCCATTCCCATGCCGACGCACAACGCCGTCAACCCGTAGCGCACCTCGGGCCGCTCGCGGAAGCCGTACGCGAGCTGCGCCATCAGCCGGACGCCCGTCGCGGCGAGCGGATGCCCACACGCGATCGCCCCGCCGTACGGGTTCAGGCGCGGATCGTCCGGATCGATGCCCATCCCGTCGCACCACGTCAGCACCTGGACGGCGAAGGGCTCGTTCAGCTCGAACAATCCGACGTCGTCGAGCGTCAGCCCCGTCTGGCCGAGCACGCGCTTCGTCGCCGGGATCGGCCCGATGCCCATCAGCTCCGGCTCGACTCCCGCGAAGGCAAATGCGACGAGCCGCATCTTCGGCTCGAGCCCGAGCTCCGCCGCGGTCTCCTCGGCAGTGAGGAAACATGCTGTCGCTCCGTCCGTGAGCCCGGCCGAGTTCCCGGCTGTCACGCGGCCGCCCGGACGGAACGGCGTGCGCAGCTGCGCGAGACCTTCCAGCGACGTGTCGGGGCGCATGAACTCGTCGACGTCCGCAATGCGCCAACCGTCGTCGCCGAAGACCGTCATCGGCACGACTGTCTCGCGCATGACGCCGTTCTGCCACGCGGCGGCGGCGCGCCGTTGTGACCGAACCGCGAACGCGTCCGCGTCGTCCTTCGTGATCTGCGGGAACCGGTCGTGCAGGTTCTCAGCCGTCGCGCCCATCGTCACCGCGGACGTGTCGACGAGCCGTTCCGCGACGAAGCGCGGGTTGAAGTCGACTTCCTCCGCCATCGGATGGTGGCCCATGTGCTCGACGCCCCCTGCGAGGACGACGTCGGCAGCGCCGAGCGCGATCTCGCCTGCGCCTGCCGTCACGGCGGTCAGCGCACCGGCGCACATCCGGTCGACTGCGAATCCGGGCACCGACTGCGGAATTCCCGCGAGCAGCGCGACGTCACGCCCGAGCGTCAGCCCTTGGTCGCCGACCTGCGCGGTCGCCGCGAAGACGACGTCGCCGATCCGCTCGAGCGGAATCTGGGGATTCCGGCGCACGAGCTCGCGCACGACCTTGACCGCCATGTCGTCGGCGCGCGTCTTCCAGAACATGCCCTTCGGGCCCGCGCGCCCGAACGCGGTGCGCACACCGTCGACGAACACCACCTCACGCAGGTTGCGCGGCACGCAGATGAGTCTACGCGGCGACTTCTTGCTTCTCTTCGAGCCGCGTGCGGAGGTCTTCGAGCTCCCAGCAGTTCGCGGTCAGCGCCTCGCGGTGGAACTGGATCACGACGACGCCGCCGGGCGTGACGAGCTTGCCATCCCGGCACGCGTTCAGCAATCGGCGGTACGGATCGAGTCCGTCGCCCGGCGCGTAGATCGCGTCGCCGGGCTCGTTGCTGTAGCGCGGATCGTGGAGCGAATCCGGGAGGTAGGGCAGGTTCGCGACGACGACGTCCACCGGCACCGGCACGGGCTCGAGGAGGTCACCCTCGATCGCGTGCACGCGCTCGGCGACGCCGTTGCGGCGCGCGTTCGCCTGCGCGAGCGCGACGGCTTCCGGGTTCTGGTCGACGGCCCAGACCTCGATCCGTGGATGCCGTGCCGCGAGCGAGACGGCGATCACGCCGCTGCCGGTCCCGACGTCCGCCACGAGCTTCGGCTCGTCGCCGATCAGTTTCCCGGCCACGCGAACGACCCCTTGCGTCGCGGGCCGAGGCGTGAACACGCGTCCGGGCGCGAGCGTGAAAGGGAGGTCGTAGAACGTCGTTTCCATGGCCTTAAGCTCCCGTGGTGCCCGACTGGCGGGAACTAGCAACGCGAGCACAAGCACGTTACCGGGACGGGGAGGGTCGGCTGCCGGACGAACCGGACCCACGCCAGCGGCAGCTGACCCGCATGGGCAACGCCGCGAACGCCGCCGGCCTCGCGCTGCTCATGGCCGGGGAGACCGAGGAGTCGCGACCGTGGCTCGAGCGTGCGGCCGAGCGTTGGCGGGAGAGCTACGAGGCCGCTCCGGCGGGGAGCTGGGGGCGGCCGATCGGCGCGATGAAGGCGCACGTCCTGGCGGCGGACTGGGAGGCGGCGGAAGGCGACGCGACCTGGACGCTCGACGAAGGCGCGGCGAGCGCGCAGTCCCCGATCGGCAAGTACGCGGCCGGCCTCGCGCTCCTCGTCCTCGGACGCTGGCGCGAGGCGCGCGTCCTCGCCGACGACCTGCGCACGCACGACGGGTTTCCGACGGACGTCGCCGACGCGATGGCGTTCATCACCGCCGACGACGTCGCGGGATACACGGTTGCAATCGAGTTGGTGCTCGAGTCCTTCGAGACGCGGACGGAGTACCTCGAAGACATCCCCGTTGCGGACACCGTGCTCGTGCTGCAGGCACTGGCGCGGCGGCGCGAGATCGAAGTGGAGCTTGCCTCGCCGCTCTTGCCGCCCACGCTTTAGAAGGGTCAGATCCGAGGTCTGACCCTTCGCTTGAAAAGTGAGGACGCCCGAGGGCGACGAGTCGCGCGTCGTAGCGGCGGCGCGATGCGCCGCCGCGGAGTGCGCAGGAAAGAGCTCACCGCGCGCGCCGAAGGCCCGCGCGACGGCCGCTCAATTCGCCCTTGCTACCTGCTTAGTCCTGCGAGGCGGGCGGGTGCGCGAACATCGTGACCACGATCTTGTCCGCGGCCTGGTCTTCGACATCCTGAGTGGCCGAGAGGAACGCGGTCATCATCTCGAGCGCGCGTTCCAACGTGAGCCGCACTTCGAGCTGCGCCCCGCGGAACCGACCTTTCTCCGAGTACAACCCGTGCGCGCGCTGCACCTGGTCGATCATCGCCGCCTGGATGTCGCGTGCGCCCCCGGAAGCGAGCAGCTCAGGGGCGACGCGGAACGTCTTCGCGACTGCGCGGTACGGCTTTTCGCGTCCCGCACTGTCGTCGGCGAGCTCGATCAGCCCCGCCTTCAAGAGCATCCGGACGTGGAAGTGCAGATGGCCGGGGTCGACGGCGAGCCGTTGCGCGAGCTCGCGATTCGTCAACTGCTCCCTGCCCTCCTGGCCGAGCATCTCGAGGACGCGCACGCGCAAGGGGTGCCCGAGTGCCTTCAGCTGCTCGGGTTTGTCGAGGACGAGTGTGTCTTGCACGGGCCTGCCCCGCCCGCAGTTCTACATATAGGAACGCGGCTGTCAACCCTCCAATTTGGCTGCAGCAGCGCGATCGAGGATTGCAGTCGTCCGCCCGCTCTCCGCCCGGACGAGGCTCGAGGGGGTCGCTTCGCCCGGTTCTTCCACGAATGCCCGGCGGACTGCGTCGGCCTTCTCTGCGCCCGCGACGACGAACAGGATCTCGGCCGCCCCGCGCAGCGTGGGCAGGCTCAGCGTCACGCGGTCGACGAACGGCTCCAGCCCCGGCTCCGCCGGCAGGACGCGCCGGCTCTCGCGGAGCGTCGGCGCGTTCGGGAACAGCGACGCAACGTGTCCGTCCGGTCCGATTCCGAGCAGCAGGAGATCGAGCTTCGTGTCGCCGAGCTCACGCTCGTAGTCGGCCGCGGCCTGCTCCTTTCCGAGCTCGCCCTTGATGCGATGCACCGCGCGCGGCCCGCGCTCGAGGTTGTCGAGCAAAGCCTTCTTTGCCATCCCGTAGTTCGAGTTCTCGTCGTCGGGCGGAACGCAACGCTCGTCGCCCCACCAGAGCTCGACCTTGCTCCAGTCGGGCTCGTTCCTCGCGGCCTGTTCATACGCCTCCTTCGGCGTACGCCCGCCCGTGAGGACGATGCCCCTGCCTTCCTGCGCAGCGCGAGCAAGATGCCCGGCGGTCAAAGCCGCGACCTCGCTCGCGTCCTCGACGATCACGAGCTCGACGTCGCGCGCCTTCACATCTGTCCCGAGGCGAGCTCGCGCGATCTCACCATTGCGGCCTGAATCGCGTTCAGGAACGCTGCGCGCACGCCTGCCTGCTCCAGCTCGCGGATCGCCTGAATGGTCGTCCCTCCCGGCGACGTGACCGCCTCGCGTAGCTCCACCGGATGGATGCCCTCGTCGCGGAGGAGCTTCGCGGTTCCGAGCATCGTCTGCACGACGAGCTGGGTCGACGTCTCACGCCCGAGGCCGAGCAGGATCCCTGCTTCGATCATCGCCTCGGCGAGCAGGGCGAAGTACGCCGGGCCCGAACCGGACACGGCCGTGACCGCGTCCATGTACGGCTCGGGGACGCGCGCGACGGCGCCGAGGTGAGAGAGCACCTCCTCCGCCACCGCGAGGTGCTCGTCGCCAGCGTGCGCGCCCGCGCACACGCCGGCCATGCCCTCGTGCACGAGCGCCGGCGCGTTCGGCATCGCGCGCACGACCGGGACGCCGGGCGCAACACGAGCTTCGATGTGCGCGGTCGGGATCGCCGCGGCGACCGACAGAACCGTTTGCTCCTCTGTCAGCAGCCCGCCGACCTCGCCGAGCAGCGTCTCGAAGTCCTGCGGCTTGACTGCGATCACGACGAGCGACGCGCCGTGGACGGCTTCGGCGTTCGACAGCGTCCCACGGACGCCGTACCGCTCCTCGAGCTCGCGCACGCGCTCCTCGCGGCGCCCCGTGACGACGACCTCGTCGGGCGCGCACCACTCGGAGCTCAGCAGGCCCGCGAGCAGCGACTCGCCGATCTTCCCCGCACCGAGGATCGCGACCTTCCGGCTCATGGAGAGAGAGTCTAGGAGCCGAGGGCCGCGCGGTACGGTGCGAGAGTCGCTTCGTCCCGGAAGACGAAGCGGGCGAGCTCGACGTCCGGATGCACTCGCATCGCGTCCTGCGTCGCGCGGATCGCCACCGGCGCTGCGAGCTCGAGCGGGTAGCCGTACGCGCCGGTCGAGATCGCCGGAAACGCGACCGTCCGGTCGCCGAGCGAGGCTGCCAGCTCGATCGCACGCGTGTGGCAGGACGCGAGCTGCTCCGGCTCGCCGGCATCGCCGCCGCGCCAGACCGGCCCGACCGCGTGCAGGACGTGCTTCGCGCTCAGCCGCCCCGCGCCGGTCGCCTTCACCTCGCCTGTCGGGCAGCCGCCGAGATCCCGGCATTCCGCGAGGATCGACGGCCCGCCGGCACGGTGGATCGCGCCGTCGACGCCGCCGCCGCCGAGCAGCGTCGAGTTCGCGGCGTTGACGATCGCGTCGACCTCCTCCTGCGTGATGTCGCCGATGACGAGCTCGATCACGGCGTGGCCGGCGCCGTCCGGAAGAATGCCGGCGGCTTGTTCGCCCGCGAAGGGCCGGGCAGCGGTATCAGGCCTCCGTGGTACGCAAGCCCGAGGTAGACGCTCGCAAGGCCGCCCCATTCGCCGTACGGCTCGAGCAGCTCGGCGGTCTCGTGACCTTCGACCCAGCGGCCGTGCAGGTCGGACATCAGCTTTACGAGCGAGAGGTCGCCGACGATCCCGCGCTCGGGCCGGCCGAGCCCTTGCATGCAGACGACGCCGACCGTCCACGGGCCGACGCCGCGTTCGCGCTCGAGCCGCGCGGCGACCGCGTCGGTCGGAAGATCGTGCAGCCGCTCGAGCTCGAGTGACCGGCAGATGCGGACGAGTGCGGCCGCGCGGCGGGCGTGCAGCCCCAGCGCGCGCAACCGCGACGGCGCGAGCGCTGCGAACGTCTGCGTCGTCGGAGGTGCGTTGAACGTCGTGCCCTCGACGCGCTCGCACGTGCCACGGACGATGCGGTACTCGAGCTCGCGCGCACGGCGCGTGTCGACCAGCTGTCCGCAGAACGCGCGTACGAGCGCGTGTGCGACCGAGGATAGGCGAAGGACGCGCAGGCCTCGGAACCGGCGCGTCACCTCCCCGATCATCGGGTCGCGCGCGAACCGGCGGAGGAACTCGGTGTGGTCGTCGTCGACGGCGAGCACGAACCGGAGGCGCTCGAGCCCCTCCTCGCTCGCGGCGCGCAGAGTGACGCGTCCGTCGACGAGCTGGTGTGCGCTCGCGAGCTCGACCCGGTCGGCGGTCCGAACCGTCGTCGTCAACATGCCGTCGCGAACATGACGCGTTGCGTCAGTCGCGTGGCGGACGCAAAGCGCAAGCGAGTACGGGCCTGCGGGCCGGACGACCCGCTCGATCGTCAACCCTTCCGGGCTGCTTCGACGTCGGCCTTCAGGCCGAGGTCCGCTGCGCGACGCGACCGCTCGCCGATACGCGTCGCGCGCGCCCGCCTCGTCTCCCTGCAGGGCAAACCCGCGCGCGAGGGCCCACACCGCGGCGCCTTGCTCGCCGCCGTGAAAGTCGCCGAGGATGTCGAGTGCCTCGCGCGCTCGCTCAACTGCGTTGCCGGGATCGCCTTCGAGCGCGGCGAGACGCGACTGTCCGATGCGGAGCATCCCGACGTCACGCGCCTCGGGATGATGGGTCAGCAGCCGTTCGGCGAGCTCGAGCTGCTCTCGCGTCTTGTCGGCGCGTCCCTCGCGCGCCTCGATGCCTGCCGAGAGGAGATAGCCGCGCGCGAGCTGCGTGGTGTCGTCGGTCGCTTCCAGCAACGAGATGGCCTTGCGGATGTAGTGCAGCGCCTCGGCCGACCGGCCTTCCATGCCGGAAGCGCGTGCGATCGACCAGTAGAGGCGAATCCGGTTGTGCGGGTCAGCGTCGGACTGCGCGCGCGCGAGCGCGTCGCGAACGACCTCGGTCGCGCGGTCGTAGTCGCCGGCGTCGCTGAGCGCATAGCTGAGCAATGCGGCGAAACGGACCTGGACTGCGATGTCCTCGGACGCGTTCTCCGTCGCCGCGGCGAGGCATTCCTCGAAGACTCGCACGGCCCGGTCGGGCGCGCCGAGGGCCGCATAGGATTGGCCGAGCGTCGCGAACACGTCCGGACGCAGATGCGGGCGTAGGGGATATTCGGCGAGCGCAGCTTCGAGCCGCTCGACGGCGTCGAGATGGTTGCCATTTCGCGCGGCCGCAAACCCGAGGCCGATCGACGCACGACCTGCGGCCAGATTGTCGCCGGCGCGGCGCGCGTCCTCGAGCACAGCGAGGAGCCGTCGTTCCGCTCCGGCCGTGTCGTCGTTGAGCCGCAGCTCGAGCTCGGCGTCGGCCAGCTCGAGCTCGCGTGCGTCGGTGTCGCGAATGTCGCGGCCGGTCTCCAGGTATTCGACGGAGACTCCGAGCTTCGCGGCCAGCATGCGGAGGGCCTTGACCGACGGCGTCCGTGCGCCTGCCTCGATCCGCGAGATGTACGCGTAGGAGACGCCGGGCGAGGACAGATCGCGCTGAGAAAAGCCGCGTTCGAGCCGAAGCCGCTTCAGGCGCGAGCCGATCGTTTCGGTGTTCTGCCCCTCCGTTCGCGTCGGCATGGCCTCTGGCATCTTGGTCGCGGGACGATACATAAGTCAATGGGCCTTTTGGGTCACTGTCTTCCTCAGCCCTAGTCAATCGGCGCTTCCTCATGACAACATAGATCCCTCGAACTGCGGATCGGTCAGCGAAGGGAGGGTGCGCCTTATGTGGCCCTGGGGCGAATAGCTTGATCGAGCTTCGAGCGGGGATTGGCCGGCAGACACCCGCTATACGCTCATGAGATGACCACGGGGATCGCGCTCGCGGTCTACGCACTGTCCCTCCTCGCGGGCGCGATCGTCGTCTGGCGGCGGCCGGTGGCCGCCGTCTACCTCTGGATCGTCGGCGTCGCCGTGCACAACGCCGTGGGCGCGGCCCTGTACGGAGCCGGCGTTCGCGGGAGTGCGCTGACGGCAATCCAGGCGTGGAAGGAGATCCTGCTGGCGGTCGCGCTCGCTCGGGTCGTCCTTGACGCCGCGCGCTCGCGTTCGCTTCCGTTTCGGCCGGGAGCGATCGACGCACTCGCACTCGCCTACGGCGCGCTCGTGTGCGTGTACGCGCTGATCCCGCAGAACGTGCTCGGCGGATCTGCTGACCGTCACGCGGTCGGGCTCGCGCTGAAGCACGACCTGATCCCGGTTGCGGCGTACTTCGTCGGACGGTCGCTCGTCGTCCGGCGCGAGGAGCTCGGACGGCTCGCCTGGACGATCGTCGGCGCCGCCGCGGTGGTGGCTGCGCTCGGGTTGATCGACGTGTACGCGATCTCGATCTCGTGGTGGCGCAACTCGGCGGTCGTTCCGTACTTCGACAAGCACCTCGGCTACGACTACCACGGCACCGGCAGGCTGCCGGAGAACTTCATCTACAACGTCGGCGGCGACAAGCCGTTCCTGCGGCGGCTCGTGTCCCTCTTCCTGTCGCCGCTCGCAACTGCGTACATGCTGACCGTTGCGTTGCTGCTCGCGGTCGCGCTGCGCCGTCGCGCTCGCCTGCTGGCTGCGCTGTGCGCCGTCGTCGCGGCCGGATTGCTGTTCACGTTCTCGCGCTCATCGCTCGTGGCGCTGGCGGTCGGGCTCGTCGTCTTCGCATACGCGCAGCGCCGCTGGTGGCCCGTCGGCGCCGCGATCGTGACGATCGGCGTCAGTGTCGCGTGGGTCCACGTCTTTCCGCACATCGCGCCGACCGGACGGTTCACGAAGGCCGACCTCGCGTACCAGCATCAGCAGGCGAAGACGCATCCCGGAGGAACTGGGAATCCGATCAGCCCGAACGACGGTCGTCCACCACCCGCAGGGCTACGGGCTGGGGAACGCGGGCCAGACCGCGTCGCGCACCGCGACACCGATCAAGGCGGGCGAATCGAACTACACCGAGATGGGCGCGGAGATGGGCATCCTCGGGTCAGTCCTCTGGACGGCCTGGGTCGCCGCGCTCCTCGTCGGGCTCGTGCGGGCCGCGCGGCGGACGCGCTGGTGGACTGCGGTCGGCGCTGCGGCTGCGTTCGGCGCCGCGTTGGCGCTCGCCGTCCAGACCGACGTGATCGGAGACCCGTGGATGGGCTACGTGCTCTGGTCGCTCGTCGGGCTCGTGCTGACCACGAGCGTCGGGCGCGACCCGTGGGTCGGACCGTCTACCGATGCCGGTAGACGATCCGACCGCGAGTCAGGTCGTAGGACGAGAGCTCGATCTGCACCCGGTCTCCCGGCAGGATCCTGATGCGGTAGCGCCGCATCCTTCCGGCCGTGTAGCCGAGCGCCTCGTGACCGTTGTCGAGCATGACGCGGTACTTCCCGTTGCTCAGCGCCTCGGTGACCTCGCCCTCGAACTCGATCTTCTCTTCCTTGCCGCCCACTTATGAGCCGGCCGGGACGACGTTGATCGCCTCCGGGCCCTTCGCGCCTTCGCGCTGCTCGAACTCGACCTTGGCGCCCTCGGTGAGGCTCTTGAAGCCGTTACCGGCGATGTTCGAGTGGTGGACGAACACGTCCTTGCTTCCGTCCTCGGGCGCGATGAAGCCGTAGCCCTTGCTGTCGTTGAACCACTTGACGGTTCCGCTCGCCATAGAAAAAACACCTCCTTTGCCACTTCACGAACGGGCAGGGAGGCGCTTGACGCGCGAGCCGAACTCGTTCTCGCTTGAGCACGCACGGTAGCAGGGGCAGGATGTAAGCGTGGGAATCGATTCCCGCGTCGACATCGGACACGTCCACCTCAAGGTGGCGGACATCGAGCGCTCGCTCGGTTTCTACCGTGACGTCCTCGGCTTCGACGTGATGCAGCGAATGGGCGATTCCGCCGCGTTCCTGTCCGCGGGCGGCTACCACCACCACATCGGCCTCAACACGTGGGAGTCGCGTGGCGGCCCGGCGCCTCCGCCCGGGACGACCGGCCTCTACCACGTTGCGATCCGCTATCCCACCCGCGCCGCGCTCAGCGATGCAGTCCGCCGCGTGCTCGAGGCCGGCATCCGCCTGAGCGGTGCGAGCGATCACGGCGTCAGCGAGGCGATCTACCTCCGCGACCCGGATCGAAACGGGGTCGAGCTCTACTGGGACCGGCCCAAGGAACAGTGGCCGATGGCCGGCGAGGGCGTCGCCATGTTCACCCAGCCGCTGGACCTCGAAGGGCTCTTGCGCGAGGCTGAGTAGCCGGCGTGCCGGACCGCTGGGCGACCTGGCTGACCGAGCGCCGCTTCGGCGGCAGCGAGGAAGCGCGGCGCGAGTCCCAGGCGATGTTCGACGCGTTTCGGCGGCGCGTCGTCGAGGGGGCGCGAATCGGGCCCGGTGACACCGTCCTCGACGTCGGTTGCGGCGAAGGACTGATCGGGTTCGGTGCGCTCGAGCTCGTCGGTGACGGCGGCACGGTCGTCTTCACCGACGTCTCGGAGGACGTCCTGAACGTCTGCCGCGAGATCGCGGACGGCGACCCGCGCTGCGCGTTCGTGCGCGCATCGGCCGACGAGCTTCCGTTCGACGACGAGTCGGTGGACGTCGTGACGACGCGGAGCACGCTCATCTACCTGCACGACAAGCCGCAGACCTTGCTCGAGTTCTTCCGCGTGCTGCGCGGCGGCGGGCGGTTGTCGATGTTCGAGCCGGTCAACAGCTTCGGCTGGCCGGAACCCGACGGTCTCTTCTCCGGGTACGACGTGGCGGACGTCTGGGGCGTCGCGCAGAAGCTGCAGGGCTGCTTCAGCGCCCATACGCTCGTCGGCTGGGACGAACGCGATCTCCTATCCTGGGTGGAAGCGGCTGGCTTCCGCGATGTCGAGCTCACGTACGAGCTGGAGGTCAAGCCGCACCCGATGGCGCAGACGCGCGACTGGGACACGTTCCGCAGCTTCGCTCCGAACAGCAGGAGCGGTTCGTCGCCCACTTGCGCCCGCTGGTGGAGCGTGGCGAGGGCTCCTACCGCATGGCGTCTGCGTACGTACGTGCCGTCAAGGCCTGACGCGGAACACGAATCCCTGTCGCTGTTTGACGCGATGCGCGCCGGTGTAGCCGACCGCGAACGCGAGCTGACGCGCGGTCTTCAGATATGCGCGTGGAATCGCCGCGACGAAGAGCCGGCCCGTCGGCGTGAGCTGCACGACGCGGCCGTCCTGGAAGTGGAGCTCGACGGTCGCGATGGGCGGTCGCGTATGCCCGATGACGAACAGATCGCGTCCCGCTGGTTGCACGAGGTCGACATCGACCCACGGTCCGGTCGGAGTCAGCTCGAAGCAGCCAGTGGGTGCTTCTCCGGTGCTGAACCCGATGCGCCAGCAGCGAATGCTCTGAGCGGCGCCTCCGATCTTCACGGTCGCAGTCACGCCGTTCGGTCCTGTTACGTGGCGGATCGTGCGAAGTCCGTGGAGCGAGACCTGCGGGCCAAGGTCGAATCGAAGTGTCTCGATGGCGGCAACGCGTCCGCGCGCGTCGTAACCGACGAGGCGCAACGGGAACTGCGTCTCCGCGACGCGCGTCGCGAACAGATTGTCGCGAAGCGGCACGGCAAACCGCTGACCGTCCGCGTCGAAGATCGTCAAGCGGACGATGCCGTCCGCCGCGGCGCCCGCCACGGTTGCGGATTGGACGCCGCCGCCACCCGACGTGATGACGTTGAGGGCTCGATTCGAGAGCGACCCTCCGGCCGCCCCGCGCCCTTGGACGACGAACAGCCTGTGCGTCCCGTCGAGGCCGACGACTGTGTCGCCGAGTGGATCCGGCTTCACGAAGCGGGCCGTTGGGGTGACAAAGTGCGTTCGTGCGTACGAATTGAGGTCGAGTCGGTCGCGCGAGAAACCTCGCTTCTCGCCACGTGCGGCCCAGCCGATGGTCGGATGAGCGATCGGCGCCTCAACGCGACCGGGTCCGCGCGGTCGGCGGCCCGATCTCCCGAGCGGGAAGAGATCTCCGAACGTCGTTCCCAGCGAGATCGTCATGCGAGACCCGTTCGCCGTGTGGGCGGTGAGGGCGAGCACGCGGTTGCCCGTGTTCGGCTCGTTCTCGACCCAGAGGTACGCGTTGCCGCCGATTACGGCCTTGTGCAAGCCGTCCACCGCTCGCACCTCGACCTGCGAGACGCCGTCGGCGGCGATGCCGAACGAGAACTCGGCGCTCTCGCGCGCGCGACGGTCCTGGAATCCGAAGTCGCTGTTCACGACGACGATCGGTGACGTCGAGTGCGCGACCGCCGACTCGGGCGTGCATGCGGGATCCGTGCTGTGGCCCAGTGAGATCGCCCTGAGCTTCAGACAGAGCGTGTGTCCGCTGCGGAAGCCGAACAGCACGTACGTCTTGCCTTCGACCGTCGTCCTGATCAGCTCGCGAAGCTTCGTGTCGCGCGGAAATGCGGCCCAGGCGCGTCCGTTTGCGGCCTCGAATCGCTGCTGCTCGGCCGCCGGCGCCGGCTTGCCCGGCCTGCCCGAGAGCCAGGAGTCGAAGCCGCCCAGGGCGGCGGTGACGCCTGCCGCCGTGCCGAGAACGATCACGACGCCAGCAAGGGCGAGCACGAGCGGCCGGCGCCAGAGCCGCGGTTCCGTACGGCGGAGCACGTCTCCCCAGTCCGGGCTGCGCCGCGGCTGTGGGACGAGCGCGTCGAGAGCGCTCCGCACGGGCAGGTCGACGTCGCTCATTCCGGCACCTCCTCGAGTGTTCGTCGCAGGGATGCGTGCGCTGCGCTCAGCGTCGCGCCGACGGTCCCCGGGCTGATGCCGAGCGCCTCGCCGATTGAGCGGTAGTCGAGGTCCGCGAAGTGGCGCAGGAACAGAACCGTCCGTTGCCGTTCCGGCAGGTCGGCGATGCGGGCGCGGAGCTCCGGGTCGACGCTCGGTGCCGCGCCGTTGACGGAGGGCGTCACATCCGTCGGCGGCTCGTCGCGCAGGGTCTTGAGCGCCGCGTTGACGACGATCCGCCACACCCACGCTTCGAGTGGCCCCTCCTCGCGGAAGCGTCGTTCGTCGCGGATCGCAGCGGCGAAGCCGTCCTGGACGGCGTCGTAGGCACGTTGCTCGTCGCGGGCGATCGCCGTCGCCACCCGGAGGAAGACGTGGAACCGCCTTCGGTAGAGCGCCTCGAGCTCCGTCCTCCGGGCCGCCATGGACCAATGATCCGCCAACGGCGTGCTTTCTTTAGTCCGTCCGCCGGGATCCAGAGGATTCCGGGACATGTCCGCGTGGTGGAACCGTTGGGGGCCGCTGGCCGGCGCCCTCGGCGTCGTCTGCTTCATCGTCGCGATCGTCATGTACGGGAACGGTCCCCACGACAACGACCGCGAGATCGTCGACTACTTCGCCAAGAGCTCGAACCAGACGAAGTACATCGTCGCGTTCTACTTCTTCTTCGCCGCGTTCCTGCTCATGCTCGTGTTCCTCTCGTCGCTTCGAGCCGTGCTCGTGGAAGCCGAGGGCGCGCCGGGACGGTTGACCGCGCTCGCCTACGCAGGCGGGGTCGCGAGCGCCGTGCTCTTGCTCGCCGCGAACGCCTTCTTCGCCGCACCGGCCATCACCGCAAGAGACAGCAAGAAGTTCGTCCTCGATCCGAACACGTACCGTTTCATCAACGACACCGGGTACGTGTTCTTCGTCACGGGCGTGATGGCGGCGGTGCTCATGGTCGCCGGGACGTCGCTCGTCGCGCTGCGCACGGGCGTGTTCCCCCGCTGGTTCGCCTGGATCGGATTCCTCGTCGCGGTCACGCTCGTCGTGGCGTTCTTCTTCGTTCCGGTGTTCATCCTCTGGGGCTGGATCCTCGTCACGAGCGCCTACATGCTGCTGTCGGCGAGGCAAGCCCCGCGGCCGCTGACCCGCGCACCCTAGGAGCGGCCCTTGCGCTACAACTGGGGCGTGGCGTCGAAGCCCGTCGAGCAGCTCGAATCCGTCGTCATCCGCTTTGCCGGAGACTCGGGGGACGGGATGCAGCTGACCGGCGGGCGGATGACCTCCGAGAGCGCCGCCCTCGGCAACGATCTCGCCACCTTCCCTGACTTTCCCGCGGAAATCCGGGCGCCGGCGGGCTCCCTCCCCGGCGTCTCCGGGTTCCAGCTCCACTTCGCGGACCACGACATCCTCACGCCCGGCGACGCGCCCAACGTGCTCGTCGCCATGAACCCGGCGGCGCTGAAGGCGAACCTCAAAGACTTGCCGCCGAGCGGAATCCTCGTCGTCGACGCCGACGCATTCACCGAGCGGAACCTCCAGAAGGCCGGCTACGCGACGAACCCGCTCGAGGACGGCTCGCTCGACGGCTACGAGGTACACGCGATCCCGCTGACGTCGATGACGATCGAAGCGCTGAAGGAGATCGAGGGGATCACGAAGCGCGAGGCCGAGCGCGCGAAGAACATGTTCGCGCTCGGGCTGATGTCGTGGCTGTACGGACGCCCGACGGAAGGAACGATCGCCTTCCTCGAGCAGAAGTTCGCAAAGCGTCCCGAGATCGCCGCGGCGAACGTGAAGGCGTTCAACACCGGGTACGCGTTCGGCGAGACGACGGAGGCGTTCGCAGTGCAGTACGAGGTCAAGCCGGCGGCGCTGCAGCCCGGCGTCTATCGCAACATCACGGGCAACCAGGCGCTCGCGTACGGGCTGATCGCCGCGTCCGTGAAATCCGAGCTCGCGCTGTTCCTCGGCGCGTACCCGATCACGCCCGCGTCGGGAATCCTCGAGGAGCTCGCGCGGCACAAGAGCTTCGGCGTCCGGACGTTCCAGGCGGAAGACGAGATCGCGGCGGCCGGTGCAGCGCTCGGCGCGAGCTTCGGCGG
Source organism: Actinomycetota bacterium (assembly GCA_005884945.1). Lineage (GTDB taxonomy): Bacteria > Actinomycetota > Thermoleophilia > Gaiellales > Gaiellaceae > 3-1-20CM-4-69-9. Next base: position 5,963 of record VAYM01000051.1, on the reverse strand, counting down.
CTCGCTCGGCGTCTGCACGTCGAGCGGCCCGGGCATCGTGTTGAAGCAGGAGACGATCGGGCTCGCGGTCACGCTCGAGCTGCCGCTCGTGATCGCCGACATCCAGCGCGCCGGGCCGTCGACCGGCATGCCGACGAAGCCGGAGCAGGCCGACCTCCTGAACGTGATGTTCGGCCGCAACTCGGAGTCGCCCGTCCCCGTGATCGCAGCCGCCACGCCGTCGGACTGCTTCGACGCGGCGCTCGAAGCGGCACGCATCGCCGTGAAGTACCGCACGCCGGTGTTCCTCCTCTCGGACGCGTACCTCGCGAACGGCTCAGAGCCGTGGTTGCTGCCGAACATCGACGACATTCCGGCAATCGACCCGGCGTTCGCGCAGCCGAACGGCGACTTCCAGCCGTACCTCCGCGACGAGGAGACGCTCGCTCGCCCGTGGGCGATCCCGGGCACTGCGGGCCTCGAGCATCGCATCGGGGGCCTCGAGAAGCAGGACGTGACCGGCAACGTGAGCTACGACCCGGAGAACCACGACCGCATGGTTCGCCTCCGCGCGCAGAAGGTCGCCGGCATCGCGCAGGACATCCCCGAGCTCGAGGTCGACGACCCCGACGGCGCGGAGACGCTCGTCCTCAGCTGGGGCGGGACGTACGGCTCGGTCGCTGCCGCAGTCCGCCGAGTGCGCGCCGCGCGGAAGCAGGTCGCGCACGCGCACCTTCGCTACCTCAATCCGTTCCCGCGCAACACCGGCGAGGTCGTGCGCCGCTACGACAAGGTCCTCGTCCCGGAGATCAACCTCGGTCAGCTCGTCAAGCTGATCCGCGCGGACTTCCTCGTCGACGCGACCGGCTACAACCTCGTCCGCGGCATTCCCTTCCGCGCGAGCGAGGTGGCCGAGGCGATCGACGCGGTCGTCGACGCGTAGAATCAGTTCGTGGTCCTGCGACTGCGCCTCTGGCTCTACCGGATCGCTCCGTTCGCGGATCGGTGGGCCGAAGCCGCGCCGGCGTGCTGTGGCTCGTGTCCGACGTGTGTCGGCACGGTCGCCACTGGAGCCACGATCACCTGGTTCGGCTCGCTGCGCCGCGATTGACCGACCGGCTCCGCCCGCTCTGGAATTTCGACGATCTCGACACGAGCGAGCGGCGCTTCAGCAAGCAGCTCGCACAGGAGACGATCCCCGCCGGCCGCGCGGAGGTTCTGACTCAGCTGGCGCGAGTGGAGGGGCTGCGCGGGAACTTCGAGGGGTGCGCGAGGCTGCTCGATGAGGCGGAGCCGCTCGCCGGGGACGACGCTGCGGCGAACATTCGCCTCGAGCTCGAACGCGGCCGCATGTACCGCTCGACCGGCGACCGCGAAGCTGCGTTCCCGCTCTTCAAGGACGCGTTCGCGCGCGCGGTCGAGGCGGGCGAGCGCTACCTCGCCGGAGACGCGGCGCACATGTGCGCGATCTCGATCGAGGACCGCGCGCTGCAGGAGGAGTGGACGCAGCGCGGCCTCGACGAAGGCGATCCGTACTGGGCCGGGCCGCTGTACAACAACCTCGGCGTCGCACACTCCGAAGCCGGCGACCACGAGCGCGCGCTGGAGCTCTTCGAGCTGGCGCTCGCGGCACGACTCCGCGACCCGGAGAATCAGCAGGCGATCGAGTGGGCGCGCGAGGCGGTCGAGGAGGAGAAGAAGCTCCTCGTAGAGGCCTGATGCTGCTCTACGACAGCCCGGTTTCCGGCAATTGCTACAAGGTTCGGCTCCTGCTCGCGCACCTCGGGATTCCGTACGAGCGTCGCACCGTCGACGTCGTCGACCGCTCGAACCGGCGCGAGCTGCTCGGCGAGCTCAATCCGTCGCTCCGTGTGCCGACACTCGTGCTCGACGACGGCCGGCCGCTCGGCGAGTCGAACGCCATCCTGTGCTACTTCGGTGAAGGGACGCTCTTCGTCCCCGCAGACAAGTACGAGCGGGCGCAGATGTTCCAGTGGCTGTTCTACGAGCAGTACGAGCTCGAGCCCGCGCTCGCCGTCTTGCGTTTCTGGGACACGTACTCCGGTCGGCCCGACGGGTTGTCCGGGGAGCGGCGTGAGGAGCTGACGAAAGCCGGGCACCGCGTCCTCGCGACGCTCGACCGCCACCTTCGGGACCGCGAGTTCCTCGTCGGCGACGGCCTCACGCTCGCCGACATCTCGCTCTACGCCTACACGCATGTGGCGCACGAGGGCGGCTGGGACGTCGATGGGTATCCGGCCGTGCGGACGTGGCTGAACCGCGTCGCGGCCGAGCCGGGACACGTCCCGATCGACGCCTAACGCCGTCACAGTCTCGTCGGCTCGAACCGGCGTGGCCGGCGCCGTGCGGGACGGCATCTTCATGCGTCGAGCCTATGGAGCGATCGTCACACTCCTGGCGCGGTGCCTGGCACCGCACCGGCGAACGGGCACGTCCCGAACGGCTACGGGGATTCCGCGAGCGGGCTCGCGTGGCTCGGCTGATAGAGCCACGCGGTGCCCGCCCCCGGAATCGCGAACGGCGCGTACGAGCCGAAGCTCGCCTCGGAGATCGGCCCTGTGAACTGAACGCCTTTCGCTTCGAGTTCTGCCTGCTCGGTCGGAAGGTCGTGGCACATCAGCCACAGCTCGAGTTGGCCGCGCTCGGGCGTCGAGGCCTCGACGGGATGGATCCCGAGCTCCGCGGGCGGCAGCGCGAAGATCAGCCAGCCGCCGCCGGCGTCGACGTTCGAGAAGCCGAGGACGTCGCGGCAGAACACGCGCGCCGCCTCCGGATCCTCGGCGTACAACAGTGCATGCGCTCCCGCGATCGCCAAGGTCAGCTGCCGCCCCCGATCAGGTGGAACACGAAGTCGAACTCGCTCCCCGCGGGGTTGTGGTAGTTCAGCTCCATCCAGCCGCGCGCGTTCCGGAACTTCCCCGTCCCCCCGGTGATCGCGACAGCCGTGTTGCCGGTGTCGGAGAACGGTCCCTCGACCGTGATCTGGCCGTCGGCGAGGAACGTCGTCCAGTTGCACTCCCACGTCTTGCCGACGACGATCCGGACGCAGTACCCCTGATCGCTGCCGACCTTCGTCTTGTCCACGCTGTCGAAGACGTCGTTCGCGAACGTGAGGATGTTCCCCGCGGCGTCGGCCGCTGATCCGTTCGTCACCGCGTCGCTCGTCGCGTGCTCGATCACGTGGATCGAGCCGCCGTCGGCTCCTTTGGTCTTCGGCTTCTCCTTCGCCGTCGCGCTCACCACCGCGAACGCGAGGACGCCGGCCGCAACGACGACAGCCGGGATGAATGCTCGCTTCATCTCTCCCCTCCTTGGTCGCCCGACCGGAGGATCCTAAGGCCCGCGCCGTCCGCGTCTACCATGGAGCCGTGGCCACGAACGGCAAGCTCACGGCCAAGGACTACAAGACCGACCAGGAGGTCCGCTGGTGTCCCGGCTGCGGCGACTACGCGATCCTCGCGGCGCTCCAGTCCTTCATGCCCGAGCTGGACATCCCGAAGGAGAGGATCGTCTTCGTCTCCGGGATCGGCTGCGCGGCCCGCTTCCCGTACTACATGGAGACGTACGGGATGCACTCGATCCACGGACGCGCGCCCGCGATCGCGACCGGCCTGTCGACGTCGCGTCCCGACCTCTCCGTCTGGGTCGTCACCGGCGACGGCGACGCGCTTTCGATCGGCGGCAACCACCTGATCCACGCGCTGCGGCGCAACGTCAACGTCAAGATCATCCTCTTCAACAACGAGATCTACGGGCTGACGAAGGGCCAGTACTCGCCCACGAGCCCGATCGGGACACGGACGAAGTCGACACCCATGGGGAGCCTCGACCATCCGTTCAACCCGCTGTCCGTTGCGATCGGCGCCGAGGCCACGTTCGTCGCGCGCTCGATCGACACGGATCGCGCGCATCTGACCGACGTGCTGCGCGCGGCGGCGACGCATCGCGGCGCGGCGTTCGTCGAGATCTTCCAGAACTGCAACATCTACAACGACGGCGCGTTCGACTTCGTGCGCGACGACAAGACGAACCGGATCTACCTCGAGCACGGCAAGCCGATCCGCTTCGGCTCCGACGGTGAGAAGGGTGTCCGCCAGCGGAGCGACGGCAGCGTCGAGGTCGTCGACGTCGGCGACGAGGCGGCGCTGCTCGTGCACGACGCACATCACGCGGAGCCGAGCGCCGCCTTCGCGCTCAGCCGCCTCACCCGCGAGACCTGCGGCTCGACGCCGATCGGCGTGTTCCGCGACGTCGACCGCGGCGTCTACGACGAGCTGATGGCGGAGCAGGTCGAGGTTGCGCGGCAGGCGAACGCGGGCGGCCTCGCGGCGCTCCTGCACGCCGGCGACACCTGGTCGATCTCGTAGACGAACGGCCGGGGCAGCCCGGACCTGGGTCCGGCGCACTTTCGGGCATGGGGTTCCATCGTGAACGCATGGCGGAGTACCTCGACGAGGATCTGGAGGACTACATCGACCTCGCGACGAGGTTCGCCGGGTCGATCAACGTCGCACTCTTCTGGGACCGTGTGAAGGGCGACTGCGTGGTCGTCGCGCACGACGACCTGACCGGCGAGGACCTCAGGATTCAGGTCGAGCCGGAGCAGGCGGCGGACGTCTTCCGCCATCCGTTCGCGTACGCGTCGCGCGGCCTGGTCGTGCGCTCGAAGCTCGCCCGGGTGTAGTCGCCCGCGCCGCTTGTGGGCGGCAGCGAGGGCTAGTAGCGTCGTTTCGATGCCTCTCGCCGTCGCGCCGGCCGGCTTCGCGCTTCCGACTGCCGCGCTCGCGAGTCCGTCCGCGCAGCAGGCGACGAGGCTCGCGAGCTACTGCAGTCCGAGCAGCGATGTCTGCTACGGGTTGATCAAAGGCGCTGCGGGCGAGCCCGGCATCGTCCGGGTCACGTGGAAGCTCGCCTCCGGCCCACTCGGACCGGCGCTCCGGTTCCGGTTCCGGTAGCGAGTGCCCGAGTACCTGGCGCCGGGCGTCTACGTCGAAGAGGTCTCGTATCGTGCGAAGTCGATCGAGGGCGTCGAGACGTCGACGGCCGGCTTCGTCGGTGCAGCGGAGCAGGGACCGGTCAACGAGCCGTTCCTCGTGCACACCGCCGCCGAGCTCGAGGAGACCTACGGCGGCCGCTGCCACCTCGTTGCGGCGGGGCGTGCGTTCTTCGCCCAGGGCGGGAGGAAGTTGTTCGCTCAGCGCGTCGAAGGCGTCGACGATTGCGCACGTGGTCTGCGGGCGCTCGAGGGCATCCGTGAGATCTCGACGGTCGCCGCGCCGGGGTTGGACGTCACCGACCAGCTCGTCGACCACGCGGAGCGCTGCAACCGGTTCGCCGTCCTCGATCCCGCGCGAGGACAGTCGATCGACGACGTGATCGCGCTGCGGCGGCGCATCGACTCAGGGCACGCCGCGCTCTACTACCCATGGTTGCGCGTGACCGGCGGCGTCGACGTCCCTCCGAGCGGGTTCGTCGCCGGGCTGTACGCGCGGATCGACGCCGAGCGCGGCGTCTGGCATGCACCGGCCGGCGAGTCGATTGCGGAAACCGTCGGCCTCGAGCGGGAGCTGACCGAGCACGAGGTGGGCACGCTCGCCTCGTGCGACGTCAATCCGCTGCGTGTGCTGCCGGATCGCGGCGTCGTCGTCTGGGGTGCACACACGACGTCGACCGACCCGGAGTGGAAGTACGTCAACGTGCGCCGCTACCTCACGTTCCTCGAGCATTCGATCGACCGCGGCACGCAGTGGACCGTCTTCGAGCCGAACGCCGAGCCGCTCTGGACGGCCGTGCGCGAGACGATCGAGGGCTTCCTCTCCGGCCAGTTCCGCGCAGGCGCTTTCCCGGGCCGGACACCGGACGAGGCGTTCTTCGTCAGATGCGACCGCACGACGATGACGCAGGACGACCTCGACCAGGGACTCCTCGTGTGCGTCGTCGGCGTCGCGGTTCTCCGCCCGGCC